>MPNP01000352.1 GCA_002239085.1 Rhodobacteraceae bacterium bin131 | reverse complement strand
TGGTTGAAGCCCGTGAGGAGAACCCACCGCCCAAGCATCAGGCCTTGCACTGGATGTTGATCACCACAACCACGCAAACCCCCGGACGTGCCCTGGCTCTTGAAACCGTGCAGTTCTATGAGCGACGGTGGAGTATTGAACGCTTTTTCCATGCCCTTAAGGTTGGCACCCGCCTGCAGGACCGTCGCTTTGACCAAGCGCAAGACCTAACCAAGTGTCTGGCGTTTGATGCCATCACCGCCTTCCGCGTGTGGGAGTTGTCCCGGTTAGCACATGAGCATCCCAAGGAACCGGCCTGCGAGCATGAATCACGGATGGTATTAACCGTCTTATGTTTGGTCGCGCGTTGGCGTCATCTCAAGGTTCCGCGTGGGCCACCCGAAGCCATGACCATGACCGACTATGTGGTTCTGGTGGCCAGTTTGGCCGGCTTTCATCCCTCCAAGCGCCAACCGTTGCCCGGCACTCAGAAACTCTGGAAAGGTGTGCTGCTTTTAAACAATAGTATCCAAACCTACGAGGCCACCTTGGCTCATCTGGGACACCGGGACGATCCGGGTCACGGATAAACCATAACCACCCTTCGGTCCGTCATATACGGAAAATACACCGCCATTCAGCGGTTGTGTCTCACCGAGTTGCGGTCATTGTGAACGAGGATGGGGTCAACGAGCCCGAACCCGATGGTTAACCAGGGACGGCCTTGCGGTTGGTTCCTCGGCCGAACAGGTGTGCTTGAACAGCGGTTGCGATACTACCCTTGACGGGCGGGCTGGCAACGTGTTCCAACCCGTCGGTGCACCAGCAATGGAGCGACCATCCAGATGATATCGATACCGGCCTCATCCGGATGAGCGGTCAGTGTCCATCCGGGTCACATTATGGGCCTGGCGATTGAAGCCACAATGGGCTCATGTCTTCATGGCGATGCGTTGGTCTGAATCGGACCACTATGGAGCTCACTGTACGATTTAACCCTGAACATGAAGGACACGGATTGATGATGACCAATGGGGCAAGGATGATTGAATGAATGAGACCCCAAGGAAGATACAATGATTCAGAATCATCAGTGTGTTCAATGGCAAAAACAGGGATTCTGATTGTCAGATTGGATAAAGGTAACCTGAAAACTGACTTGCAGAGTTAAGTGTGAAAAGTTGATAGGCCACGGACGGGGAATCACTTGAGCAATGGCAGGAAAGTTTTTGGCACTATGAATCTCTGCGTCCTTTACGCAATGTTCGGGACAGCTATGATTACAAGGGAATGATTGAGTTGGCTCCCACCGCCGAACGGATATTACAGGTGATGAGTCGTAAACCGAATGGAACCCCAAGAGAGGAAATTTTTGCTCTGGATGAGGCACCTTCAACTCTCAAGCTAGGTGAAAGCTGGAACGATCATCTTGAAGATAAATTATATGTACTGG
>MPNP01000351.1 GCA_002239085.1 Rhodobacteraceae bacterium bin131 | reverse complement strand
GAACTCGGCGACCGAATGGATGTGTTTGAAAAGAAACCTCCCCATGCAGCTTACATTGAGGTTCAGTCCGAGTGGACGGCAACAGCAACGACAGATTGTACTATTGGGGTATGTTTAGCTCCAGGTTCTCAAGGCCGCCAAACACAACGTATTGGACCTGAAGGGGTTCACTACATGACTCGCGGAGTTGGCACAAATACCCGGGAAATTTATAATATTGCCATGGAAGACCGTGATGTTGCCGATAGCCTACTTATAACGGAGGTTTTTACGCCCCATGGAAACTGGTCATCCTATCCTCCGCATCGCCATGATGAGGACGATTATCCAAACATTACTTATCTTGAAGAAACCTATTACCATCGCTTGAATCCATCGCAAGGTTTTGGTTTTCAAAGGGTCTTCACTGACGATGGGCAAATTGATGAAACAATGTGCGTCCAAAACCATGATGTTGTATTGGTTCCCAAAGGACATCATCCGTGTGGGACACCTTTTGGTTACGAAATGTACTATTTGAATGTCATGGCAGGACCGCGGCGTAAGTGGAGATTTAAAACCTCGCCGTGTCATGAATGGTTGAATAATTTCCAGCCTTGAACCCTTAGGCAAGTGTTATCACGACAGGTGACCAAGCAATGTGATGAGTGAGTTTTGAATTAACAGATTGGCTGAAGAGGAGGGTTGGGAACAAAAATAAGCTAAGTTGGGGGTATTGGGTCCGAGTTACACTATGATCTTTGAGAATGGAAAGTTGAACCTGCCATACATGTAAATTAAGAGGGCAACCAAGGATTACCTTTACGGTCAGGATAGCAGACTTGCCGCCCGCGTAAGTCACTCAACAGGTGGTTGTATTTTCCTCTGGAGAGCCTGAACTAAAGAGATTACATCCTGAGAACTTCAGGATTGACGACAAGATTTGGATCGAGTTTGCCATCAACACCGTCCAACGCATTCTGCAATGTGGCATTCCCCATGGCAATCAATGTGTCCTCAGTGAGAGATGCTGAATGAGGAGTCACAATGACTCGGTCAAATTGAAGTAGGGGATGATCTGAGCGGACAGGTTCTTCTTCAAAAACATCAAGGCCTACCCCAAGCAAATGCCCGCTTGATAGTACATTGACCAAACTAGATTCATTAATAATTCCACCACGACTCGTATTCACGACAATAGCATTGTCGGGGAGAAGGTTTAATTGCTCTTCACGGATTAGGTTCCTCGTTTCAGGTAATAGAGGAAGGTGCAAAGTCATTATATTTGCTTGGCAAAGTCCATCATTTAAATTCTGAACCAAAGTAATGTCATCATCTGGTTGTTGACAATAAAACGGGTCATAAACGATGACATTCAATCCAAATGCTCTGGCGCGAATGGCAACTTCTTTGCCAACACGCCCATAGCCTATTATCAGCAAATTTTTCCCGTTCAACTCAAG
>MPNP01000350.1 GCA_002239085.1 Rhodobacteraceae bacterium bin131 | reverse complement strand
TTATTGCAAGGGGTGATAACTATTTTAGTATTTTGGGACAGAAACTAAAAAACTCCAATTCAACTCTGTCAATAGGATTAACAACTATCATTAAGCAGTGTTCAGACTCATCACAGAACAACCTCTTGCTAACATTTTACTAAGTCTTATTTTAATTTAGGCAATAAATTAAAATAAAAAATTTATTAATTTAAAAAGTGAAATAAAAGTATGAAGAGAAATTTACTGTGCAATCACATCACCATAACGACCTTCGGAGAAAAAGTACAAGCTTTTGTTCCGCTACCTTTACCTCCAACACCGCCCATTGAATGGTCGCCTGAACTCAGGAAAAAGTTTGATCAGGCCTTAATAGCACTCGGTCGCCTTGATAGCATTTCGGTACTGTTTAAGGACACCTCATTATTCCTTTATATGTATGTTCGTAAAGAGGCTGTTCTGTCCTCGATGATTGAGGGAACACAATCATCACTTTCTGATTTGTTACTATTTGAGATTGAGCAACGTCCTGGGGTTCCAATTGATGACGTTCAGGAGGTGAGTAATTATGTGGCCGCTCTGAACCACGGTATAACCCGACTAGATGAGAATTTTCCACTCTCAATCAGATTGTTAAAAGAGATCCATGGAGTCCTATTATCAAAGGAGCGTGGCAAGGAAAATCATCCGGGAGAGTTTCGCAGAAGCCAGAATTGGATCGGAGGTAGTCGCCCCAGTACAGCAGAATTTGTTCCTCCACCTCCAGAATATGTTACTGAGTGCATGGGAAAACTGGAACTTTTTTTACATGACCAACCGGAAAAGACTTCTGTTCTAATCAAGACAGCTTTAGCTCATGTTCAGTTTGAAACTATCCACCCGTTCCTTGATGGTAACGGGCGTTTGGGACGTTTGCTAATTACCCTGTTGCTTTATTCTGAACAAGTGCTCAGGGAACCGATGCTCTATCTGAGTTTGTATTTCAAGACTCATCGACGGAGGTACTATGAACTACTGAATGAAGTACGTTATACCGGGGACTGGGAATCCTGGCTGGACTTCTTTGCTGACGCTGTTATCCATACGGCAACACAAGCTGTAGATTCTGCTCGTCGGCTTATGAATCTTTTAGCTGAAGATAGTAAACGTATTAGTGGAATGAAAAGAATCTCCGGTTCAGTTCATTTGATTCATCGGGCACTTCAGGAACGTCCTTTGGCTTCATCAAATTGGATAACTGAAAAGACACAACTTTCCCCTGCTACAGTCAATACCTGCTTGCGTGAATTGGAAAAGATTAGCATCATCAAAGAAGTAACCGGTCAGAAACGAAACCGACTATATTGTTATGAGGAATATATTCGGATTATGAACGAAGGTACCGAATTACCTTAAGGATAGTAAGTTGGATTGAAAAAATTTATTGGTGGAGTTTGTCAAACTTTGGGATGCTCACGGTCAAA
>MPNP01000349.1 GCA_002239085.1 Rhodobacteraceae bacterium bin131 | reverse complement strand
ATACAAGTCGTTTGAAATCAATGGACCAATAAGTATCACAGCTGTCATTGATTCATCATTCTCATCCCGAATGACTACAGAAATATAACTTGACCCTTTCCATGGATTGTTCAGACCTGTGCATGGCAAAGTAAAGCAGTCCGTATTCAATTCGATTGAGCGACAATCAGGATGATAGGGCGAAAGGGTAATTCGCAAGTCTCGATGATTGGCAATAGTGGCTATGGAGGTGGTTTAAAGAACCCATCACCACGGCAGTTTTTAGTTCACTATTAATGGAATGGGTTTTAGGCCTGTGTAACTCATGCACCGATTTTTGATAGCACTAAATTTCCAGCCACACTGTGATTTGATAGAAACGCATGCTCAAGGTAATATCTGCTGACCAGCTCAAGCAAAGCATTGTCCGCTATGGCTTGGAGTGAGTCTTTCCAGAACTTGGAGCAGCTTTTGTGCTGAATGGTTAGGAGTAAAAAGTTTTCCATCCGGTCCCAAGCGCTGAAAATGTTTAGATAATTCGCTGTCCACTGTTCCTGGATGAAAACCAACAACGATCGACAGTTTATAGCATCTTGCCATTTTGATGGGTCAAGCCGATATCGGCTTGACCGACCGACTGGTCAAGAACCAACGGCATGGTCAAAAGGTCAAGCAAAAGACCTTGTAGCGGACAACGACACGTTTTGCCCGTCGGGATAACACAGCCCTCCATGTGTACAAAACAGCGACACCTAATGATATCCAAACCAAGATCTATCAGGATATGGGACTATCACTTCCGTCAAGGAATGTGTTAAAGTCAGTGGTTTGACCGGGAATTGATGCGGTAAAAGGCAGGATTAAACCCGCACGACACTCAGAACATTATTGAGGTCCTCAAGTGCCGAAAGTTCAGCTTGGTAGTGCCCCTTGAATTTTAACATCCCCATTTCTATTGGCTTTTGTACACTAAATTTACCCATAGTCATCTGCTTGATGAGCAACACACACGAGGGTTGGGGGAAACTATTTTAATCCCCTTAAAATGACGGTTCATATTCATCGCCATAATCCGGCTCGGGTGGTTCCGGTGGCGGTGCTACATGCGTCGCTTGATAAATCATATCGTACGTCTCGCTCCCCTCCTTGGTCATCTCTAAGGGCCGCCGATTGCGATGGTCACGTATTTGAGGGTTCGCTCCCTTATCTAAGAGCAGCTGGGTCAACTCAACCCAATCATTCTGGGCACTTAAATGGAGGGGTGTCCGACCCCAATCATCCACAGCATTGATATCATAGCTAGGCGTTAATTGGTTCATGACTTTAGTTATATCACCGATACACACACAACTATGTAGAAGTGTTCCTGTATTCGCTACAGCAAAGGACTGAAGCGAAGGGATTGGACATTTAAAAGTATTTCCAATACCTTCAGGGTCTGTGTCAATTAAACCGTGGTGCAGAAGGTAATTGAAACTCA
>MPNP01000348.1 GCA_002239085.1 Rhodobacteraceae bacterium bin131 | reverse complement strand
TCAACAATCCAAAGATCAACAATTCCCTTAAACATCCTGTCAAGGTCTGACCGTTCAGTTTCTGTAAGTCCCTCAACAAGATGGTATGATTGTTCTGTTCTATTGAAGTAATTGGTAATTTCAGGATGAATATTTTCTAGATAGTCATACTCATCTGAATTGAGTTCAATTGGTACTTTGTTGTATTTTTGTAAAAAGCAAATGGCACACATACGAGCATCAGCGTCATAGGCGTTTTTTACAAGTTCAGTAACTGCACCATTCGCTGTTGCAACATTTTCACGACCAATGAGTCGTGCGGTTCGTGCAGAAACCTTGAATGAAATCTTTTTACCAGTACTTCCCATTACGGACTAACATCAAATAATCTTCTGCTTGATAAGGTGGTATTAAATCATATAAATTTAACTTGAAGGAAGAGTTAATCGCTTCTTACCTTTCTGAATAATCAATGGAGGAGATTTTCCATACAATTTGTAATAATCTATTCCTCCATAAATTTTGGGATTAATTTCTAGATTCCCCCAATTTAATATTATTCTGATTACTTCATTTTAGCCCAACTTTAACATTTTTCCTTCCAATAAGTGTAAATTAAGGTTAAATTCAACATTTTAACATACCCACATTTTCAAGTATTACCGCCTACCCGATTGTGACGTGTCCGGGGATCCTCCAAAACCTTTCATATATTGCCACCCTTCTAGTTTAGGGGGGTGAACCCGCCTCACACCAACCCTAAATCTCCAACATGTTTATCAGAGCAACCAAAACAGGAACCGCCAAAGACGGTTCACTACGCAAAGCCCATCGACTGGTCAAGACCCAACGGCATGGTCAAGCAAAAGACCTGGCAGCGGCCCGTTTTGCCTGTTCGGATAACGCGACCATCCATGTTCGCACGACCGCGACACCTGATGCTATCCAAACCAAGTTCTATCAGGACATGGGACTATCACCACCACTGATGAATGTACGCAAAGTCACTGGTTTGACCGGGAATTAATGCGGTAAAAGGCGGGATGAAACCCGCACGACACTCAGAACATTATTGAGGTACTCAAGTGCCGGAAGTGCGACTTAGTAGCGTCCCTTGAATTTTAACATCCCCATTTCCATTGGCTTTTGAGCACTTAATGTTAAAGATGGGTTAGGGATTATTGTTACTGAATACATTTTATCAGGGTTTAAAATGATGGGTAGAGTTTGCAATAAAATCATATGGTTTGATTTCCAAAATATAGTATTTCTTTTGGAGGGAGGGGTAAAATTATAGCTAGTGTCTGCCCGAAAATAAAATAATTGTTATTAAATCCCTTGCGATAGGGGCTTTGATATGCGAAGCTTCTTTTCAAGATTGGTTTGTACATTGGTGTTTTTCCATAATATGGCCTGATCTTAACCAAATGCAACGATTCTTCGAGTGACGAGGCTATGCGACAGACGATTAATCCCCTCCGC
>MPNP01000027.1 GCA_002239085.1 Rhodobacteraceae bacterium bin131 | reverse complement strand
TCAGATGTAAGTTGGTATCCCTATCAATTGCTTCTTGCTTTGACTTGTTTTCTCTCTCAATTGCTTCTTGCTGTAACTTGCTATCCCTCTCAATTGCTTCTATCCGTAAGTCGTTAATTTGTGCACTAAAAAACCAAGTTACTCCCATAATAGTTGCTATAATATTTACTAGGCCAGTTAATACAACAATAATTATAGTGGCATTACCCTTTACCCATCCCCAACCAACAGGTGTTTTTGCTAGTTGTGGTGTCCCTTCAACAGCTTTTGGCAAATTCTGTTCAGTCATTAGTTTTTCTCTCTATTAATCTTGGAAGCCATGAGCTGAATGTACTTTAAATATGGCATTGCTGTTCGGACAGGATCTTCATAAACCTTATTATCTGTCACACCAATTTCATCGGCGACAAATCCTCAATTGCTCTTGGACCACGTCAAGATTCCCCACAAAGAAGGTGGTCTACAAAGATGAGGGTGCGTCATTCTCATTCGTTCAATACAATCCTTAAGTGAACCGATACAAGGAACGATAGCATACATCATAGTCAAACCATTTTAATGTGATTATAAATGCGTCTCGTGAGGTTTGACAGGCTTCACTATTCACCCCACCTGAATAGAGAGATTAATTCAGATAATCTCTACGTTGGATGATATTCGTTATTCCATCCTTTGATGGAACCATACTATCTCATTGATTAACCAAATGCAACTCTTTTCGATGACTTCAACAAAATAAGTGAAATGATTTAACAATAAGTGATGTCATGTCTCTCATAGTGTTAGAAATCCATCACTGTTAGGAATGGAAGCATCATAACCTTTATGGCGAGGAACATCAATTTCCAGCTTCACATCATGCTTGTTTCGGTAGGATTTTACCTCTTGCTCTATTTTCGAAAGAACGAACTACAATAGCTCGTATCACAATAACCACCAATTTCGTATTATTGTGTCCAGAACTTAATATCGACTTGGTTTTCAGAGCATATGAGCTAAGAAATTCCCTGTTTTAAAATGATGGTGCACGCTTGATGCTAAAGCAATTTCTTAACTTTAGACATTTTAGCAGGTTTCAACAAAAGTGAGTTCCAATTTTTAGGAGGTTTCAAGTCGTTCAATCTTCATGTATATAAAATAGGATTACTGACCTACATCGGTACTTAACAAGTCCCCACTTCGTTCCCATTTGAACACCATGTTTATTCGACACAAAAAAATGGCTAACGGTCGTACGAAAGTTCAGATCGTTAAATCAGTCCGAACCGGTACCAAAGTTCAAGAACGCGTCCTCCGACACGTCGGAACCGCACGGAAAGATAACGAACGGGATGTCTTTGATGGTCTCGCACGATCCATCATGAATGATCTGCAAAAGGAAGCCAATGGACAAAACACCCTGTTCAAACTTGGTGAATATACAGACCTGATTGACCGGTCTCGCCACGCCGAAGACCATCCCGTCCCCGATCATGTCATGCTCAAAACATGTCGCGAGGAAGGACGAGCCATAGTAGGGATCCGAGACGTCTTCGGGTCACTCTATCAGCGGTTGGGCTGGGAGAATGTAGCGGGGCATAGTCGCCCCGGCAGCAACAGCATAATTAAAGAGATGGTCATGGCTCGCATCACCCAACATCTCTCCAAACAGGCCACCGTCAGCGACTTGTCCGACCAGAGTGCGGTCGCCCTCAATCTGGATATGGTCAATCGCAGTATGGACTATTTTGATGACCACCGCATTGCAACCATGTGCGACCGCTCCATGACCCTAGCCAAGACGTTGCTGCCTGGTCCCATCACGGCTCTCTTTTATGATACCACAACCTTGTCATTTGCCAACGACACAGAGGATCATTTACATAAGAAGAGCTTGAGTAAGGATGGTAAACACCATCGGGTACAGGTCTTGCTGGCGTTGTTGGTCACCGCCGAAGGTCTGCCCGTGGGGTATGAAGTCTTTCCGGGCAATCAATCGGAAGGTCAAACCCTGATGGTGGCTCTTGAGGGTCTCCAAGAACGGTATCCTGACGTGGCGTTGACCGTTGTGGCCGATGCCGGGATGATCACCAAGGCGAATGAAGAGGCCTTACGGGAGCGGCAGATTCCTTACATTCTGGGTGCTCGTATCAAGAACCTCCCCGCGGCTCTGACGCAGCTGGTTTTGGATCGTTCGGAATACCACCCCTGGGGGAGAACCGAAGGGTCTGAGACTAATAATGGGTATCGCTGTATCGACGATACGGAAGTGCCCGGACGACAGCTGATGACCACCTATTCGGCGAAGCGAGCCCGCAAGGATGTGCATGACCGTGAGCGCGGGTTGGCTAAGGTGTTGAAACGACTGAACGCCAGCAAGCAACCGGCATCGCTGGTCAGTGGTGGGATGGCCAAGTATCTATCGTTCCCTGCGGGTCAAGCGACATTGGATGAGGCGAAGATAGCCAAGGTGGCCCGATGGGATGGTTTACGGGGGATTGTGGCGTGGGGGTGTCAGGATCGAGACCCCCGTGATGTCATCATGCAGTATCGTCAGTTGGCGGTGATTGAAGCCAGCTTTCGGACCCACATGCATGATTTGAAAATGCGTCCCATTTTTCATTGGAAGGAGCATCGGATTAAGGCTCATCTAGCGATGTGTTATATGGCCTTTTGTTGTGTTCAGCATCTGCATTATCACTTAAAGGCATGCGGTCATAGCATGAGTACGGATCGGATACAGAAAGCCTTGTACGGAATCCAAATCAGAATCCTGTATGATACGGCGGGTCAGGGGCGTTATGGGATGCCGAGCCAAGTTTCGAGTGATGCGAAGAAGATTTATCAGACCCTGGGACTGGTGTGGAACCGCTGTCCGTTTACCATTTCATCAGGGCGTCAATCAGGGCCAGGGGAGGACGATAAACAGTCTTCTGGTGGTGCGTGAAACAAACGAATTGGTCCGAGGCAAGGTGAACCTTTGTTCAACCGTAAAGATTGGGTGTTATTACACAAGTAGCGAAAATCCAAGCCCCATTGATGCTGAAAACTTGTCAAGAACAAGATGGGTGGGTGAGAATGAAACTGTTGAGAATAGAGTAATAATGTGTTGAAATTGAATGAATTTCTGTGAAAAGTAGTTCCCTTATTTTGAGGAGAAACCCTTATTTTACAGGGGTTTCAGTGATTAAATGTCGGAAGTCAAGAACTACAGTGAGAGCATTATCTGATTGAGTAGTGAAAAGTGGGGTCAATATCCTTATTATAGGATCATGAACTTGGCAAACAAAAACCACGCCAACACTCAGAATTTTGATTCGCTTAACCCTGAGTGGTAGAACAGAGTTAATTGTCTAAAATGAAGTTATACTCATTCTTCCACAGCATTGAATGAATCTTTGTTAAGTGCCCATGATATGGGAATCAGTAATCAGAAAATGGCTACTTAAAGGGTCGCGTTAACGGCTCCACCATCGGTGAGTATATTTTGACCAACTATATACCCTGCTTGTTTTGAACAAAGAAAAGCACAGATTGAACCAAATTCTTCAATAGTTCCATACCGGTGCGCCGGGATTGATAACTTTCGCTTAGCCGTTACCTCGGCTACCGAAATACCTTCAACCTTTGCAGTTTCATTATCAAGATAATCTGACCTATCAGTCGCGTGTATTCCCGGCAGGAGATTGTTGATAGTAACACCATATTGAGCAACCTGTCTTGATGTTCCAGCAACATAACCGGTAAGCCCTGCTCTGGCAGAATTAGACAAACCTAATACAGGGATTGGTGCTTTAACGGATTGAGAGGTGATATTGACGATTCGTCCCCATTCTCTTTTTATCATTCCCGGAAGAACTTTTTTCATCAATGTAATTGGTGTCAACATGTTGCTATCCAAAGCATCTATAAAGTCTTCCCGGTCCCAGTCTTTCCATAGCCCAGCTTTTGGTCCAGCAGCGTTTGTAATCAGTATGTCTGGCCTGGGGCACGCCCTAAGCAAATTGTCTTGACACGCTTCAGTGGTCACATCCCCTTGAATTTGGTAAATCTTTACATTATGTTGTGATTCCAAATACTCTCCGGCTTTTGATAAAAAAGCTTTATCTCGGCCATTGATGATTAAATTTACACCTGCCTCGGCTAGGGCGGATGCACATCCAAAACCCAGTCCTTTTGACGAAGCACAAACGATGGCCCATTTGCCAGTGATACCTAAATCCATTACTTTCTCCCAATTTACTTGATTCAACATTATCAATATGATTGCCGAGTCTAATGTTTGGAACGCAAAATCAAACTGGCATTTAAAACCGATATAATAAACAGTTAGAAATAATGTCAACATTTAAAGATCTTAATATTCCACCTTTAATCCTCGAAAACATAAATACTTTGGGGTATAACTCACCAACACAAATTCAATCCCTGACAATTAATCCCGCGACTGAAGGCCAAGATATACTTGGAATTGCTCAGACGGGAACTGGCAAAACCGCCGCTTTCATCATCCCTTTAATTACCAAACTATTGTCGTCACGAGCTAAAGCCCGATTACCGAGAGGTTTAATTTTAACTCCAACACGCGAGCTTGCAGCACAAGTAAATGATTTTTTCGAGTCATTGGCGAAACAGACTAATTTAACAAAGGTGCTACTCATCGGTGGAGTGTCCTACCAAGAACAAGAAAAGTTACTTGATGTCGGAGTTGATGTCCTGATTGGTACTCCTGGAAGAATTCATGATCATCTGGAGCGACAAAACATCATGTTACATGGAATTCAATCTGTAATAATTGATGAAGCTGACCGCATGCTCGACGAAGGATTTGTGCCTCAGGTTAAAGAAATATGTTCTCGCATACCAGCACAACGCCAGACCCTATTCTTCTCGGCAACAATGAATCCCGATATCGAAGCACTGACTCAGAGTTTCCTTCGCAACCCTGTGCGAGTTGAGATTAGTCCACCGGCTTCCGTTTCCAATAAAATCAAGCAGATTGGATACTACGTTAAGGGTAACAATGAACGTGAAGAATTTAATCAGAAAACCCAAGCCTTACATCGGGTGATCACAGAGCTTGGCAGCCAGGTAAAAAATGCCATTATTTTTTGCAACACTAAAAATAAAGTTGATACTTTGCGGCTTGCCCTCACCTCAAAGGGACTTCAATGTAGTTCAATTCATGGTGACCATCCCCAAGCAATCCGGACAAGTGTATTAGACAAATTTCGTGAAGGTGATCCACCTTTTTTAGTTGCCTCAGATGTAGCTTCAAGAGGATTAGATATTTCATTTGTGTCCCATGTCTTTAACTTGGATGTACCTAATAATCCCGAGGATTACATTCACCGTATTGGGCGTACAGGTCGTGCCGGCAAGCGTGGAGTTGCCATTACTTTCTGCGGCCAAAAAGAAACCAAAACCCTTAAAGCAATTGAAAAGTTAATGAATCAGGAAATAATCATGCAGGACACTGAACAGCTGATTCAATCCTCGTCAACACATCCCGCTGATGCTCCGACAAAAAGGCCAGCACGTTCACGTCGAAAATCACGCGTTGAAGGGCGCTCGTCAAGAAATATTAAAGCTCAATCTTTAGCTGATAGTAATGACTCTTCAAGGGGTGTCGGAAAATCAAGTCAACACGACACCAATCAAACCAAATCGCAACAAACCAAAGATCAAACTGGTTCAAAGCCAATTAAGTTCAAAGTTGAAAAAAATACCAAGGAATCTCAAATCCAGAATAACAATCACAAGACGGTGCAACCGACTAAAACAGAGATTAAATCAAGCTCAGATGCAATCTCGGCCCAGAACGGTCAATCAAGTAGTCATGCGAACACCAAAGATGAAATTGGCGAAATTCCGAATACCACTGAACCATTGCAAAAAAAGAACAAAAAACGTAAATCCAAACGAAAAAGCAATGTTCGCTCCAATGAAGAATCAATTAATTCACCTTCCTCTTCCCACCGTTCTACGCAAAAGAAAAACGATACTGCATTAAGTGAAGTTCAGGAACGGGTCCAAACAAAAACTCAACCGTCTCGCCGGCACAAAAATAATCATAAGATTGGATTTGAGGGACGAACACCGGCCTTCATCCGCACGGCTGCTAATCGGAATTAATCTTGGCTATTCATCAAGTTGAAAAATCTCAACCATGATTAATGGGTTCTTATCAAAGATACTGCGAGTTAATCGCAGGGTAATTTTCTCAATTTTTCCAACGATTTCGGTGTCATCAGAATTTATCCTGCGGTGAAATGTTTTGACCAATTGGGCAATGTCTTTGTGGATTGATTTACGGAGATCCTTCATTCCCATATCGGTCAATCCAAGAGCCTGAATTTTTAAACCATTTTTACGAAATACGTTGCCCTTCAACAACAGCGAAACTTTAACGCAGCCGTTGCGAGCCATTTTCAAGCGGTTTAAAACCACACGATTCTGACTTCCAATGAGAAAATGTCCATCTAGATAAATTCTCTCTGGATTAAAGCTTTCTTCAGCGATTATGCTCCCTGTTAATATATTGACCATTGTTCCATTGGGGGCAATAACTGATTTAAACCCATTTGTTTGGGCAACTTCGGCATGGGTGGATAAGTGCCGATACTCTCCATGCATTGGAATAATTAAGTTCGGATTAATCACTTGGTGAATTTCTTCTAAATCACCTTGGGGCGGATGTCCAGATACATGATAGTCATTTGAGGGTTCATCAATGATATCGACTCCTAAGGCAGCAAACTTATTCTTAATTTTACCTACGAGTTTTTCATTACCAGGGATTGTTTTAGAGGAATATATAACCGTATCCCCTTTTTTGAGCTGAATCCCTTTAAATAGTGTTCCACGGGCTAGCTGTGCTGTCGCAGCCCTTGGTTCACCCTGACTTCCCGTTGCCAAAACCAATAGTTTATGACGCGGAATGTTTTTGGCTTGAGCCAGTGAAACAACATTGGGAAGATCAGGAATTACGTTGGTTTCCACTGCGTAACCAACCATCCGTTCAATTGCATTCCCGAGCAATAATACTGACCGCTGACATTGCTCTGCTATCTTAGCAAATTGGTATACTCGGGCAATATGTGAGGCAAATGTCGTTGCAACAACGAGCCCCTTGCACCGCGTTATTAATTCCAATATATTTTCGCTAATACTCGATTCTGATCGACCATTCCTATCTTCTAATACATTCGTTGAATCACATACAAGAGCAATGACTTCGACTTCCGATTCTTCTTCAACAGCATCAGGATCAAATGGATCGCCAATGATTGGCAATTGATCAATTTTAAAATCTCCTGTGTGAATGATACGTCCCTCTGGAGTGTCAATCACCAATGCCGATGATTCAGGAATCGAATGTGAAATCGGTAAAAAGCGGACAGAAAAGGGACCGGCCTCTATATATTTTGAAGGGTCATTAATGGTCTGAAGATTATCGCCTATTACCCCATGCTCCAACAATCGTGCTTCAGCAACTTTTATTGAAAATGGTCGTGCATACATCGGGACATCAAAATATTCTGCCAGAAACGGTATTGCCCCAACATGGTCTAGATGTCCATGCGTAAGGAAAATGGCTTCAACCTGGGTATCACGTTCAATCAACCAATCAAAGTCAGCCATAATCAATTTGACTCCCGGCGTGTTGTCCATATCAGGGAAAGACACCCCGGCATCAACAACAATCAATCGTTCCTTGCCAGGATGACCATAACCATAGACGTACATGTTCATTCCGATTTCACCGGCACCGCCTAAGGGTAGGTAAATTAATCTCTCTTTAGCCATAAGTGTTTTTCCTGTTATAGTCGTAAATCAATCGCAGACCGTGAATTGTTAAATCCATCTCCACATGGGCAAACAAACCTGGAGATTGATCGAATTCAAGTGAGTATCCGCCTGTGCCAATTAATGTCATTTCTTTGTTTTGTTCTGTTTGAATTCGCTTCGTAATTCCCTCAATCAAGCTAATATATCCCCAGAAAAAACCCGATTGCATACATTCAAGAGTATTTTTTCCAACTATCTGTGAAGGTTGAGCAACATCAATCCGAGGCAATGCCGCCGCTGCTTGATGGAGCGCTTTTATTGATAAATCAACTCCAGGGGCGATGACACCACCAAGGTACGAACCATCTTCACCAACAACATCAAAAGTAGTCGCCGTCCCAAAGTCAACAACGATTAAATTACCCCCATAACGGTCATACGCTGAAACAGTGTTAACTATGCGATCTGCACCAACTTGTGACTTTTGATCAACCTTGATTTCAATGGGTAGCAGACAGTTTTTACTGCCAACCTCCAAGGGAACACATTTAAAATACCTCTCACAGAGATGCAAAAGATTAAACCGAACCTTAGGAACTACAGAAGATACGATTACGGCATTAATTTCATTTATTGATGCTTTGGCACTGACCATTGACTCTAGCCAAGCGAAATATTCATCGCCTGTTCGACTCGCTTGGGTTGCCGCCCGCCAAGAGCTGATCTGTACATCATCCCTGAACAGGGCAAACACCGTATTCGTGTTTCCAACATCAATCGCTAAAAGCATAGTCCTGTTTCTCAAAATAAATATCGCCCGCGGAAATTGTGTGGAGCCCCTTTTTTGTAATGATTACTGCCTGACCAGATTGGTTGATTGTTTCAAACTTACCCGTGAACTGTTTAGTGGCTGTGGAGCACTTAATATTTTCGCCTAGACGATAGGCGGATGCCAACCACTGCTTACGTACGTTCGCAAAACCATCGCGGTTATAAGCTTTTTCCATTGCGGTATATTTTTGGATTAAAACTTCCAAGAAATCATGACTTCTGATTTCTATACCTGTTAATTCTTCTATTCCCCCCGGCATAATCTCGCGCTGAATAGGTTCGCTCAGGTGAGGACCTTGTTTTAAATTAACGCCAAATCCTGCTATCAAATAACTTTTTTGCCCCTGATTAGCATGCTCTAAAAGAATACCAGCAACTTTTCTCTCATTGAGGATGACATCATTGGGCCATTTCAATTGAAGACGTAGATTAAGGCCAATATAATGTGTAATGGCCGCATGCACTGCGAGTCCTGCGACAAACGAGAACAGCGGTAATTGTGCCTTGGGCAACTGCCACTGTTGCAGGACTGATGCGTAAAAGTTGCCAGGTGCAGATTGCCATTCTCGCCCCCTTCGCCCCCGCCCTGCCGTTTGTTTTTCGGTCCAAATCCATTCTCGCCCTGAACAGGTCTTTACTTTAGCAATAGCCTTGGCGTTGGTACTCGTCAGTGTCTTGAAGTAGCATATCGTATCATGTGAATTTTTCACAACGTTCAACAGTTCTATCCGAAGCCTAAATTATTCGTTGCATTGCTGAGATCAATTATTCCAGCAAGATTTACAACTCCGACGATAACAACAATCCCTGCTGAAACTAATGTTATTGTCGCAATTCTCGGCATTGCGTCATCAAGCATCCGGCTTTCCTCACCAAAATACATGAAATAAATAATACGCAGATAGTAATAAGCGCCAATGACTGAAGCAATTGCCCCACCAATGGCTAGCCAAGTCATTCCAACCTCAATAACGGCGAGGAATACATATAATTTTGCGATAAATCCAACCAAGGGAGGAATCCCAGCCAATGAAAACAAAAGCAATAACAAAGCAAAAGCTGACACAGGATACTGCGTTGAATATAAATTAAGTGCTTGAATATTAGTTATAATGCGCCCTCCTCTACGCATTGATAAGATCAATGCAAACACGCCGAGATTCATAATTGTGTAAACAACCATGTAAAACAACATGGCTTGAAATCCTTTCTCTGTTCCCGAGGCAATTCCTAATAAGGCAAACCCCATATGGGCGATGGAAGAGTAAGCCATCAATCGCTTTATGTCCGTTTGACCGATGGCTGCAATAGACCCTAGGAACATAGAAACGAGTGCGATACCACCGACAATTATCTGCCAGTCAGCACTGACCGGATGAAACCCAACCTGAAGTAACCGTGCCAACAGAATCATCGCCGCAATCTTGGGCGCTGTGGCAAATAATAATGTAACCGGAGTCGGTGCCCCTTCATATACATCTGGAGCCCACATATGAAACGGCGCGGCTGAAACCTTGAATGCTAGTCCGACTATCAAGAACGATAAGCCAAACAACACCCCCAATGATGCTCCATCAGCAGCAATGGCCTCGGCAATGCCGTTGAGCGATGTCGTTCCAGAAAAACCATAGATTAATGAGGCTCCATAGAGCAATAAACCTGAGGATAAAGCTCCGAGTACAAAATATTTTAAACCCGCTTCTGTTGATTTAGAATAATCGCGGTGGAATGCTGCAAGAACATATAATGATAGTGATTGTAACTCTATTCCCATATACAAAACGATGAGGTCGTTCGCCGAGACCATGATCATCATTCCAAGTACTGCAAAAGTAACGATGATTGGAAATTCAAATTTAAGAATTCCCTCTTGTTTTAAATAGTTTTGGCTCAGCAACAGTACCAAAGCAACCGATAACCCAATGAGAATTTTGGCAAATCGAGAAAACTCATCATCGACAAAGCTGCCATTAAAAGCCAGTTTAACGTCAGTTGGAAGGAAACCAATCCACGCCGAAATAATCACTAGAATAATACTGGTGAGCCACAATAAGGCCTGATCTTTCTGCTCTGAATCAGAATAAATGGCCCACATCAATGCTGCCATTCCATAAATCGCCAGCATGATTTCAGGGAGAATTGTTGTCAGGTCGCTTGGTGCCATTTGATTAATTTTGTTCTTAACTTCAATCCTACTGGGGAAGAGATTCCAGATAATGAGTGATCAGGTCAATAATTGCTGGACTCGTAATATCGGTTACCAACCGCGGATATATTCCCAAGGCAAGAGTCATAAAAATAAGAGGAGTAAAAACGAGCTTTTCACGGATTGATAAATCCTTGACCCCTGCCAGAGAAGCTTTAACAAGGGGGCCGAACGCCACACGGCGATATAACCATAGGGCATAAGCGGCCGAAAGAATGACCCCCGTGGTGGCAAATAATGCGGCCCATGTGTTGACTTTAAAAATACCCACGAGTGTCAGAAATTCACCGACGAAACCGCTTGTTCCCGGCAGACCAACATTCGCAAGGGTAAAAAACATGAAACTCAGGGCAAAAAGCGGCATTTTATTGACTAGGCCACCATAATCATCAATACGACGCGTGTGTAACTGGTCGTATACAACCCCAACACACAAAAACAAAGCGCCTGAAATCAACCCATGTGAGAGCATTTGAAAGATAGCCCCTTCTAACCCTTGGTGAGTAAATGAGAAAATTCCTATCGTTACAAAGCCCATGTGAGCCACTGACGAATATGCAATCAGTTTCTTCATATCCTCTTGCATCATGGCCACTAAAGATGTGTATATGATGGCAATAACACTAAGCCAGACGACAAAATTTGCGAAATATTCTGAACCTACGGGAAACATCGGTAGGTTAAAGCGCAAAAAACCATATCCACCTAGTTTCAAAAGGATAGCGGCTAAGATTACAGAACCACCGGTTGGAGCCTCGACATGAGCATCAGGAAGCCACGTATGAAACGGCCACATCGGAAGCTTGACACAAAAAGAAGCGAAAAAAGCTAACCACAACAGCGACTGAAGACCGCCAACAATTTCCCACCCCAAAATGGAAAACGGGACAAAGGAGATCTCATACTCTAGTAGTTTTACAACATCGGTCGTTCCGGCATCGGCCCAGATCACAATCATGGCGACCAACATAAGCAGGGAACCAAGAAGGGTATAGAGAAAAAACTTAAATGTCGCGTAAAGCTTTCTTTCGCCTCCCCAAACCCCAATGATCAAAAACATTGGAATGAGGCCGGCCTCAAAGAAAAAGTAAAACAAAACAAGGTCCAGGGCACAAAATACACCGATCATAAATGTTTCAAGAACAAGGAAACATATCATAAACTGCTTGATTCGGTATTTCACGTTCCAACATGCCAACACCGTAATTGGCATTAAAAAGGTTGTTAGGAGAACGAAAAGGACACTGATTCCATCCACACCCATTTTGTATTGCAAGCCAAACAACCACTCATATTCTTCTACAAATTGAAACCCTGCTTGGTTGGGTTCAAAGATGAACACCATGAATAAAGCGGCGACGAAGGTGGCGAGTGTAGCAACCAGTGCCAGATACTTAATATTATTTGCAGTTGCGTCTTCATCACCACGAATCAGCAGCATCATAATAATGGCCGCTAGTAAAGGAATAAAGGTGATTATTGATAAAAGGTTGTCCATGTGCTACCCCCCAATCAGTGCGAGTGACAGCAGGATAATTCCCATACCAATCACAATCATCAGGGCATAATGAAAGAGATAACCCGTTTGGAGCTTGACCGCCAGTTGTGTTAACGCGGGAACACCTCGACGGGCGACGAGATGCAAAGTCCCATCAATAATTAAACCGTCACCCTTCTTCCATAATAAACGTCCTAACCGTTTGGCCGGTTTCACAAACACGAATTCATAGACTTCATCAAAGTACCATTTATTCAATAAAAAGGTATAAAGGTGGTGATGAGCCTGTGCCAATTGGCGAGGCGTTTGTGGGCTTTTAATATAAAATATCCAAGCGAGCCCAAAACCTAAAACCATTGCAATAAATGGTGATGCCTTGACCCACTTTGGCACATAGTGTGCATCATGGAGAACATGATTATCACTGCCAACAAAAATTGACGCACCAAAAAAATCGGAGACATTATCGCCAAAGAAGCTCCCATACCAGACCACGCCAGCAATAACGGAACCAATTGCCAAAACGGCTAAGGGCAGGAGCATCGTTAATGGCGATTCATGAGCATGTTCATGAGCATGTTGATTACCCCGCGGAGATCCAAAAAATGTCAAAAACATCAGTCGCCAAGAATAAAAACTCGTCATAAATGCACTAATCACCAACAACCAAAAGGCCATTCCACTTCCGCCGCTTGTCGCCGCAAAAGTTGATTCGATAATCGCATCTTTGGAAACAAATCCAGCAAAACCATAATGCGTTAATGGAAGTCCCACACCGGTTATGGCAAGGGTTCCAATTAACATTGCCCAATAAGTCATCGGGATTTGGCTTCTTAATCCACCATAATTGCGCATATCTTGTTCGTGATGCATGGCGTGAATAACTGAGCCCGCCCCAAGAAAAAGCATGGCCTTAAAGAAGGCATGAGTTAGTAAATGGAACATTGCCACTTGGTATACACCCACACCGGCGGCTACAAACATATAACCAAGTTGCGAACACGTTGAATAGGCTATTACCCGTTTAATATCGTTCTGGACTAAACCAACACTCGCTGCGAATATTGCCGTTATTGATCCAATTACAGTAATCAGTGTCAGGGCAATCGGTGCATACTCGTATAGAGGAGACATGCGACATACCAAAAATACTCCGGCAGTCACCATTGTTGCGGCATGAATAAGAGCAGAGACCGGTGTTGGCCCTTCCATGGCATCAGGAAGCCAAGTATGCAAGAAGAGTTGTGCAGATTTTCCCGCGGCTCCGACAAAAAGCAGAACTCCAGCAAGTTCTATCGCATTCAGCGACATCCCTAAAAATGGAATAGTCGTTTCTGAGAGTCGCGGAGCAGCTGCAAATAAATCATCAAAAAGAACCGATTTCGTGAGTGCAAATAGAGCAAAAATACCAAGGGCAAACCCGAAGTCACCAATGCGATTCACAATAAATGCTTTGATTGCGGCTGCATTCGCTGAAGGCTTACGGTAGTAAAATCCAATCAGTAAGTAGGATGCAACACCAACTCCTTCCCAACCAAAAAATAATTGAATGAGATTGTTGGATGTAACCAGCGCCAACATGGCAAAGGTAAAAAACGAAAGATAGGCAAAAAACCTCGGTTTATAACTTTCGTGTTCTTCCCACTGCGGGTCAGCATCCATATAACCAATGCTGTAAAAATGAACTAGTGCTGACACTGTTGTCACAACGATTAACATAATCGTTGTCAGCCGGTCTATCCGAATTGACCAGTTGGATACGAAATCGCCACTTTGAATAAAGGACAAAATCTGAATGATTTCAGTATTGCCGTTAAAAGTTAGAAACACGATCCAGCTAAAAATAGCCGCTACGAATAACAGGCTCGTGGCTGTGTAAATGGCAATCTTTTCACCGATATAATGATGTCCGAACCCTGAGAGGATGGCACCGATTAAAGGAGCAAAAAGAATAATCAATTCCATTTTTTATCCCTTGAGCAAACTGACATCTTCAACGGCAATCGACTTTCGATTACGGAAAAAACATACGAGTATGGCAAGTCCTATCGCGGCTTCTGCAGCGGCTACTGTCAAAACAAACAAAGCAAATACTTGACCCGCCATGTCATTCAAGTAGGTTGAGAATGAAACTAAATTGATATTGACCGCCAGCAGGATCAACTCAATTGACATGAGTATAATAATGACATTTTTTCGATTCAGAAAAATACCGAAAATGCCGATGACAAATAAAACGGCAGCAACAACAAGATAATGCTCTAAGCCAATCACTTGAGTCCCCTCCCTGATGGAATGTCTTTTAATTCAACAGCACTTTCAGGGTCACGATACATCTGCTTAACGACATCTTGGCGCTTCACTCCTTGCCTTTTTCGGTGAGTGAGCACAATGGCACCAATCATAGCCACTAGAAGGATCAATCCGGCCACCTGAAACAAAAATACATAGTCAGTGTAAATTATATTTCCTAAGGCCTGGGTATTGTGCATGACTGTCGGTTCAGGCTGAATTGACTCCCGCAGTGAAAACGCCGCTTTAGAACTTTCCCAGTTGGTAATTTGGAGACCAAGAATCATCAGAAAAACAAGACCAATTAATATGCCGACGGGAATATATTTTGCCATTCCAGCCTTGAGCGTTGCAAAGTCAACATCAAGCATCATAACGACAAACAAGAATAAAACTGCGACGGCACCCACATAAACAATGACAAGTAACATGGCGATAAATTCGGCACCTTGAAGTACAAACAACCCGGCTGAAGAAATAAATGCACAAATCAACCAAAGAACAGCATGCACGGGATTACGGGAAATGACCACGGCCAATCCTGAACCCACAACTAAAAGCGAAAAAAAGTAGAAAATTAGAGTTTCAATCACTGTTTAATTTCACTTATTTACCGAGTTGAAAAACTCGTAATTCTCAACGATACGGGGCATCTAATTCAAGATTTCGAGCAATTTCTGCTTCCCAACGATCACCGTTGGCAAGAAGCTTATCTTTATCGTAAAACAGCTCTTCACGGGTTTCTGTCGAGAACTCAAAATTAGGGCCTTGAACGATTGCGTCAACCGGGCAGGCTTCTTGGCAATATCCACAATATATACATTTGGTCATATCAATATCATAGCGTGTCGTGCGTCGTGAGCCGTCTTCGCGAGGCTCGGCATCAATCGTAATTGCTTGTGCCGGGCAAATGGCTTCACATAGTTTACATGCGATACACCTTTCTTCACCGTTGGGATAACGCCTTAATGCATGCTCTCCCCTAAAGCGAGGAGACAATGGTCCTTTTTCATGTGGGTAGTTTACCGTGACTTTGGGCTGAACAAAATAGCGCAAGCCCTTTGCCAATCCGCCGATAAAATCTCCCATTGTGAGATATTTGGCAACTTTCTTGAGAGTCAATTCATTAGCCATAATTTAACCTCCAACAACCCAACGAGCATAGGCTCCGCCAAACCAACCATACTGTGCAAACAGCCCAGTCAAGGCAACCCAGCCTAGTGATACGGGTAAAAAAACCTTCCATCCCAAGCGCATCAATTGATCGTACCTGTATCGCGGAACGACAGCCTTGACCATCGCAAACAGAAAGAAGAAAACGGCCATCTTACCAACCATCCAAATCGCGCCATCAGGTAACCCCGGGATTGGTGATAGCCATCCCCCAAAAAAGAGTAAGGAAATTAAAGCACACATCAAAAAGATGGTGGCATATTCACCGATCATAAACAGCAGAAAAGGGGTTGAGGAGTATTCAACCTGATACCCCGCCACCAACTCTGATTCTGCCTCGGGAAGGTCAAAGGGTGGACGATTGGTCTCAGCGAGTGCGGACACAAAAAACAAAAGCACCATCGGCAGATGAGGAAGCCAGTACCAGCTGAAGAAACCATAATTACCATCTTGTGCCAGCACAATTGCCGAAAGATTCAGCGAACCCGTAGAAACCAATATGCCCACAATGATAAAACCAATAGACACTTCATAAGAAATCATCTGAGCTGCCGAACGAAGTGAGCCAAGAAACGCATATTTTGAGTTTGATGCCCACCCTCCCATGATGACACCATAAACTTCAAGCGATGAAATCGCGAACACATAGAGAATTCCAATATTTAAGTTGGCAAGAACCCAACCATCTGCAAATGGAATGACCGCCCAAGCGGCAACCGCCAAAGTAAATGAAATTAACGGCGCGAGTATAAACACCACCCTGTCGGAGCCAGCTGGAATGATAATTTCCTTGAACACATACTTGAAAAAATCAGCAAAGGTTTGGAGCAATCCAAACGGACCAACCACATTCGGCCCTCGACGCATTTGAACGGCGGCCCAAATCTTTCGGTCCCCATAAACCAAAAATATCAATGAAATCAAAACGAAGGTCATTAGGGCGATACATTGAGCCAAAACAATGACAAATATTCCCCAATTTGTGGTCCAAAAGTCCATCATTTAACCCATTTCCAATTCATGCTTTTCACAGGATTTTCTCGACTAAGCTGCCACTTGATTGGACATTTTTCGTTTGCATGCATTATGGGATAATTCAGCCATAACTTGTGAGGCTCTTGCAATCGGGTTAGTCAGGTAATAATCCGAAATAACATTACTAAACTCAATATTTTTAATTTCTGCTAGAGGAATAGGTTCAAGCACATAATCCCGAAGTTCATCAAATTCCAATAGGTGTGAATATTCTTGGCCTATTTGCCCGTGCAACTCTTCGATATTGTTAAAGGGCAAAGGATGACCAACATAATTTGACAAGGCCCGGACAATCGCCCAATTTTCGCGTGCCATCCCGACTGGGAAGGTTGCTCGCGAAGCCATTTGTGAGCGTCCTTCAAGATTGATAAAAATTCCAGGTTCTTCGGTGTAAGCCGCCCCTGGGAGAATTATATCGGCTCGATGAGCTCCTCGGTCACCATGGCTTCCTTGATAAATTACTTTTGGTCCCTGTGGGATATCAATTTCATCAACTCCGAGATTATAGATGACACGAGCATCTTGAAGCGCCGCTTCAACCCCTCCTTGAGTGACGAAATTTAAATCCATGGCACCGACACGACTGGCCGAGGTATGAAGAATAAGAACTCCTGCATTAGACATGACAAGATCCAATGCCAAACTCAAAGGGGCATGTTCAAATTCAGATCTCAATGCCCCCTGCCCCAAGATAATTAAAACCCTATTTAAATCCTTCCCTGAGAGCTCTTGTGCCAACTTTTGCCACGTCAAATAATCAGTACCAAGATGAGTATAGTCGTAAGTCAAATCAACTGCTTCGCCAATAAGCGAAATTTGGCATCCATTTAACCAAGCTGAACGAATACGGGCATTCAGCACGGGAATTTCATTTCGTGGGTCTGTCCCAATCAATATGATCGATTGAGCTTGGTCAATGTCTTCAATCTTGGCTGTTCCGATACATCCCGAACGATTGTTTTCGGGAAACGAAATACCATCAACCCGGCACTCTTTTGTTCCGCCAAGCATGTCCGTCAACTTGCCCAAAGCGTAGATCGCTTCTAATGGGGCCAAGTCGCCACATAATGAAGTGAGTTGCCCCCCTTTTATCCATTCTGAAGCGTGTTCAAGCGCTTCATTCCAGCTGCATGGTTGAAGGCTACCTTGACGGCGGATATAAGGTTGGTCAAGCCGCTGATTTAGGAGGCCATCCCAGACAAAGCGTGTTTTATCACTAATCCATTCTTCGTTTATCCCGTCATGATTGCGCGGTAAAATCCGCATAACTTGTCGTCCTTTATAATCGACCCTGATGTTTGACCCTAATCCATCCATTACATCAACCGATTCAACTTTAGAAAGTTCCCACGGTCGAGAAGTAAACGCGTATGGTTTTGAGGTTAATGCACCAACGGGGCATAAATCAATTATGTTACCCTGAAGATTGGAATCGAGCGTTTGATTTAAATAACTCGTAATTTCTGAGTCTTCACCTCGGCCTATTTGACCCATTTGGGTAATTCCGGCAACTTCCGTCGTAAATCGGACACAGCGAGTACACGAAATACACCGTGTCATGTGGGTCTCAACTAAGGGGCCCAAATCCAGGTCTTCCATGGCTCTTTTGGGTTCTTGGTAGCGACTAAAGTCTACCCCATAGGCCATAGCTTGGTCTTGCAAGTCACATTCACCACCCTGATCACAAATAGGACAATCCAGAGGATGATTAATCAGCAAAAATTCCATAACCCCTTCACGCGCTTTATTGGCCATCGGGCTACGCGTTTTTATTTCTGGTGGTTGACCATCTTTTCCCGGTCGTAAATCTTTGACTTGCATGGCACAAGAAGCCTGCGGTTTGGGTGGACCACCAACGATTTCCACCAAGCACATGCGACAGTTTCCGGCAATGGATAATCGCTCGTGATAACAGAAGCGGGGAATTTCAATCCCGACATCTTCACACACTTGGATGAGCGTCATTTCTGGCGAAGCTTCGACTTTAATCCCATCAATGATTATTTTTCTGAGTTCGTTCATTGTCAGTCAGATTTGTTCACGTTTACAGTTTGCCATTTTCTCTCAAACCAGTTTTACTTCTAGCCCATCTAATGTTGCTTAAGCCACTTGGGCTAATTGAGGTTCTTGTGTTGTCAGTTTTTTACTTGTTACAATACGATCTTCCAATTCATCTCGATAGTGCCTGATCAACCCTTGAATCGGCCAAGCTGCGGCATCACCAAGAGCACATATTGTATGGCCTTCAACTTGTTTGGAAACATTATAGAGCATATCGATTTCTTTTAAATCAGCATCGCCTTTTACCAGTCTCTCCATGACTCGCATCATCCAGCCAGCACCTTCTCGACAAGGCGTACATTGTCCACAACTTTCGTGTTTATAAAATTTCGAAAGGCGCCAGATAGCTTTAATAATATCCGTTGACTGGTCCATGACAATCACTGCTGCCGTTCCCAATCCCGATTGTTGGTCTTTTAGCCAATCAAAGTCCATTATCGCATCATCGCATAATTTTTTAGGAAGTAAAGGGACTGAAGAACCACCTGGAATAACCGCTTTCAAGTTTTTCCATCCCCCTCTCACGCCACCACAGTGCTTATCAATTAACTCACGCAGCGGGATTGACATCGCTTCTTCAACAACACAAGGTTTATTCACATGACCACTGATAGCAAAAATCTTTGTTCCCGTATTGTTGGGTCTTCCGATGCCCGTAAACCATGAAGCACCGCGACGAAGAATAGTTGGAACAACAGCAATTGATTCAACATTGTTGACGGTCGTTGGACACCCATAAAGCCCACTTCCTGCTGGGAAAGGAGGCTTCATTCTCGGCATTCCTTTCTTGCCTTCAAGGCTTTCCAACAGAGCTGTCTCCTCGCCACATATGTAAGCCCCCGCACCATGGTGCACATATAAATCAAAATCCCAACCTGAGTTGGCTGCATTTTTGCCTAACAAACCTGAATCATAGGCCTCATCAATGGCCGCTTGAAGGAGCTCTCGTTCACGAATATACTCGCCTCTAATGTAGATATAGCCTACTTTGGCACTCATGGCATAACCAGCGATAAGACAACCTTCAATGAGTGTATGTGGATCATGTCGCATGATTTCTCGGTCTTTACAGGTGCCCGGCTCAGACTCATCAGCATTCACCACAAGATAATGCGGCCGACCGTCATTATTTTTGGGCATAAAGCTCCATTTAAGTCCCGTTGGGAAGCCAGCCCCGCCTCGCCCCCTCAAACCACTTTCTTTGACCGTTGCTATGACCCATTCTTGACCCTTTGCAATCAATGCCGCCGTATTATCCCAGTGTCCCCTTTTTTGTGCGGCACTGAGCGAACATTCGTCCATGCCATAAAGGTTGGTAAAAATCCTGTCGTTATCTTCAAGCATCGGTTTGACTCATAAAAATGGTATGAACGTAATTTATCTTTTTTCCAAAAGTGCGCATTTCACTGCCGGGTTTAATGGGGGTTTGGTATGTTCCCATTGCAACAAACTTGTCAATTCACCCTCGGGTTCAGATGCAAATCGCCCTTTATAAGAACCCGGTTGGGGAAAATTCCCAGCTAAATACTCAGCAATAATGTTGGCAAGACTTTCAGCGGTCAAATCTTCGTAGTAATCTTTACCAATCTGAGCCATTGGGGCATTTGAACAGGCTCCTAAACACTCAACTTCTTCCCAGCTCAAGCGTCCACATGGTGATGGTTGACGTTCCTTTGGGTTTATTTTTTCTTTGCAAACTGCAACGAGGTTCTCGGCTCCACAAATCATACACGAGGTCGTTCCACAAACTTGAATATGAGCGACTGTACCAACCGGTTGAAGCTGGAACATAAAATAAAATGTTGCAACTTCAAATGCTCGAATTCGAGGAATCCCAAGAAAATCAGCAACATATTCAGTCGCCGGTTTGGTTAGCCACCCTTCTTGTTCTTGGGCGCGCCAAAGCAAAGGGATAATCGCTGAAGCCTGTCGGTTTTCAGGATATTTTGCGAGTTGTTCTTGCGCCCACTTAAGGTTTTCGTCAGTAAACGCAAAGTGTGCGGGTTGTTCGTTATGAAATCTTCTAAGCATTGTCAATTATTGTTCGTGTAAAGTCCCTGATTGTCAACGGTCAATTTCACCAAAGACGACATCAAGCGAACCAAGTATAGCCGAAACATCCGCAAGAAGATGCCCCTTACATAGTTGGTCCATTGCCTGGAGGTGCAAATAACCTGGTGCTCTGATTTTTACTTTGTAAGGTCGGTTAGATCCATCGGCAACTAAGTAGACACCAAACTCCCCTTTGGGAGCTTCCACAGCGGTATATATTTCGCCTTCGGGAACATGAAACCCTTCTGTATAAAGCTTAAAATGGTGTATAAGGGCTTCCATTGATTGCTTCATGTCGTTGCGTGTTGGAGGCGTTATTTTACCCCTCGCCAGCACATCACCACCGGTAGAGTTCAGTTTTTCAATGGCTTGAAAGATTATTTTTAGGCTTTCTTCCATTTCTTTCATACGACATAAATAGCGGTCATAGCAATCGCCATTACGCCCTACAGGAATACGAAAATCAAATTCATCATAGCATTCGTAAGGTTGTGAACGACGAAGGTCCCATTCAAGCCCAGATCCTCGTACCATAACTCCTGAAAATCCCCACTCAAACGCTTCTTCTTTAGAGACGACAGCAATATCGACATTGCGCTGTTTGAATATCCTATTTTCGGTGAGTAGGTCGTTGATATCATCAAGAACTTTGGGGAACGCTTCGGCCCACTTCCAAATATCTTCAAGGAGAGCGGGAGGTAAGTCCTTATGGACACCGCCAGGACGAAAATAAGCTGAATGTAACCGCGCCCCGCATGCTCTTTCGTAAAACACCATCAGTTTTTCGCGCTCTTCAAACCCCCATAAAGGAGGTGTTAAAGCCCCAACATCCATGGCTTGAGTAGTCACATTAAGAAGGTGATTTAGTATCCGACCAATTTCGGAATAGAGGACGCGAATAATTGAAGCTCGACGCGGAATTGCGGTCTGAGTTAATTTTTCAATCGCTAAGCACCAAGCATGCTCTTGATTCATCGGAGCAACATAATCAAGCCGGTCAAAATAGGGTAAATTCTGTAGATAGGTTCGGCTTTCCATTAATTTCTCTGTACCGCGATGCAACAACCCAATATGGGGGTCGCAGCGCGATACAACTTCACCATCTAATTCCAGTACGAGCCGCAGGACACCATGGGCGGCTGGGTGTTGCGGACCAAAATTAATGTTAAAGTTCCGAACTGAATCAGACGCTTGGACTGAGGCGGTTACATTAGTTGACATACAGCACTATAATTTTCTCGGTGAGCCTGAATGAGTAATGATTGTGTCATTCTGAATTTATTCATTGGTCCTGATTGGAATTTGACTTGTCCTGAGGGATATCGCCTATTCCCTCCCACGGACTAATGAAATCAAAATTACGAAACTCTTGAACAAGCTCAACTGGCTCATACACAACTTTTTTTTGAACTTCATCATATTTGACCTCTGAATATCCAGTCAGTGGAAAGTCTTTGCGAAGAGGATGGCCCGAAAACCCATAATCTGTGAGTAAACGTCGAAGGTCAGGATGGCCCGAAAAAACGATTCCATACATATCAAACACTTCTCGTTCAAACCAATTAGCACATGGGAATACCGAACTGATCGAGGGAACGGCCTCGCCGTCTTCAATCGTTGCTTTAAGGCGAAGTCGGAAATTTAAAGGCATTGATAAAAGATGGTAGACAACATCAAATCGATCTGCGCGACCAGGGTAATCAATTGCCGTAATGTCTATAAGAGTTGTGAATTGACATTTGGAATCCTGCTTTAAAAACTCCATTAAGAGGACGATTTGTGCTAGGTTTACGATGATTACCAGTTCTCCGTTGGTAATTGTCGCTGAAATCACATGCTCATTTTGAGCATGTGCCAAGTAATCTTTCAATAATAGTAGTTGGTTCAACTGCATGCCCAGCCCTTAACGAACAATCGTTCCTGTACGTCGGATTTTTCGCTGTAATTGCAAAATCCCATATAATAATGCTTCAGCTGTTGGCGGACACCCCGGGACATATATGTCAACTGGGACAATACGGTCACACCCGCGAACGACGGAGTAACTGTAATGATAATAACCACCACCATTCGCACAAGAACCCATCGAAATAACATATCGCGGTTCTGGCATTTGATCATAAACTTTTCGCAAGGCAGGAGCCATTTTATTGGTTAAAGTTCCAGCAACAATCATCAAATCGGATTGGCGCGGCGAAGCCCTCGGTGCTGTTCCAAATCTTTCCAAATCATATCGTGGCATTGATGTGTGCATCATTTCAACGGCGCAACAAGCTAAACCAAACGTCATCCAATGTAATGAACCAGTTCGTGCCCAATTAATCACTTCTTCAGCAGAAGCGAGGATAAACCCCTTATCCTGCAATGAATCAAAATCAGTTTCAGTGTAGCTAATTCCTGCATCTATCTGAGAACTATTCTGACCGTCTACTCCCATTCAAGTGCTCCTTTTTTCCATTCATAGATGAAACCAACTGTAAGTACCCCGAGAAACACTATCATTGACCAAAAGCCAAACGGTCCAATATACTGAAACGATGCGGCCCAAGGAAACAAAAAGGCAACCTCAAGATCAAAGATTATGAACAAAATAGCTACAAGGTAAAATCGTACATCAAACTTCATTCTAGCATCATCAAAGGCATTAAAGCCACACTCGTAAGTTGATACTTTCTCTGGGTCAGGTCGATAAACAGCAATAATTGCTGCCGACAGCAACAATAAAATTCCCAAACCCACTGTAATCCCGAGGAAAATCAATACAGCTAGATATTCCCTTAACAAATCTTCCAATTCAAAATCCTAAACAAAATATCCACTAAAGTGTCCATTCACACCGTCAAAATGAGTTCTCTTATTCGTTCACAAATCTTTTCGCTATCACTGAATCGAGGTGAAATCAAAATGTTGTATCACAATCTCAATTTTAAGTTCTTGGCAAATATGAGTTTATAACAATTATTGAAGAACTTGAGGATTAATTTCAATTGCTGTGGTTATAAGTTTACGCTAAGCCTGATATTTCTTCTAAATCTTTCATTCGCACTCTCCTTTAATTGGCAGTCTCGTCATTTCACAGCCGCCACACTGCGAATATAAGTGCGGAGATTAATCCGCACAGTTTTCAACTTTATTTTTTAGGTTTTTTCTTCCCTGTCATACCTTCAATCAACATAGCCCTAGTAGATTTGGCGGTTAGATTACCGTGTTCATCTTTATCATAATCATCACTATTATTCTCATCTGGAAGACCCCAAATTGCTGATATTAGTCCTGTAGCAAGAAACACAAAAACACACATTCCTACAAACAGGAATACTATGTACCAAAAAAACTCCGCAAAAAGTCCGCCGACAACAAAAATCCCCATCCAGCCGAAAAGCAGAAAAAATAAAATGGCTGCTAAAATAAATAAAACCATACTTCTTCCTTTCGATTAACCTGAAAAATTGTTGGAATGACACCGCTGAACTATTTATAATATTGTGATTTAAACACATCTACACTAATGAATTTATCTTTGAAACGAAATTCTAATTGCAAACTCCCTTCCCAATGCTTTAATAAGCAAGTTTTATACACCTTAATTTTTGAAGTATTATTAAAATGAATTGGCAATATAAAATACTTTTTGTTGATGATGAGCCTGATTTGAAGCCTTTAGTTCTTCAACGATTTCGCCGTGAAATTAGGAAAGGACAATATAACTGTGTGTTTGCAGAGAACGGTGTTGAAGCATTGGATTACATCTCAAAAAATATTGATTTGGACATGGTCGTCTCCGACATCAATATGCCCGAAATGGATGGTCTCACTTTATTGAAAAAAATCCCTGACGTTAATCATGACCTCAGGTCAATAATAGTATCTGCCTATGGCGATTTGAAAAATATCCGCAAGGCAATGAACCTTGGTGCGTTTGATTTCGTTGTCAAACCGATTGACTTTGAGGATCTTCGCTTGACAATTGCTCGTACACTCGACCGTCTTGAGGTATGGCGAGAAGCCCAAAGTTCAAAGGCCAAGTTTTTATCCATCAGTAAAGAACTTGAAATTGCCAATCAAATGCAGCAGTCAATTTTACCCTCATCTTTTCCGGAAGGAGATAATTTCAAATTTTTTGGGTACATGAAACCAGCTCGGAATGTGGGAGGCGATTTTTATGATGTGATTGACTTACCCGAAAATAAAATTGCTGCTGTTGTCGCCGATGTCTCCGATAAAGGAGTTCCGGCATCTCTATTTATGATGGCTTCACGAACACTTTTAAAAGGTTGCTCCTTGTCAAAAGTTGACCCTCGTGTGGTTCTTGAAGATGTTAATGAATTTTTAATCGCCGATAATGACTCAAATATGTTTGTCACTCTAGTTTATGGAGTAATTGACACGCAAAACGGTACATTTACATATGCCAATGGTGGACATAATCCTCCAATATTGGCCAAAAAGGACGGCAGTATTGATTACATAAAAATGCCTAGAGGTATAGCATTAGGGATGTTTTCAGGCTTTTTTTTCGATACCAACCAATTGCAGCTTGAAGATGGCGATACCTTAATTTTGTACACGGATGGTCTTACCGAGGCCCAAAACGCTGATGGCGATTTATTTGGTGAGGAGCGGCTTTTAGATGTTGTTAAATCATCACTCGGCGAGAGTGACGATATATTTATGGAAAATATTATCGATTCAGTCCATGAATTCTCCAAAGGCGAACCTCAAACTGATGATATGACTTTTCTTGCTTTTCGGTATTTCGGAGCAGGTTGATGAACCAAACTCTTAAAACTCTAGTATCTCAAGCTAATGGCGGTTTTACTTTCCTTGATGGTGAAGTTGAAAAGTTTTCACTTCAACAAGACTGGGATACCTCTTCAGATTTTAAAGTCCGTCTTATACTTGAAGAACTTATTTTAAATGCTCTCAGCTATGGCGGTAACGATAATGAGGCCACTGTTACCATTACTGATGAAAGTACAAGAATTGTTATGGTGATTGAAGACCAAGGAATTGCATTTAATCCTCTGGAGGATGCAAAATCTGCCGATACTAAAGCAGAAGTGGAAGACCGCGATATCGGCGGACTGGGAGTTCACTTGGTGAAATCAATGGCCAACGAATTATCTTATCAACGAACCGACGATAAGAACATTCTCACGGTCGTATTAGCAAAAGACTAGCTCAGTTGGCAGGACAACTGAGACGTAGCAATTAAATTTATCAAATAAGCAAGTGCCATTCCATCATTTGATGCTTTAGCTCTTAGTTGATGGATACCATATCAGGCCCAAGCACTGAATGGCAATTGAAGCTTTAACCCGCTTTAGCAGCGGCCTCATCATCAAAAATAGGAATCACCATATCAAAACCGGTGATCTCAAACACCTCAAGAATCTGTTTTGAAAGCTTGCATAAACGAAGTTCAAAGTTCTTTGACTTCAATGTTTTGGCAATCAGCAAAACCGCTCTTAACCCGGCACTACTAATATAGACTAAGTCCTCCATATCAAGAATAACAGTGCACTCTCCATTCTCCAGTTCGCCCTTTAGTGCTTCTTCAAAATCTCTTGAATTTGTACCATCAAGACGCCCCATGGGCTTGGAAACTATGAAGTTATCGCTTCGTGTTACATTTATATCCATTTATCCTTGCCTTAGTTTATTTCCAATAATTTAATAATGCATTAATTTCAATTTGCTTTTAACCTAATTCCCTTGTTTCACAATTTAATTCTTCTGTGTCCCAATGTGACCAATTAATAATTAAAGTTTTACTTTGTCTTTGTCAACATTACACGCACGGATACTCTTTTAATAATAGTGAATAAATATGCACGCAACTACTTTCTTTTAAGATTTATTTTTTCTGATTAAACCTTCTATCTAAATTGGCTTAAATTAAAATCAATCAATAGTACGATGCCATCTCAAAATAATTTTCTTCTCGCTCAATCATAATATAATCTTCTTACAAGCCTTCAAGGCCAATGGCAATTCCCTGCCCCACCCCAACGCACATCGTTGCCAAACCTAGTTTGGCCTTTTTGTAAGACAACTCTAAAGCTGCCGTACCCGTTATCCTTGCCCCCGACATTCCGAGCGGATGACCAAGTGCAATAGCGCCTCCATTTGGATTGATTCGGGGGTCATCATCGGTGATTCCCAGCTGGCGGAGACACGCAAGACTTTGGGAAGCAAATGCCTCATTGAGTTCAAAGACATTAATATCGTCTAAAGAAAGCTCCAATCGACTTAATAATTTTTGTACCGCGGCAACTGGGCCGATGCCCATAATACGAGGTGGTACCCCTGCGCTAGCACCACCCAATATACGGGCAACGGGAGTTAAATTATGGCACTTGATTGCATGTTCAGAAGCCACGATGATCGCCGCCGCTCCATCATTTACCCCTGTTGAATTTCCAGCAGTTACTGTTCCATTATGGCGAAACGGAGTTTTAAGCGATGCGAGGGTTTCCATTGAAGTTCTGCGAGGGTGCTCGTCAGTGGAAAATACGAAGGGTTCGCTCTTTGGCTGGCTTATTTTAACTGGCGTAATCTCTTTTGCCATCCGGCCACAATTGAGAGCTTCTTGGGCTTTGTGTTGTGAAGCCAACGCAAATTGATCTTGATCTGCTCGAGAAATACCAAATTCGGCGGCAACGTTTTCAGCTGTTTCTGGCATACTATCAACCCCATACTGAGCAGTTATCAAAGGGTTGATAAATCGCCAGCCTATTGTTGTGTCATGGACCTCACTGAAACGGCTAAATGCGACATTTGCTTTGGGCATGACAAAGGGAGCACGAGTCATACTTTCAACTCCACCCGCAATTATCAGATCTGCTTCACCAGAACGAATGGCACGAGCGGCAATAACTACTGCATCCATTCCAGAACCACACAAGCGATTTATTGTGGTAGCCGAAATTGTCTCAGGCAAGCCGGCTAGCAAAGTTGCCATTCGAGCAACATTGCGATTATCTTCCCCGGCCTGATTTGCACAGCCCAATATGACATCGTCAATTTCTGATAAATTGAAATCAATACCAGCAATGATTTCACGAATGACAATCGCTGCCAGATCATCGGGTCGAACTGAAGCCAAGGCACCACCGAAGCGACCTATTGGGGTACGGATATAATTACAAATAAATGCTTCTTTCAACTTATATCTCCGGACAATCTAGTGATAAGATATCACTCTCAAGATGCAATTTTGCTGCTGTGTAATTTTGTAATTCTTCCAACGAAATCGCATCCAGTTTTTCGCGAAGAACGAAGCCTTTGGCGGAAATATCCACAACACATAAGGATGTATAAACTCTGGTGACGCAACCCAATCCCGTGAGGGGTAAAGTACACCGTTCTTTGAGCTTGGGTTCACCTGTTTTGGTGATATGATCGGTAATCACAACAACGGCCTTGGCACCATGCACTAAATCCATTGCGCCACCAACTGCAGGAATACCACCTTTACCTGTTGACCAATTCGCGATATCACCATTTTGAGCAACTTGGTACGTACCTAAAATGGCAAGGTCCAAGTGCCCTCCCCTTACCATTGCAAAACTGTCGGCATGATGAAAAAATGATGTTCCAGGTTTAAGTGTAATCGCTTTTTTTCCTGCATTGATTAAATCCCAATCCTCATCACCGGCTTGCGGTGCCTCACCAAAACCCAATACACCATTTTCTGTATGGTAAGTGATGTGACGTCCTTTGGGTTGAAACTTGGCAACCATTTCAGGAAAGCCAATACCAAGATTAACATAAGCACCATCGTGTAGATCTTGGGCGGCACGCCATGCAATTTGTGCATTTGATAATTTAATATTAAAGACGTCTGTCACGGATAAACTGCCCCTTCACGGTTAAGCGTCTCCTCTTGGTGAGGACGACTAATTTCAATCAATCCATCAACAAAAATACCTGGGGTTATAACGTGTTCGGGATCAATATCACCTGGGGAAACAATCTGACGCACTTGGGCATAGGTTTTTTTTGCGGCCATAGCCATTAGGGGAGAAAAGTTTCGGCTGGCCATGCGATAGGTTAAATTGCCTACTGTATCTCCCATTTCGGCCTTGATCAGAGCGACATCAGCCTTAAGCCAACGTTCACGGACATACATTTTACCATCAAATTCTTCCGTTGGCTTGCCCTGAGCCAAATCTGTCCCGAAGCTGGTGGGGGTATAAAATGCAGGAATTCCTGCACCTGCAGCACGGATGCGTTCGGCAAGAGTTCCTTGTGGTACGACTTCAAGTTCAATTTGACTAGATAAATAAGCATTGTTGAAGGCTACTGGATCAGCTGACCGAGGAAACGAGCAGATTATTTTTTCAATCATTCCCTGCTCAATCATTGCGGCGATCCCCACATGTCCGTTGCCAGCATTGTTATTAATTACTGTCAGTCCTTTGGTTCCTTGATCAATTAATCCATGAATTAACTCGATGGGTGAACCTGACCCACCGAAGCCCCCGATCATCACTGTCATACCCGACTGGATATGCTTGACGACTTCCTGTAAATTATTAATTCGCTTATCCATGGATTAAAAGAACGAAAACACAATTGAAATTGACTTGAAAAATATTTAGATTGGCAGTCGTGAGTGGACCATTAGCACATTTAATCACTGGTATT
>MPNP01000347.1 GCA_002239085.1 Rhodobacteraceae bacterium bin131 | reverse complement strand
ACCGCCTATGATCAATATTGCGGGTCAATGTGTTGTCCGAGTCATTGCGGGGGTGCCTTGAATGGCACCCCTTCGCTTCTTCTGAACGCCTAACCGATAATGGCGTCAGTGATCTTACACATCTCCTCAATAACTTGTTCTCCTGTCATATCGCCTCGATATGCCTGTTCGGCAACCGGCCAAATCGACTGCAATATCTTCAGAATCTGGGGATGTGGCTGAATGCCCTTCACACGCGGAACAAATTCTTGTTGTACTTTACGCATCGCCGCATTGTCAGCAAACATATCAGCAATAATATCCTCGCGGACAACCTGCAAGTTGACTTGCTCAGCAAATCGACCCACCTGAGGTCCCGAAGCCCAGTGCTTGATAAATTCCCAAGCAGCCTCCTTGTTCGGACTCGCACTCGCAATACTCAAAATCCCAAAATTACCCATGACTGTTTGCCCTTGCTCACCGGGAGGAGCATAAGCAACATCCCACTTGAATGGCGGCGGGTTCGCATTCAATTCACCAATCTGGGGCGTTTCCCCATGATAGATCGCAATTTTGCCACCCTTGAAAAGGTCAAACTGCTCTTGGGTCGACATTGACCCAATCGGCGGAGTCACACCAGCTTGATGCATGTCAATGAGAAACTGTGTCGCCGCCTCAGCGCCCCACAATCCGCATCCACTCCAGTCGTCATTCAGCAAGTCGGCACCCGCATTGTGAACATAGGGCAACCAGTCCCAAAACGCAAAATCACCCGTTCGACTGCGGACAGAAAATCCGTAAACCCCATCACCTGTCGTCTTACGTGCGGCGTCCATCATGTCCGCATACGAGTTGTTCCACGTCTCCAGAACTCCAGCCGCAGCCAGCAAGTCTTCATTGATATAGATGTTGTAAACAGCACCAAGAACCGGAACACCCCAAGTCCCACCGCCCTGTCGGGCAAGATCCCAAGCAAAATCAGGAATAATGGCTCTTTCGGCAGACCATTCCTCGGCATTCACCAAGTCCGACATATCATGCAACGCACCTTGCTGAGCGTAATTGGGATAGATCAGGTCAACCAGATACAGGACATCGGCCGGATTGCCACTCGCAAATCCTGCGGTCAGTTCGGCATTCATGTTCGCCCAATCATAGGTGGTGAATTCGACATTGACGCCCGGTTCAACAGACTTAAAATCGTCAATAATCATGGCCTCAAAGCGGGCTTCATCAGCCGAATGGGGACCTTTGATCATGGTAATGTCACCCGATACATGACCGCCCCCTTGAACAGGAGCCGTCAAGAGACCCAACCCAAACACCGCAGACATTGCTAATACGTGCAAGGTAGTCATTAAACGCAACCAGATTTTGGTGTACATTGTTTCCTCCACTTTTTTCTAAATGTGTGAATAGTGCCAGAATAGCAATGAAAGTTTATTACATATTAGAAATATTGTCAACAACAAAAAGAAATAATGTTTCA
>MPNP01000346.1 GCA_002239085.1 Rhodobacteraceae bacterium bin131 | reverse complement strand
GTGCAATATTGGCACTGTTGAACAGGTTATGTGGGATTAGTACTGCAGAAGATTGTATAGTATTAGGGAACTCTGAACAGAAAAATTAAATTCGTTAGATTTTCAAATTTCATACTTATCTCTGGTTTCATCAGTAAATTTGTTGATTCATGAAACTCGCTCTCTTGACCAAGAGACTGTCTGGACGATAATCTGCATTAATCTGCCCAAATTGTATAGTTCTGTCTGTAAGATTCTTAATGATAAGGACGAATAATGACCTTGCGAATTACTCTCCTGTCCCTGATCCTCATCCTGCTCAACCAAACACCAATCAAAGCTGCCGATTGGGTCAATGGCCGTGGCTTGACCAGACTCTATAATGCGGTGTTGTCCCATGATCCGGCGAAGGTTGAAAGGCGGCTTGAGACCGGGGCTGATGTCAATTTCCGAGCAACCAGCCGGGCCAAGTATCCGGGTCGAATGCCACTTTATGAAGCCGTGACCATCAATAATTCCCGGATGGTCAAGGTGTTTCTTGATCATGGTGCCGATCCAGACATCCCGGATACCAAGGACCCCTATTACAGGCATCATACGCCGAAGCACAGCCCAAGATAGTCAGATTGTTACTTGAAGCCGGCGCTGATCCCACCATCAGTAACAACAAGGGGGATTCACCTCTCAGCCTGGTGGCTGGTTATCGGGTCCCCTGGTTCAGTTACACCAAGAACCATACCAACGCCTATCTGCACCAGTTGATGCTATCCTTTATTGATACAGACCAGTTGGAACCGACCATGGCCTGGTGTGTGTGAAAGTATTGCCACGGAGAGCAATTTTGGCAATTGACGGTAAAAAGTGATTTTGAGTAACAAAAGCAGGGCAAAAACTTTTTATTATTAGGGAAATCGAATCATGTGTTAAATATTGACAGAACTGATAAATGAACCAAAATATTTAATTTAGGTCGCCGATCAGGGTCAAAAAACTTTGCAGAGAATAACCCATTCTGCATTTTCCGGATGCGTTTTACCAATATATCATGTATACACTCCAAGCAGGGCCTGGTACTTTTGGACCTCCTGCTTCACCTTTACATTTATATTTTTCTTGAAGATATTTTTCTAATTCTGTCGCACCATTGTAAGACAGACCTTTTTGAACAATCTCATGCGTCGCATAATTTGGAACTATATTTTCTTCCTTAAGTGTTTTCACTCTCTGTTCTACGTCTGTTGACATACCCACTCTGCAACCCATTTCTTTACCCTTTCAGTTATGAAACCCCTGCAATGCATCTTAATGCAATTATTGAGATTTTACCCTTTATTTCCAAGCTATCGGTATAGCATTGCTTCCTTGGTTGGCTTTTATCATGATAGTTTTACAGCAAAATATATTATTCTGTTCTAATCATTCAGTAACTTTAGCATGGTTGTGGCATCACAGAAAATTAGTGTTCCTGATAGGTCGGCAAAGTGATTTCATTAA
>MPNP01000345.1 GCA_002239085.1 Rhodobacteraceae bacterium bin131 | reverse complement strand
CCTCAAACCGATTGGCAAGACGACGTGCCTCAGCGGGTTTGAATGCGTTATACAAGGTGGACAGTTTGTGTGTATTCAAATTATCCATGACCAAAACAATCTTCTTCTCGGGAAAATGAACATCGGCAAGGTCTTTCAACACATGGGCAAGGTCCGGCTTAGTTCGACGGTTAGTGACTTTCACATGACGCCATCCCAGCAGTGGAGCCGACAACATGAAGAGATTTGCCGTTCCGTTCCGTGTCTATTCGTAATCGTCGCACGCCGGTTGACCCGGACGTACTGGTAAAGGGAGACGGGTTTCCAGTGTCTGTTGCCTTGACGTCTCATCCAAGCAGACTAAAACCGTGTGATCATCATACTCGCGATGGTAAACCTCCAGAACATCTTCCATAGCGTAGACAAAATCAGCATTCGCTTCGGGGGGAATACACCAAGTCTTCTTACGCCACGGCTTTAAGCAGTTTTTTTTAGCGCCCGACGCACCGTCTCGGTCGAAATCGTGTCCACAATCTCTAGTTCAACCAACTTATCACTTAACAGTTTTAAACTCCACTGAGCATGACCCTCGGGCGGCTTGGAGCAGGCCAACATCACCAGTTTGGCCTCACTCTCACCATCTAGTGTGCGCGGCTTACGGTTCTCTTGAAACTTGCGTTCAACCGTCGCTTCAATCCCCTCCAAAACACATTGTTGACGCACCCGCTCAACCGTTGCAGTGCCCACACCAACAATATCAGCTATCGCCTTGTCTTTGTATCGACCACCAGGACGGTGCTCGTCGGCTAACAACAGAATCTGAGCCCGTGAGCGTGATTGAGCCGAGCCCTTGCCACGCTTGATACGGTCTTGTAAACACTGCTTCTCATCTTCTTCCAAATGCACGCGGTAAATTTTTCTGCCTGTCTTTTCCATCATCATTCTCCTCTATCAATACTCCCCAGTATCAGCTCCAACCATACGACCAGTTAGGCATGCACGATGGACCTGATGATTGCGGAAGAATTACTGCTCTCAATTAATTGTTGTTGTTTATTTACAATATGACAGAGAATAATGCAAATTAATGACATCATTTCAATGGTTTTGTGATACTAGTGGGGTGCTGGAAAAATGTCTGCTGGGGAAGAAGAGGCGGTGGGTATGAGGGTACTAAAAGTTAGTCTGCTTGAAAGAGAAGACTAATGGGGAAAGAAAAATTCCTACATTAATTCAGTTTCCCAGTAAAATCGGCACTGGAATAATGTGAGAAAAATACCCTGTTACGTGACGAAATAAAGTGGTAAACAAACAACCAATCCATCCTGTATTCTTCCGCCAGCATGGTCAGATTGCCCATGAATTCTCAAACAGGAGCAGCTTCATTGGCATTGCCGACAAAGGCCGAAAGGGCGGGATCGATGACGAGCAGACGCCAGTTCTTTTCCTGAGCCAGGCATCTGGTCAGCATATCCCAGCCTGGCAGACGTTGGTGA
>MPNP01000344.1 GCA_002239085.1 Rhodobacteraceae bacterium bin131 | reverse complement strand
CATTTCTGTCATACAAGATATGCTGTACATTGATACCTTGTTCCAAGGCCTGATGATAGGCACGACTAGCTGAATCCAACTCATCGTCAGCTAGAAACTCCCTGATCGCTACTGAAACTGAATCCGCATCAAGTTTGGTAAGTATCTTACGTTGACTCGAAGGATTGTACTTTCCAGCACTCTCGGTTGTTAACTGGACCAACATATCCGGTACAGCGATAGCCATTTCCTGAATTAACTCGCGATAAAGACCGATTTCAAGAGTATGGCGACCTGATTTATCCCTGACATGGGCATGAATAGCTTGAGCGCCTGCTTGATAACAGGCTATGGCGTCAGAAACCAATTCGGTAATGGTTATCGGCAGATTTGGATGATCAGCCTTAGTCCTACGAGCACCATTGGGAGCTACCATAATTCGAGGTAACATTTTACCGATCAGTATCTCCTAAAACGCCGGATACTGCACTGGCAAGTTTTTCTACAAGTTCATCTATTTGGGCATCGGTAATAATATAAGCTGGAGCAAGAAGAACATGGTCACCACAGGTACCATTTATGGTACCTTGCATCGGGTAGCATATCAACCCCTTTGACATCGCCGCAGATTTCAACTTTCCAGCAATATTCGCTTCCGGGTTAAATGGCTCCTTTGTCTCACGGTCTGCAACAAACTCAAGGCCCATAAATAAACCCCGTCCACGAATATCACCTATATGTGGATGCTGTCCAAACTGGGCTTTCAGTGCTGACAGCAGATATTTGCCGGCCCGATTTACCCGATCAACGAGTCCTTTTTCCTCTAATTCCTCTAATACCGCCACTCCTGCAGCGGCAGCCATGGAATGTCCTTGGTATGTATGTCCGTGCTGGAAGAACCCTGATCCAGAGGCAATGGCATCGTGAATATAATTCTGACACAGCATTGCCCCGAGTGGTTGATAACCTGCGCCCAGCCCCTTGGCCATTGTGATTATATCTGGAATAACTGCTTCCTGGTCAATAGCAAAGAAACTCCCCGTACGCCCTGCTCCACACATCACCTCATCGGCTATAAGCAAAATACCATACCTGTCACATATTTTTCGGATAGATCTAAAGTAGCCAAGTGTAGGGGGTACCGCACCCAAGGTGGCTCCAACAACAGGTTCAGCAATAAAAGCCATAACGGTCTCAGATCCTAGTCTTAGGATTTCCTGTTCAAGTTCATTGGCCGTTCTCTGACTGTACTGCTCCACTGTTTCCCCAAGGCGTAAACCACGATAGGCAAAACAAGGTGAGATATGGGATGTATCAATCAAAAGAGGAGCAAATTGGCGTCGTCGCCACATATTTCCTCCGACAGCGAGTGCCCCAAGGGTATTTCCATGATAACTCTGCCGACGGGCAATAATTCGGCTTCGCTGTGGCTGTTCGGTTTCCAGAAAGTACTGTCTAGCGACCTTGATTGCTGCTTCTATCGCTTCTGACCCACCCGAAA
>MPNP01000343.1 GCA_002239085.1 Rhodobacteraceae bacterium bin131 | reverse complement strand
GACCTAATCGTCGTGCGGGCCGGACCGCCATCCTGACCTTACGATGTGTCGCGGTAGAGCTGGTGCCCCCGCATGCGGCCAAGGGCGACCCGCCGTTGCGGGTGATTGTGGTTGAAGCCCGTGAGGACAATCCACCGCCCAAGCATCAGGACGTGCACTGGATGTTGACCACCACAACCACGCAACCCCCCGGGCGTTCCCTAGCTCTTGAAACCGTGCAGTTCTATGAACGGCGGTGTAGTATTGAGCGCTTTTTCCATGCCCTTAAGGTCGGCAGCCGCCTGCAGGATCGTCGCTTTGACCAGGCTCAAGACCTAGCCAAGTGTCTGGCGTTTGATGCCATCACCACCTTTCGCGTGTGGGAGGTGTCTCGGTTGGCACACGAGCATCCCAAGGAACCGGCCTGCGGGCATGAATAGCGGATGATATGAACCGTTTTATGTTCGGTCGCACACGCAAGTTTCCTTCACCGCGTTCGGTTGATGTGTGGCTGGCCCTCTCTCATGATGAAGCCCTAGTCCAAACACGAGTCAAGGGTCAGGCCTATATTCCTCCTCCGTTCGCGAAACAGCTCACCGCACGCCACATTCACACGGCGTTAATCCACCGTTAGATTGTCCCTCGAGGTATCAGGCATCTGACGATTGATATTGATGCGACGATTATTCCATAGGGCAAGCGGGAATGTCTCCCTACCTGCTGGGCAGTGACAACGGGTGCGGTACCGTAAGAAATGACGACAAATTTATTATACCGACTAATGTTCCAGCAAGATTCGATAATTGTCGTTTCTTTGATGAGAACCTTCAGATGTTGCCGCCAGGCAAGTTTGGTTCCAACTCGTGTTGGTTGAGTATGGCTTGCTTTGGCATGAGCCTAGTAAACTATTCCCGTCCGTAGATGGCGGTTGGAACATCCTGATTACGGGTGGGGATGGAGCTGTTTTTTAGCCAGTTTCATTTTTAAGTGTGCTCGCTTGGCGAAGCATTCCGACCGGTTCATTCTGAAATTTGCGGCGACCGAAGATAGGGACTTTGAGTGGGGCTGGAACAAGCTGTACAGGCTTCAGGTCTGAGAGCGATTGAGCCCCTCGGCGACCCTGACTTAACCCCAAATATAATACACCCCGGAAAAAGCCTGTTCAGCCGGTATAGGAGAGGTGTATGTGTATGTATTGCTTCGTGGGATAATTGCCGGTAATTGGTGGAGAAAAGATTGGAGTTAGCTAGCCAAAAGATGGTCAAAAAGCTAATTTTTAATCCGTGCCGGCGAAACAGAAATAAACTATTACTAGAACTGATAAAAAACCTAAATTTTTAAATTAGCTCACGGGTCAAGGAACATGACAATCCTTGTTCTGGTTGAAAAAATTAAGGAAATAGAATTTTTGCTTTTGAAAATTACGAGGTATAGGAATTCAGCATAACACTTTAAAGCCAGTTTAGAAGACGATAAAACGCTTATGAGGTGTTTTATCCTAGCAATTTTGTC
>MPNP01000342.1 GCA_002239085.1 Rhodobacteraceae bacterium bin131 | reverse complement strand
ATCGGTCACTTCACAAAGGGTTTCAAGCCAATGCGATGATGACTTTGCTATGCACCCTGACACTACGATATTGTTCTAGTCATAAACGCTGAGGTCTTTGGTACAAGCTAACATGGTCATTGATGAACTTATAATTGAGCCAGAAAAGTCACTCATGGTGAAGTAATTGTGGGATGATTCACATGCACATGCGCTATCAATGAAGATTAAATTACCGAATTGTAATTGACTTTACCCCTTTTCATGCTTAGATAATGAGTGATAGAAAAATTCCACAACAGGGGTAATTTTGACTTTACCACAAAAGCCCAATCCCTTTAATCCTGGCTATGGGGAATTACCACCGCTTTTAGCTGGGCGTGATATAGTTCTGAACAGATTACGGCAGAGGTTAATCGCCGTTAAGAAAAAAGTAATCAAAACAACCCCAATTGCACTTATAGGGCCGCGTGGATGTGGCAAAACTGCCTTGCTTGCTTGGATAAAGCAGGAAGCAAAAGCATTGAAATTACCTGTCATCATTCTCGACAAACAGGCTTTTGGAAGCCTCGATTCACTGCTACAAAAATTGTATAGCCATGCCCAGAAAGACAAACAATCTAGCGAGATATCGGTCGGTGGGGAGATAAAGGAACCCATCTTGAACCTTGTGTCATTGAATGCGGGTTACAAGCGTGCTTCACAAACGGATATTCAGGTTAGCCTGTTTCTTGAAAAGTTATTAAACAGTATTAACAAGAAGGGCTTTGTCGTCCTCATTGATGAGGCACATGATATGCCTTCTGAAGTGAGTAAAGTTTTCTATGACGCGGTTCAACACACGGCCCGGAATCATCCAATGCTATTGGTGATTGCGGGAACTCCTGACCTGGAGATGGTTCTCACTCGTTCCCATGCGACTTTCAGCGAACGAATACAAGTTGAACGGATTGGTCGTCTCAACCGAGAAGAAGCCAAGCAAGGACTAATCGAACCTTTTGCTGCTTCTGTTACATTTAGTGACCACGATTTGAATACGGTACTGAACGAAGTTGAAAATTATCCTTACTTCATCCAGCTGTGGGGTTATGCACTCTGGGAAGTATTAGCAAGTACTCAAAAAGGTTATGTTGGGAAAACTGAAATTGATGCTGCCCGTGTTGAATTTAGTCAGAGAGCCTGGGACCTCTATAATCGGCGAATGCTTGAGCTGGATGCGAACAATATGCTCGTTCCCATAACTGAAATGGCATTACGAATAGGGGAAAAGCGTCAACCTACTTCCATTGATTTTGCTGTGACCGCTCAGCGAATTGCTGGTAATAATTCCCTACTTGAGGCCGAAGAGAAACTCATGCATATAAGCTTCATCTGGCAACGGGAAATGAATCAGTGGGAATATGGAATACCCAGCTTGGCAGCTTATGTCAGTAGAGAGGGCATTTCTGTTGTTCTTAATAAATTTCTTGCAAAAGGGGAAAGGGCCCTACCCGCCCTTAAGGTCGTTGCACAATGTT
>MPNP01000341.1 GCA_002239085.1 Rhodobacteraceae bacterium bin131 | reverse complement strand
TTGTCAAGTTGAATTCTCTCCGAATTGCCAAACTTTTGCAATTTTCGGTTCAAAATAATGTCAATGGCTTTCTAAATGGCAGAACTGCTACTTAAGGGTTCAGTTATTGAAAGCCCTCTTTTTTCTCTATCATTCCTAATTATGATGATGATACAATAAAATTCAGAAAACAATATAATACCATTTTTGTTAAAATTATGTTAATAATAATATTTCACGATCACCTTTCTGCCATTATAGTTAGGTTTTATTATCTTTCTTGTTATTAAAACATATTATTCAAAGTTTGGGTATCTAATGCTTTACAGAATTGAAGTGGAAAATTTTTTCTCCATAAGCGACCGCCAAGTTATTGATCTGAGAGTTAGAAAGTCGGTTAAAGATGAACTCGGCCGTTTGAAACCGATTTATAAGGAGTCGCCTGAACGTTGCCCTAGTGTACTGGCTCTCTTTGGCGCCAATGGAGCTGGAAAATCTAATTTGTTGAAAGCCATCTCATTTATCCGGTGGTTCATTGCTTTCTTTTATAGTTTCGATGAAGATAGTATTCTTCCTTACGATAAATTCTCCAATCATGAGATGCAAAATAAGCCGACTCGATTTGCGTTGTACTTTACTGGACCAGTTGATTTTAATGACCTCAAAAATTTCAACCTTCAATGCCCCTATAAATATGAGTTAGTGATAGATTCCAACACAGTTGTGCTTGAAAAACTGTCTTACCAACCCAAAAAAACTGGAAAACAGACAACCCTTTTTACAAGAAATCCAGAACGTACTCAGTTCGTCAAAGGATTTATTACCAAGGTTCAATACCAATCTTTCAATGCAATGCTAAGGCCATGGTTAAGTGGAATTTCTACACTAGGAATACTAAACACTAAATTTGAACATCAATTCGCAAAATATATCATTGAATACTTTCGTAATATTCAGATGAATACAACTTTTTCTAACAGATTTGAAACCAAAGACTCAGATGCAGTAGGATTGTATTCAAGCGATTCATATGTCAGGAATAAAATCAGGCCAATATTAAAACGAATTGACTTAGGGATTACAGATATTCAAGATGGTCCTCCTAACCGTCCAACTTCAATTCAATTCCGGCACAAAGGATTAGACCAACCAATTGACTATTACATGGAGAGCCACGGAACAAGAGAATTTGTTAAAATCTTTCCTCTAATCCAATCGCCTCTTGACATCGGAGGTATTGTTATAATCGATGATATCGATTCATGTATTCACCCAAATCTTCTTTTGGAAGTCATCCGTATGTTCAGAAATGAGAAAACGAACCCGAATGGAGCGCAGTTGATTATGTCAACGCACGCTGTGAGTATTCTAACCGATTTAACCAAAGAAGAAGTTCTACTGTGTGATAAAAATTCAATGGGACAAACACGTTATGTAAGGCTAGCTGACATAAAAGGTGTACGACGAGACGAGAATTTCTTTGCGAATTACATTAACGGAATTTATGGTTCAGTTCCTAGTATTGGCTAAA
>MPNP01000026.1 GCA_002239085.1 Rhodobacteraceae bacterium bin131 | reverse complement strand
ATAAATGCTTGTTTAGATTTGCAAATGGATAAACGTGATTCGTAACTACTCAGGTAGCATCAGTGACAGATGAGTATAGCCGCATCGGCTGAACAAGGATCTTGTGAAGGGCTGGTATTTCAAGTGTCAGGAGCGGGTGCCTTGACTGCAAACCGTTCCATCAGTTCATCCAGATTGGTTCCCAAGATATCCAGTGCGTTCAACCGGCGTTTACGAGCGGTCTCTAACACACTGCGGAGAACCGCGAATTCGCGTGCACCGGCTTTGGTTCGAAAGCTCCCCGAGATCTTCTGCTTGATTTTCAAAGGGCGTCTATCGCGCTCAGCCAGATTGTTGGTGGCGGGGACGAGTGGGTGATGAAGACACCGCAGCGTGTCATCACGATGATGATAGAAGCGAAGGGCTAAGTTATGACCAGGGCGCCGGCGGTGGGTTCGTCCCCGACTCTTTTGGGGCAAAGGGTCAAGTTGGTTATGGTAGCGAAGACCCTTACATTCACGCACAAGATGAGCCAAACAAAACGCATGGTGCGCATCGGGTTAATGACTCAGATATGACGGCCAATGGTCATGCACTGCAATACCGGTGGCATCATCCATCACCGCGGCTTTTCCCCAGCTAGTAATGAGGCTGTGAAAGTATTTGAGGATGTTGCACCTTTCAAAAAACTTCTCGTATTGTATTCTTATAATGAGAGCCTAACATTTAAGGTTACCACTACTTAATCCGAAAGCTAGGATTAAATAGAGGTAAACTAAAATTTGTTGAAGAAGACTAAACGATGAAATATAAATGGAGGACTTAAGTTATCAATCTGTATGAGAGAACTACTTCATTTTAATTCTTATCAATAATTTTTTAAATTTTTGGACTAAATCCTATTCAATCTCCGTTAATTTTCCATATTCTTTATATTTTAAATTGAAACTAATAATTGGTAGTCTTTGAGACTTCTTTTAATATGAATAAATGACAAAATATCCAACAACATATGATCTAGAGGGGTTACTTGAGTGTGCACGAGGTCATCTATTTGGACCTGGGAATGCTCAGCTCCCATTACCCCCGATGTTAATGTTTGAACGAATTACCGAATTATCTTCTGATGGTGGCCTGTTCGGAAAAGGACATGCAGTAGCCGAGTTGAATATAAAACCGGATTCTTGGTTTTTTAACTGCCATTTTGTCAATGACCCAGTCATGCCAGGATGTTTAGGGCTTGATGCCCTCTGGCAACTCACGGGTTTCAATCTCGGATGGCGTGGTTTCCCTGGGAAAGGACGGGCTTTGGGAGTTAAAGAGGTTAAATTCACTGACATGGTCACACCGCATTGTTCGGTGTTAACTTACATCGTTGATTTTTCCCGTGTTATTAATCGCAAGTTAAAATTGGGAATTGCGGATGGTCGGATGCTTGCGGATGGTCGTGAGATTTACAAAGCCACGGCCATGAAAGTGGGTTTGTTTACAGATGATAATTCCAATTAGAGTTTAAGCGAATGTCCCTTCGACGAGTAGCGATTACGGGAATGGGAATCATTTCTCCCATAGGTAACAATAAACAAGAAGTCACTCATTCTCTTCGACGGGGCAAGTCAGGAATCGAATTCAGTGAAGAGTATGCCGAAAATGGCTTCCGAAGTCAGGTGCATGGCAATATTAAAATTGACCTTGTTGCTGAGGTTAACAAGAGACTTTTGCGATTTATGGGGCCTGGTGCTGCTTACAACTATTTAGCCATGGAGCAGGCCGTCGCTGATTCTGGTTTAGAGGACAATGAAGTTTCCAATGAAAAAACTGGTATGGTCATGGGTTCTGGTGGCCCTTCAACATCTAATTTTTTCAATGCCCATAAGATTGTCGCCGAGAGAAAAAACCCTCGAAAAATGGGACCTTTTATGGTCACCCGATGTATGTCCTCAACGAACTCAGCATGTCTCGCAACTCCCTTTAAAATCAAAGGGCCAAGCTATTCAATCACCTCAGCCTGTTCAACCTCAGCACATTGTATTGGTCACGCTTATGAGCAAATAATGTTTGGCATTCAAGACATAATGTTTGCTGGAGGAGGTGAAGAAATTGACTGGACTCTTTCCTGCTTATTTGATGCAATGGGGGCATTAAGCGCAAAATATAATGATACTCCTCAAATTGCCTCTCGTCCCTTTGACGTTGACCGCGATGGATTTGTTATCGCCGGGGGTGCCGGGGTACTCGTATTAGAGGAAATGGATAGAGCCTTAGCGCGTGGAGCCAAAATTTATGCCGAAATCATTGGCTACGGAGCAACTTCTGACGGGCATGATATGGTCGCTCCTTCGGGAGACGGTGGATTCCGTTCCATGAAAAAAGCAATTTCAACAATTGGGAATCGAAATATCGATTACATCAATGCCCATGGAACTTCGACCCCTGTTGGCGATACGACCGAAATTGCAGCTGTCCGAAAATTGTTTGAGAACAAAAAACAACCATTCTTGAGTTCAACAAAGTCTCTGACCGGACATTCACTTGGTGCAACAGGCGTTCATGAAGCCATTTATTCTCTCATCATGATGGAAGAAAACTTCGTTACAGCTTCAGCCAATGTTGACAACCTTGACCCAAGCATCCACCCGCACGAGGTAACGACTGAACGCCTAGACGAGGTTAAAATTGATGCTATTTTGTCCAATAGTTTCGGATTTGGAGGCACTAACGCATCACTGGTGTTTGGTCGTATAGATTAATTGACCGCATGACTCACCTCTTACAAGAAAAAAAGGGTTTGATTATTGGCGTTGCCAATGAGCGGTCTATCGCTTGGGGAATTGCTCGTGAATTATCGAATCAGGGAGCTGAAATCGCACTCAATTATCAAAATGAAGGTCTTGCAAAAAGGGTAATTCCACTGGGGGAGTCAATCAATAGCAAAATTATCATGCAGGCTGACGCCACAGATACAGATTCTTTGGATAAATTGTTTGCCCAAATTAATGAAACGTGGGGCCAGTTGGATTTTTTAGTCCATGCAATTGCTTTTTCAGATAAATCCGAGTTAACAGGTAAATTCATTAATACTAGCCAAGAAAACTTCCTTTTATCGCTGAATGTTTCTTGCTACTCGTTTATTGATCTTGCCCGAAGGTCGGTTCCCCTCATGAAGAAGGGCGGTTCCATAATGACTCTCACTTACATGGGAGCCAATCGAGTGACACCAAACTATAATGTTATGGGTGTGGCTAAAGCTGCGCTCGAATCCACCGTGCGTTATTTAGCCAACGATCTTGGTCCACTCAATATTCGAGTCAATGCCATCAGTCCTGGACCGATGAAAACGCTTGCCGGCGCCGCTATTGGTTCGGCTCGTAAAACCTATCGTCATACTGAGGCAAATGCCCCTCTCGGGATGAACCCTACTCAGGAGCATGTTGGCGGAACCGCTGTGTATCTCGTATCTGATTATGGTGCCTCCACAACCGGTGAAGTTATTCGTGTGGACGGAGGTTTTCATGTATTGGGCATGCCCCAGCTCAACTTCCTTTAGATTGTTTATTAATCGCCTTTTTGGGGCGGTTCAACGATGGCTAAGGCAGCGCCAGCGGCATCAATTATAACAGCCATTGTTCCCATGTTAGGAACTTCAAATGGGCCCTTACTGACAATCCCACCATTCGCTTTGGTTTTCTCAAGGGCTTCATTAATATCAGCGACAGCAATATAAACAAACCAATTAGGTGGAATTTGTTCCCCACCGTCAATATTATCAATATTCATCATGCCTGCAACCGGCTTGCCATTGTTCATAAATACCGTATAACCACCTTGCATGTCTTGACTTGTCCAGCCTAAAACTTCGGCATAAAATCGTTTGGCCTCATTAACATTTTTAACCTCCAGCTCATTCCAACAGATTGTACCTGGAGTTTGATCGAAATTATCTGACATTTTTTCCCCTTTTAAAAATTATCACAACCATTCAAATAAATGGGACATCATGACCATCTATTCAGTATTTTACTTGAATTATTTTATCATTCCATAATTAATTCATGGGTATTGGTCATTAATTACAATTAAAAACTCTACCCACTTATTTTTATCTATTTTGGAGGTTGACTCAATGCCCCCTAAAGCGTTTGTATTTGATGCCTACGGCACCCTATTTGATCTCACATCGCCTACACGAAAAGCTCTTGAAGAGCGTGACCGAAATAATGGGACGCGGCTGGCACAAAAGGTGGCGAATGACTGGCGATTAAAACAACTTCAATACACTTGGATCAGAGCTATTACCGGTTTTCATACTGATTTCTGGAAGGTTACCACCCAAAGCCTTGATTGGGCTTTAGAGAATTCAAACCTTCATCATGATTCGGAACTCAGAACAAAACTCTTAAGCCTCTACCAAACCATAGATGTTTATCCAGAAGTGGTGACCGTGTTAAGCGATCTCAAGGCCCATGGGCATACCCTTGCCATTTTATCAAATGGTAATCCTGAAATGCTTGCAACAGCAGCGAAATCCTCAGGCATCAATCAGTTTCTAGACGCCATTTTGAGCGTTGAAGATGTTGGTATATTTAAACCTTCCCATAAAGTCTATGAGTTGGTCATAAAACAATACAAATGTCTGCCAGAAGCAATACAATTTGTCTCGTCCAATGGCTGGGATGCGGCCGCGGCAAGTGGGTATGGCTTCAATTCAGTTTGGGTAAACCGAAACCAGGAGCCCGTTGAACAATTGCCGTGGAAACCGCAACGCATACTTCCCACCCTTAAAGAGCTTCACACATCAAAATAAATTTATAACATGACCCAATTTTATCATTCTGCGGATGGCCTAAGGTTAGCCTATAAGACTATTGGCACAGGTCCACAGGTTTTATGCCTTGCAGGTTTAACACGCAATTTCAATGATTTTCAATATCTAGCACAAAAATGTCCCCACCTGCAACTCATTTGCCCTGATTATCGCGGGCGAGGACAATCCGATTGGGATCCGGAGCCAGAACATTATGCTGTACCATTTGAGGTCTCAGATTGTGTTGCTCTTCTTGATCATTTGCATATTGACCAAATTCCAATTATTGGGACATCACGAGGAGGGATTATTGCAAGTTTCATGCCTCAAGAGAGGGTTTCGGCTATTATCTTTAATGATATTGGTCCCATCATTGAGCGGGCTGGATTAATCATCATTAATGATCTCATTGGGAAAAATCCTTTTGCCAAAAACTATGAAGAAATGGCCGCATTATTGCAGGGATATATGATTGGCTTTGATGGCGTCCCATTCAGTCGATGGCTTCAGGAAGCCAGGATTCACTTTAAGCTTGTTGATGATTGTCTTAAAATCAACTATGACCCCAAACTTAGCGTTGCCTTCAACAAAACATTTGAAGCGGGAGAATTTGATCTTTCCGAACAATTTAAATCGCTTAAGGACAAACCCATGGGCATCATTCGAGGAGCCAACTCGAATATTCTTGATATCACAACTGTCAATCTGATGCGCGATTGGCATCCGAATTTACAATCTGTTGAGGTTCCGAATCGCGGACACATTCCATTTCTTGATGAAGACGAAAGCATTTACTTGATTTATCAAGTTTTAAGTCAACTTCCAGATTTTCAGTTCCTCAAATTGGAATGAGGAGGGTCATAGGGGCTGTCAGCACACACTTTTGCATCCCACATCTGCTCAAACATTCTGACTTTTAAACGCGTATCGGGTTTGGCCAAATCTAATGGAACATAACCCATTCCGATTGATTGACCCAAATAGACCGACCATCCTCCCGATGTGAGTCGACCAACCCTTTGTCCGTTGGCGTATAAAGCTTCTCTTCCCCAAGGTATGGCATCCGATGGACCATTGATGAGAACCGTTACACATCGTGTACGAATCCCCGTTTCAAGCATTCTTTCCTTGCCTGCGAATTCCTTTGTCAAATCAACAAAGCGATCTAAACCACCCTCAAGCGGGGTTGCATCTCTTCCCAGTTCGTTCCCAAATGCCCGGTAACTTTTCTCCTGCCGCAACCAATTTTGTGCTCGTGCGCCAAATGGCCTCAAGCCATAATTTGAACCCACACGTATGAGTTGGTCAAAAAGATAATTTTGCATTTCAATCGGATGATGGAGTTCCCAACCCAACGAACCCGTATAAGAAACCTTCAAAGCTCTTACTGGACACATTCCAAGCTCAACATTCTGGAAGGATAGCCAAGGAAAATTTGAGCTATGGAACACACTATCTGGGTCCGGCTCAAGCACCAAATCTTTAAGTAATGAACGTGCATTGGGTCCAGCAATCACAAACACACCCCACTGACTCGTGACATCTTGAATTTCAACATAGCCCCACCTTGTCTTGAGTTCCGCGGCGGATTTATGGAGGTAATCGGCGTCATAACTTGCCCACGCACCGGCTGAAATGAGGTAAAATTCGTTTTCATCCAAGCGGGCAATTGTATATTCGGAGTGAATTGTTCCCGCTGTCGTCAAGGCATAGGTCAAATTCACCCGCCCAACAGGAGGTAGACGATTACATGTAAACCAATCTAAAAATTCCTTCGCACCTGGGCCTTTCACTATGTGTTTGGTGAATGCCGTAGCATCATAAAGACCGGCTTCATTGCGAACAGCCAAAGCTTCAGCTTGGGCGAATGGAACCCAAGCACCTTTACGAAAGGACCGTGAAGCATGATCATCAAAATCAAGTGGTGCAAAATAATTTGGCCGTTCCCATCCGTTGATTTGACCAAATTGAGCTCCCCTTTCTTTAAGGCGATCATAGCATGGAGAGGTACGCAATGGGCGTCCGACTTTTCTCTCCTCATCAGGATGATGAAGAACATAAACATGTTCATAGCATTCTTGATTCTTTATTGATACATAGTCAGTTGTCAGCCAATGCCCAAACCGCTTCGGGTCCAATGAGGCCATATCAATTTCGGCTTCACCTTCAACCATCATCTGAGCCAAGTAGTATCCTGTTCCGCCGGCAGCAGTTATTCCAAATGAAAAACCCTCAGCCAGCCATAAATTCTTCAATCCATAGGCTGGTCCTAATAGAGGATTACCATCTGGAGTGTAGCAAATTGGCCCGTTAAAATCATCCTTAAGACCAACTGTTTCGCTTGATGGAATACGATGGATCATTGCTTCATATTCGACCTCTATGCGGTCTAAATCCAATTCAAAAAGATCGGCTCGAAAGGTTTCCGGGACATCAAACCTGAAACGTGAGGGAGCACCGTTTTCGTAGGGGCCAAGAATCCATCCTCCTCGTTCTTCACGAACATACCATTTGGCATCGGCATCTCGCAATACAGGGTGTTCAGGATTTGACTGACGCCATTCAACCAATTGAGGGTCTGGCTCTGTAATGATATACTGATGTTCAACGGGAATCGCTGGCAGTTTGAGGCCCAGCTGACGAGCCGTTCTTTGCGCAAAGTTTCCCGTGGCTGTGACAACATGTTCTGCCTCAACCGTGAAGCGATTGTCAGTTTTGCTTAGTACGCCACCTTTGTCTTCAAGGATGGAGCCTTGAACAATCCATTTGCTACCTGTCCACTGATAGGAATCGACTTCATGCTTGGTACGCGTAACAACTCCACGCATGCGGGCACCTTTGGCCATTGCTTGAGTCAAATCGGCTGGATTAATATAGCCATCATCAGGATGATAGATTGCACCCATGAGATCTTCTGTTCTGATTAAAGGATACAAATCTTTCAGCTCATCAGGTTTCAGCCATTCAAAGTTAATTCCAACCGTATCAGCAGTTGTTGCGTAAAGCTGATACTCATCCATCCGCTCTTGAGTTTGGGCCATTCGTAAATTGCCCACAACCTTAAATCCTGGGTCAAGACCAGTTTCTTCCTTGAGCGTTTTATAAAATTTAACAGAATAGTCATGAATGTGACTGGTAGCGTAACTCATGTTAAAAAGCGGCAATAAACCGGCGGCATGCCAAGTTGACCCCGCGGTGAGTTCATCCCTTTCCAATAGCAAAACATCTTTCCACCCCATTTTTGCCAGATGATAGGCTATTGATACACCAACGACACCACCCCCGACGATGAGTGCTTGCACTTGAAACTTCATCACTACCTCTCAAGCTCTGAACTCTTCCTATAAACTTCTCATCAATCTGGAATAATAATTCCTTTTGACAGTTAGAGAAAGGCCTTAAGTACTTAAAACATCCTTAAAATCAATGAAATTAGCAAGAAAAAATATTCAGGTTTGAGGACGCGAATTTTGGCACCATCTCAATCAATAATTTTCAATTGACCATCATCAAGGACGGAGACATCAATGGGGTCAGAAATTGCTCCAACGAACTCGCCTTGAAGATTTTTGTCAATAAACCCAATAAATTTCAGCGAATCATTTATTTTGATTATTTTACCGGCATAACGATAGCATGGATTAGCCCCATCAAAAAACAGACCGGGGGCATTTTTCCAAGGACCCAAGTGAGAATCGGCTATTAAGTAGTGAGTTCCAGATACCTTAGGTCCGCCTGTTTTATTGGTGTAAGATTGTGACCAGTTTTCGCTAAGTGTACAATATAAGCAATACCAATGGCCTTTGTATTCAAACACTTGGGGTACTTCAAGTTGACCAAAATCCCCTGAATATATTGGCTTATGATGGTGCCATTCAACTAAATCAGGTGAGGTAGCAAGACCAATTGCACCTCCATCATTAGGGGTTTTTGTATCTGCGATTCGTGCAGTGTAATACATGAGCCAACCTTTGCCGTTAGGATTAGCAATAACACATGGATCACGCATGGCCCGATCATGCCACCAACTCGGTGTATACTCCTCGTAATACTCCGGGTTTATATCAAGTGCTAACCCTGTCCCTACCCTACTCCAAGTGTGCAAGTCCTTTGACACAGCATGTCCAATCCGTTGTTTGGTTCCATTCTCACTTCGGGAAGTCCCCGTGTAAAACAAATGCCCAAATCCATCGGCTTGAATAACTGAACCTGTCCACGTTGTGTAATCATCCCAACTTGGTTGAGTAGCAGGAGTAAAGCATGTTCCTTTATTTTCCCAGTCAATTAAATTTTTTGAAGTTGCATGCCCAAAAGTCACGTTCCAATGTCTTAATTCTGGGTTGACTAAAGATTTAGGAGCTTGCAGGTAATAAAGATGCCACACATCCTTATCTTGAACGAGCCAGAAATCCCAAACCCACTTATCGTCGATAGCAAACATAAAATATCCTAAATTCTGAGGTGCACTGCTGGCACGGTTTAAAGGGGTTGTTGTAAATTAGTTTTCTTCGAGCTGTTGCGAATTATGAGTTCACAATCCACTTGCTCTGGTTCGCCACGGTTGAGCGATTGATAATCACGTAGGCGGTAAACTGAAAGATAACCCATCCGATAGTAAGGGAGCATAATTGTGGATAAAGTCGGAGTGAGGTTCATACAAATTCGAACATCATTATCAAAACCCACCATAGAGATTTGTTCTGGAATCTTAATTGAGTGATTGAGAAAATAGCGTGTACCTCGCAAGGCCATAATATCATTACCAAACATTATGGCTGTTGGTTTACAGGTACTGTGAATTAAGGTTTCGAGTTGATTGTCAAATTTTTCAAAAACACTTTGTGTATGAATAAAGCCACCGGGGATATAAGCGTAATCACTCTGGTTCAACCCCATTTTTTGGCACGTTTCAATAAAACCCTTTTTTCGAATGGGGTAGGCAATATTGTCTTCGGGGAGGCCCAAAAACCCAATCCGTCTATGGTTATTTTCAATTAAATAGCGTGTAGCAAGCATCTGCCCCTGTAAATCGTTCGGAATGAGCGATGGCGTACCTTTGTCATCAAAGCAGTTGACTAGAATTGTTGACAACTCTTCATTAAGAGGGTAGTCAACTTTGAGTAGCCGGTCAGCTGTAGCAATAATACCCTCCACCTGATAACTGTGAAAAATTTGTAAGAGGTTTTGAATTTCGTTAGGATCACCATCGGTGTCAGATATCATTAATTTAAGTCCGAGCTCATGACATGCCTGCTGAACTCCTCTGACAATATGGATTGAAGACAGTCCGCTTTCTCCAGGATCACTCCCCGAATGGGTAATAGCACTAGTGATCAATCCTAAAATGCCTGATTTTTTGGTTCGCATAATCCGAGCGCTTTGCGTTGGTTGGTAATTTAGCTTATTAATTGCCCTAATGACCTTGTCTCGCGTTTTTGCTTTAACTCCTGATTCTTTATTAACAACACGACTAACAGTTTTAAAAGAGACTCCGGCAAGATTTGCGACTTGGACGATAGTCGCCTCCTTCTTTTTTTCTTGAGGAGCATTACTAGAAGTTCTTGTTTTGGGCATTTGTCATTTTTAATTTTGAGTTACCATTTGCAAACCGAATCAGCGCGAACGCTTAATCGCTATATTCGTGCCTTTGATTGAGTTTTATTGAGTCTGTCAATGGCACCGCTTCCTCCCGTGGAAAATAGTTGAATTTAACAATTAATAATAATTAATATTTTTTTTATTGACAACGTTGTCAAAATATTATAAAAGTTTTTCACCAATACAAAAATTGGATTCAATTAGGAGAGATTAATGGAAAAAATGAAAAAACTATTTATTGTAGTTTGCGGCATTCTATTTGCCGGAACCGCAGCTTTTTCGCAAACACAGTTAACCATGTGGTATCATGGCGCGGGGAACGAAACAGAGAGTGCTTTAATCAATCAAGTAATCATGGACTTTAATGAAAGTCAAAGTGATTATGAAGTAGTTTTAGAGTCATTCCCTCAAGGTTCTTATAATGATTCGGTTACAGCAGCGGCACTAGCCGGCAACCTCCCCGATATTCTTGATATTGACGGGCCGATTTTACCCAACTGGGCTTGGGCTGGGTATTTGGCGCCACTTAATATTGACGAGTCTCGACTTGAGAATTTTCTGCCCGGAGCGATTGGGCGCTGGAATGAAACACTTTACGCGGTCGGGTTATGGGATGCGGCATGTGCCATTTTTGCACGCCAATCAGTGCTTGAGGCTCATGAAATTAGAGTTCCAAGTTTAGATTCCCCATGGACAGGTGATGAGTTTCTCTCGGCGTTAAGAAAACTTCAAGCCAGTGGCGATTATGATTACGCTCTTGACCTTGGAATGGCTTGGACCGGTGAATGGTATCCCTATGGCTTTGGACCGTTTCTCCAAAGTTATGGTGGCGACATCATTGACGTATCAACCAACATGTCTAACGGTGCACTCAATGGTGATGCTGGAATGGCTTTTGGTGGGTTGTGGCAAACGCTCTTCTCGGAAGGGCTCGTACCTGGAACAAGTCAAGATGGAGCTGATCGTGAGACTGGCTTCCTTGAAGGTCGTTACGCACTACAATGGAATGGTAACTGGGCAGCACTCCCACCTTTAGAAAAGTATGGTGATGACATGTTGTTCCTGCCTGCACCTGATTTTGGTACAGGACCGAAGATCGGAGCCGCGAGTTGGCAATTTGGCATCGCCAGCTCATCGGAGAATCAAGATGGAGCAAACGCTTTCATTGAATTTGCCATCCAAGATAAGTATCTTGCGGCATTCGCGAATGGAATTGGCCTCGTTCCAGCAACAGCTTCGGCTAGTGCAATGACCAATGACTACAGCCCAGGTGGACCACTTGAAGTGTTCTACACATTGTCAAGTGAACAAGCAACATTTCGTTCTGTCACTCCCGCATATGTAGTTGGAGCAAAGGTTTTTGAAAAAGCCCTAGCCGACATTGCTAATGGTGCTGATGTTGCCGATACACTTGATGCGGCTGCAGATGAGATAGACGACGATATCCGTCGCAATAATGGTTACATGTAGTTGACCTCCTCCTAGGCGGAGTTCTGATTAGAACTCCGCCATTAATTTCTGAGGTGTATCAAATGACTGTTCAATCGGAAGAACTAAGAAAACAAAACCGTGTTGGTTGGCTGATGTCCATGCCAGCAATACTATTAATGTTTGTCTTCTTGATTCTCCCCTTCCTAATGGCTTTCGGGCTGTCTTTAACTAACCAACGATTGGTGTCACCTAATCCAACAGAATTTGTTGGGTTAGAAAACTACAAGAGACTCCTCGGTATTGGAATTCTGGTCTTGGAACCAGAAACTAATTCTGATGGCACAATCGTAAAAGACGATGAAGGTAATAACGTCTTCCCGAGTGTTAGAACCTATACTCGTGATGCGGAGAACTATCCGCAATACAATCGAATGCGAGAGTGGTTTCGCATTCCCGTATCCCAAGCGAAAGAGTATGTCATTTTAGTCCGTGATATTGTCTTTATTAAAGCATTGCGGAATACTATCGTCTTCGTCTTGGTCGTATGCCCACTGCAAGCTGGAATTGCCCTCATTTTAGCCATGCTAATTAATCAACCTCTTAAGGGAATTAATGTATTTCGAACCATATACTTTATTCCTGTTGTTATCTCCATGGTGGTGGTTTCCATTTTATGGAAATTTATCTACGACGGTCAGAATGGGCTTTTGAACGCGTTATTCAGCATGTTCAGTTTTGGCTCATTTCAGCCTGTGGATTGGCTCGGCAATCCGAGTACTGCTTTGGGATCAATTATTGTAATGTCAGTGTGGCAAGGTGTGGGGTTCCACATGGTTATTTGGCTGGCTGGATTACAAACCATTCCAATTGACCGGTATGAAGTCGCCCGAATAGAGGGGGCCTCAATGTGGCAAACATTCCGTTATATCACTTGGCCTGGTTTACGGAATACTGCTATTCTTGTCTTGGTCGTCATTACTATGCAGGCCTTTACCCTGTATCCGCAGATTCAGGTGATGACACAAGGCGGACCGTTGGATTCGACCCAAAGTTTGGTTTATCAAGCTGTCGTGAAGGGCTATGAAAAGCAGGATATTTCTGGTGGTTCAGCGATTTCAGTCTTATTGTTCATTATTGTTCTGTCAATCTCACTTTTTCAACGATACATTACGAGGGAGCGCAACTGATGCCCACCCATCGAATCATGAGTATCGCGGTCCGATACTTACTTCTCGTTTGGATCGCATTGATTTTTATCTTTCCGATCGTTTTTATGGTGATCTCTTCATTTAAGCCTGACTTACAGTTGCTTTCTGATAGTAGCTCACTTCGTGCCTTCTTACCCGTTGGTGATTTGTCATTTGAAAACTATCGGAACGCCTTTAACCGTGTTCCGATTCACGTATTCATTTTTAATTCAGTGTTTATCACAGGAGTAACGGTTGTTCTCAGTTTGGTATTTTGTTCAATGGCTGCATTTACGTTCATTTTCCTTGAGTGGAAAGGACGTGGCATTGTATTTTCAATTGTTCTTGCGACATTGATTATACCCTTTGAAACGATCGCCATTCCCTTGTTGCTGATTGTTAATAATTTACCATGGGTTGGCCTTGAAGGGTTTAAAATGGGTTGGTTCAATAGCTATCATGTCCAGATCATACCGTTTGCCGTTGATGCCCTAACCATATTTTTATTTGCCCAGTATTTTCGTGATCTGCCTAAGGATTTGGTGGAAGCGGCACGAATTGATGGGGCAACTTGGTTTCAGGTTTACCGAAAGATCATTATTCCACTAGCGGGACCAGTGATCGCAACGGCGGCTATTCTACGTTTCTTATTTATGTATAACAACCAGTTGCTTTGGCCAATCATGGTTGTACAAGAGGAGACATACCGTCCAGTTATGCTGGGTTTACAGTATTTCTTCCAATTAAATACGGCTTGGGGTGAAATTATGGCCTATCTGACCATTATCACCGTACCAGTCTTGATTTTTTATCTGTGTCTGCAACGCGCATTTATTGCCTCGATTGCGAGCACTGGAGTAAAGGGGTGAAATATGGGGAAAGTTACCTTTGAAAATATCAATAAAAGTTACGGCAGTGTCGTTGTTGTACCTGAGTTAAATCTTGTCATTCCTGAGGGTTCATTCACTGTTCTTGTGGGGCCATCGGGATGTGGCAAATCCACAGTCCTTCGAATGATTGCGGGATTGGAAGTTGTCACTTCGGGTAAAATTTATATTGATGGCGATGATGTAACGTATGCCGAGCCTTCGCGGCGGAAAATTGCTATGGTTTTCCAAAGTTATGCTCTGTATCCACACATGACTGTAGCCGAAAATATCGGCTTTGGTCTTACTCTTGCCAAGCGACCTAAAGAGGAAATCACCTCGCGGGTGTTAGACGTCGCCACAATACTACAGCTTGATCATCTTTTAGATCGAACACCAAAGGATCTGTCTGGTGGTCAACGGCAACGCGTTGCTATTGGGCGGGCAATCACCCGTAATCCTAAAGTGTTTTTGTTTGATGAGCCATTATCCAACTTGGATGCCTCTTTACGCGGGCAGATGCGGGTGGAAATCTCTGATTTACATGCAAAAATTGGAGCAACCATGGTTTACGTCACTCATGATCAGGTTGAGGCTATGACCATGGCTGATCAAATTGTTGTTTTAAACAAAGGTTCAATTGAGCAAGTGGGTAAGCCAATGGACCTATACAATAAGCCTCAAACCCAGTTTGTCGCTGAGTTTATCGGGTCACCCAACATGAATATTTTCAACGGACAAGTCGCACGAAACCATGATTGTGAAACCCTTGGCGTTCGGCCTGAACATATTACAATCTCGACAACTGATGGCGAACTAGAAGGATCCGTGCGATATAAGGAAGAACTTGGAGCCGACACAATTTTGTATGTTGATGGGCCGGAAAATAATTCGGTTACTGTTCGGATTAATGGTTCTGTTGATCTGCAAATTGGGTCCACTATTTTCATGAATTTTGACCCGACTAACCTGCATCGCTTTAATAACGGTAATCGACTATAATTGAATTCTAAATTTAGTACTAGTCCTCATATTTTAGCCGTAAACTTCTCAAAGCCATAGAGCTGACAAGAAACTCCACCACTTCGGCTTGTTTCACGAGAGTAATCCAGCGATTATGGAGCCGAGCAAACTATTGGGTTGATAATCGGTGGGTCCCATTCCTATTACCCCAAATCAGATAAGTGATTTCTGAATTCGCGACATTATGAGTTGAAATCATAGATCCTGCATTACATATAAGTCGCTTACCCCAAGCAATTTCAATTTAAATCGCTTTCTAAGGACTTCATTATGACTGCGAATCCTTTACTCCAAAATTGGACGACACCTTTTGGTATCCCTCCCTTCAAGTTGATTCAGGACGACCAGTTCCAAGAGGCTCTTGATCATGTTTTGAACACAACCTTAAGAAACATTGAATCAATTGCTAAAAATCAGGCAAAACCCACTTTTCAGAACACCATTGAGCAAATGGAATTGGCTGAAGTTCAACTCAATGATGTAGTAGGCGTGTTTTTTAATCTATCACATTCTGATAGTAACGAATTCAGGCAGAAACTTGAAGCCGAGTTTTCACCGAAGTTTGCCAAATATTCCTCGGACATTTTCCTGAATGAGGATTTATTTAATCGCATAAGGGAGCTTTGGGAGCACCATAAACAAGACAGTCATTTGACTTCGGAACAAATCCGCGTTTTAGAAAATTATTACAAATGTTTTGTCCGTTCTGGCTGTCATTTAAACAATACTGAAAAAGTACGCCTCAAGGCATTAAAAGAGCAACTTGCATCGCTTCATACAAGCTTTGGACAAAAAATATTAAGTGAGGAAAAGGAATGGTTTCTGAAAATTCCTGAATCGGAAGCCAAAAAATTACCGAGCTTCCTCATAGGATCTATGCAAGAAGCTGCTAAAGAACGAGACATTGATGGGTATGTAGTCACCCTGAATCGATCACTCATTGTCCCCTTTTTGGAACATTCCTCTAATCGTGCTTTGCGTCATCAAGCTTACAGCGCTTGGGTTGGAAGGGGAAATAACGACAATGAGAATAATACCCAAGACACCATAAGACAAATATTAGCGCTCCGTCATGAAATGGCGAAATTGCTCGGTTTTGAAACTTACGCCAACTATAAGCTTGATGAAGAGATGGCAAAAAATCCCAAACAGGTAAAGGATTTACTTGATACCGTTTGGCAACCAGCACGACAAAAAGCAATCGAAGACGCCGCAGTACTCCAAAACATGTTGAAACAAGATGGCTTTGATGATGGCTTTGAGCCTTGGGACTGGCGGTATTACTCACAAAAGAGAAAATGCTCTGAGTTCAGTTTTGACGAATCCAAGGTGAAGATGTATTTTCAACTTGAGAACATGATTGAAGCGGCCTTTTATTGTTCCACTAGGCTTTTTGGATTGACCTTCAAACCTCTGGATGTTGAACTTTATCATCCTGATTGTCGCGCTTGGGAAGTTCAAAAAGATGGTCGCCACCTAGCAATATTTATTGGTGACTACTTTGCGCGACCTTCTAAACGATCAGGGGCTTGGTGTTCATGTTTTCGCTCTCAAAATAAACTGCGAGGAGAAGTCAGACCGATCACGATTAATGTTTGCAACTTTATAAAATCCGCAGAAGGTGAGCCTTGTTTGTTATCATTTGATGACACCCGAACTCTATTTCATGAGTTCGGACACGCCCTACATGCAATGCTGTCTGACGTAACTTATGAAAGCATTTCAGGAACATCGGTTGTCAGGGACTTCGTTGAACTCCCAAGTCAGCTGTTTGAACATTGGATAGAAATCCCTGAAGTGCTGCAACGTTTTGCTACCCATGCTGAAACCAATCAAACCATTCCTAAGAGTTTGCTTGAGAAGTTGTTAGCAACTAAAAACTATGATATGGGTTTTGCAACAGTTGAGTACTTGGCGAGTGCTTATGTTGACCTTGCGATGCATAACGAGATTCCCACTTCTGACCCTCTAGCAAGGGAAGCCGAAATACTCACACAGATTGACCTTCCGCCAGCGATTAAAATGCGGCACAGCACAACTAACTTCTTACATGTATTCGCAACCTCAGGCTATTCATCAGGCTATTATAGTTACCTGTGGTCTGAAGTAATGGACGCCGACGCTTTTGAATACTTCCTTGAAGAAGGTGGTCCATTCAATAAAAAAACGGCTCAGAGACTAGAGAAATACATCCTCTCTGCTGGCAACTCACAAAAACCCGAAGAACTCTACACCTTGTTTCGTGGCCAATTACCTTCAGCGGATGCCTTGCTCCGAAAAAGAGGGTTTTTGCCAGCTTAGATAATGTTTTGTTTGTAATCAGGTTGATAACAGTGAATTAAATGTGTCCTCGGCCTTGGAATCTATTCAATAATTTCTTCAAGATCAACGCCCCAAATAGATGATTTACTGACCCAACCAACAAATTTAGTTACACTGCCTCTGTTTGAAGTACTGATTTTGCACCAAGTCAAACTGCATTTAACCAAATCGGCTATAACCCACTTCTCAGCAGTTGCAATAATCCTTGCTTGGGGAAGCGGTTGAGCCAACAGATTGGTATTATTTTGAGTAATAATTACCGTCCTCTTCCCCAATAAATTTTGGTAAAAAATCCATCCACCGACCCCATTCATAGTTTCAACTCGCCGATAATTACCATCTTCGTCAATAACACGAAACGGTATACCCTTTTCTTTAAACTCCCAAGTAATTGAATAATCTGGATGAGGTCCGCGTCTGGTATACCCCGACGATTCTTTCATTGAAACGTATCGAGGTATCGGCAAACCAGTGACTTTACCTCTAATCTTTTCCTCAGTCGCTGATTCGGTTTGGCTGAAGGTCAGGTTAGCATTGCTTGAAAAAAACAATACGATAATTATGCAAAATAATGCAATTTTAATTTTTGTAGCCATTATTTTTTCAGTAATTGGATAAGATATGAATATTCTCTAACTGCTCGGTGAATATCCAAAACTAAATTAAGCATTTAAGCCAAATTTTTATCCAAGGCAAGATTATGAAGAAAAAATTGAATGTTGTCCTGACTCGGCGCTTACCGCATGCTGTTGAAATAAGAATGTCGGAATTATTCCATGTTCAAATTCGCGAAAATGATAATCCGATGAGTCGTAATGAACTGGCGGCTGCAATGGCTTGGTGTGATGTATTAGTACCAACAATTACCGATACCATTGATCAATCGCTACTTGCTCAAGCGGGGCAATCACTTGGCTTGATTGCCAACTATGGTGCTGGTTTTGATAATATTGACATTCAAACCGCTCAAACTCGAAATATTCTTGTGACCAATACCCCGGATGTTAATTCTGAGGATACAGCCGACATGGCAATGTGTCTGATTCTTGCCGTTGCACGTCGCCTAACAGAAGGTATCAGCCAAATGCAATCAGGTTCTTGGAGAGGCTGGGCTCCGACTGCACTCATGGGTACTCGCTTGGGTGGCAAACGTCTTGGAATCTTAGGAATGGGGCGGATTGGTACAGCTGTCGCAAGACGAGCCAAGGTCTTCGGTATGCAAATTCATTATCACAACCGAAAACGAGTTCATCGGGAACTTGAACAAGAGCTAGAGGCCACATATTGGGAAAGTCTTGATCAAATGGTGAGTCGGATGGATATTATTTCAATTAACTGTCCCCATACCCCTTCCACCTTTCACTTAATGAATGCACGACGGCTTAAGCTCATTAGACCCGAAACCATCATTGTGAATACCTCACGGGGTGAAGTGATTGACCAAAATGCGTTGACCCGCATGATCAGAAATGATGAACTCGCCGGTGCCGGTCTAGATGTATTTGAAAAAGGAAGTGAAATCAATCCCCGACTCAGAGAACTAAAAAATGTGGTTCTCCTACCCCACATTGGCTCGGCGACTAAAGAAGGCCGCATTGAGATGGGGGAGAAGGTTCTAATCAACATTAAGACCTTTGAAGATGGGCACCGCCCACCCGACTTAATCCTTCCAAATATGATGTAACGATCGCTCTCCTACCACCCTCAAAGAGTTATGTAAGCAAGAGTATTAGCAGCAGACATTGCAGTTTGGATTAGTAAATGTGTTGATTATCCGTGTTTCTGAGTAGAGCATGTCCATAATTAAAAGTTTGTTGCGTAATGGTGCTCCTGCGGAGGTAATTAATTTGATTACTTCAGTCGCCATCATGCAACCAATAACTCCTGGCAGAGAAGCAACAACACCAAACTCGGAGCATGTTTTTAATAGTTCTCCTTGGGGTTTGACCGGAAATAAACACTCAAAACATGGTTGACCAAAAAGTACACTTAATTGACCTTCCCATTGGCTTATAGCGCCAAAAATCATTGGCTGTTTTAATTCAATGCAAACCCGATTAATTATTCGCCGTGTGTCGTAACTATCGGATGCATCTATGACGACATCACACCCTTTGAGAATCTCAAGGGCATTCTTCGCATTCAACTCCTTATAGATTGGAATTAGAGTGGTATTTGAATTTTGTGCTCCCAATACCTGTTGTGCGACTTCAACTTTTGGTTGACCAACATGGGCCTCGTCGAATAGCACCTGACGTTGTAAATTAGGAAGACTGACCACATCGTGATCAATCACTTTTAATTCTCCAACTCCTGCTGAATTGAGATATTGGAGTACGGGGACTCCTAAGCCTCCAGCTCCAACAATTGCGGCTTTGGCTTTCTTGAGTTCCTTTTGACCCAATCCACCAATTTCCTTGAGAACAATGTGTCGGGCATAACGATGGAGTTCCGCATTGTTTAACTTCGCCACTTTTGTTGTAATAACCTCTTTCCTGTAAACCCCTGATTACGCAAGCAAAAATTAATCTTTCCCCGTAGAACCGAACCCATTTTCTCCTCTTTCTGTGTGAGGCAATTCATTGATTGTGGCCCATTTCACTTGGCTTGTTTGAGCGATAACCAGTTGTGCAATTCTGTCTCCGTGATTAATCAAATAATCATCTGTCCCTTGATTAAGCAATATGACGCCAACTTCTCCTCGGTAATCGCTGTCAATAGTTCCTGGAGAGTTCATTACAGTAATTCCGTGGTATAATGCCAGTCCCGAGCGAGACCGAATTTGAGCCTCAAAACCTTCAGGAAGGACAATTGCCAACCCTGTTGGAACAAGTTGCCACGAGGTTTTCGGAATTATTATTCCTGATTTTTGTTGTTCCAGTTTGAGATTGGCGTGAAGGTCACACCCCGATGAATTTTGTGATTGATACACTGGTAACGGAATCGTAGAGTCACTTCCATCAACACGCAAAATCCTAACATTGACCATAAAACAAATAACTCGTTAAGAAATTAACGGTTGAAGGATTCTAGAATATGATTCGTTAGAGTAACAGCGACATCACTTTTTTTCATGCATGGGTAAGTGTAAGTATTCGCGTGGGTATGAATTTGTACTTCGTTGCTATCGCTTCCCATAAATCCGGCCTCTTCACTGACATTGTTGGCAACTATCCAATCACAGTTTTTGCGATCCAATTTTAATTTGGCATTTTTCTCCAGATCTGAGGTTTCAGCCGCAAAACCCACGACAAGCTTCGGCCGATGCGTTTTGTGATGAGCAACTGTTGCAAGAATATCTGGATTTTTTATGAACTTTAATGTGAGGGTTTGTTGCTGGTTAGATTTCTTAATTTTCGCTGGCGAATACTCTTTTACTCGCCAGTCACTCACGGCGGCAACAGATATAAACACATCACAAGGCAATGACCCTGAAACTGCTTCCAGCATTTCTTGAGCCGTGACGACTTTGATTACATCAATACCGGTCGGTGGTGTAGTCAAAGAAGGACCAGAAACCATTTTAACCTTAAACCCTTGTTCGCGAAGTTCTTTAGCGATTTCTGTTCCCTGTTTGCCTGACGAGTGATTGGAAATATACCGCACAGGATCAATTGCCTCGCGTGTTGGCCCCGACGTTATTATGGCCGTGAGACCTTTACCTCTTTTTGTCCAACTCGTCTGAACCATTTCAAGTTCGCTGATAATTTGCTCTGGTTCTGCCATTCGTCCTAATCCGTATTCGCCACAAGCCATTTTGCCTTCAGTTGGCCCTATGAAGGAATACCCCAACTCGGCAATGCGTTTGATATTGGCTTGGGTCGCGACATTCTCCCACATTTTGACATTCATTGCTGGAGCAAAAACCACCTGGCTTGTTGTTGCCAGAATCATTGCTGTCGCTAAATCGTCCGCATGACCATTTGCCACCTTTGCCATAAAGTCAGCAGTTGCTGGAGCAACGAGAATGGTATCAGCCCACCTCGCCAGTTCAATATGACTGAACTGAGCTTCACTTTCGTGACTGAATAAATCTAAAGATACTTGGTTGCCTGATAATGAGGATACAGATAGTGGTGTTACGAACTGTTCACCCGCTTTGGTTAATACACATCGCACCTCATAGCATTTATCGCTAAGACCTCGAATAACTTCCAAGGCTTTGTAGGCAGCCACTCCCCCACCAATAATCAGGAGAATTCTTTTGGAATTATTCATCATAACCTCGTCGTATCAAATCTTGTACCCTTCGCTTCTCAAAAAGAATATCGCGTTCTAAAGTAGATTTAATTTTGCAATTTGTTCATCTTATAGTGGATTTGGAATTTAATAACACTAACTTCCTTCTTGTCGTTTTTTTGACATCAATCACCAATTACGAAGTCTAATCCGTGGTCAAGACAATTATTGTTGACCCCTGTTGGTATGATTTTGTTTAATTATTGGTATAGTTTATTTTCAATTCATGAATGAATGATATTAATGTTTAGCCCAGATTTTATTTTCTTTGCCACGTTACTCGGAATATTAATTTTCCTCCCTTGGGTCATCATCTTTGCCCTATTTGCCCTTTTTGGATGGTTTTATTTTTGTGGGATTGACCTGTGTTTAGAACCGGATCTATTTGATGTTTGGTTTTTGATTATTGAACCCCAATTACAACTCTCAATCGTCTGAATTTTATCATTTAGCAACTGACAAACTATTTCAGTTTCTACAAAAAGCTCACCGATATCATTAATACAATAGGGTATTGGGATTTAGAATTTTGTTGGCATCAACATTTCTCGTAAAAACTTGATCTTTAGTGGATTCAAAATCTCATTCTAATGTTCGTTGAAACTTCCTATCTCCTATATTATTATGCTCAACTTGGCTCCCTGCGGTCCAAGAGATCATAATCATACCCTGAGCGTGAATAACCATGAGCATCAATAAAAGTCATCGCATCCTTGTTCTTGGTGGAAGTGCTTCTGGCAAATCTTTATGGGCAGAAAAGGTAATTGCTGATGCGGTAGGACAAAAGATATACTTTGCGACAGCGCAGCCCTTTGATGATGAACTTAGGAGTAAAATAACCCTCCACAAGCAAAGGCGAGGCGATGAGTGGAAGCTTATCGAATCACCCTTTACGGATGGCAAAGAATTTCAAAACTTTGGGCCAGATTGCGTAGTTCTTTTTGAGTGCCTATCAACTTGGTTAGGTAATCTGATGTATGCCAACCTTAATCTAACCGATATAATTCCAGAGTTTCTAATAAATCTTAATTCAACTCCGGCCAAAGTATTAATCGTTTCGGTTGAAGTTGGATTGGGTGTTATACCAGCCGAAAAGGAAAATCGGAAATTTGTACAAATTATTGGCGAACTTAACCAGAAAATCGCAGCCCAAGCAGATGGTGTTGTGTTGATTTCAGCAGGTTTGCCTCTTATCCTCAAAGGAAAGGATCATTTTGAATAGCCCCATAGAGTTTTATTGGATCCGCCATGGTCCGACTCACTGTCAATCCCTATATGGATGGACTGATGTACCAGTTGACTTATCCGACCAATCAACAATTAATTGGCTCAATTCTAATTTACCCCATGATGCACTGATTTTATCTTCAGATTTGACTCGAGCAAAACTTACAGCAGATGCGATTGAAGGAAAACGGAATCGCTTACCCAATTCAAAGCAGCTCAGGGAATTTAATTTTGGTGATTGGGAAGGCAAATCTTACGATGAAATTTACCAGTATGACCAAAAACTCGCTGAGGAATTTTGGAATAACCCTGGGTGTTCAAGCCCACCGAATGGCGAAAGTTGGAATGACCTCCTGCACAGGGTTAATGAGTGTTTGTTTCAATTAATTAATGCTAATCCAAGTAAAAACTTTATCCTAGTCGCTCATTTTGGTGTCATTTTGAGCCAAATTCAACAAGCAAATGGTACTCCGATGCACCAGATAATCAGTCAGCCAATTAATAATTTTTCGATTACCAAAATTACACTCAATTATCCACACTGGTCCTTGGAATATGCCAACAAGCTTCCTGAATTGACGTTCAGCTAATTTTTGCTTGAATCACGTCCCAAATTAGTCCCGCGGCGTTGGTATTATCAAATTTTTCTAATTCTACAATTCCAGTGGGAGAGGTCACATTGATTTCGGTGAGTTTGTCACCGATGATATCGATTCCAGCAAAAATCAAACCCTTATTTGATAAATCCTTCCCTACCCTAGAGCTAATCTCATAATCACGCTCAGTGAGCTCTACCTTGAACGCTTGACCACCGACATGCAAGTTGGACCGGTTTTCACCTTTTGGAGGAATTCGATTAATCGCCCCTATCGGTTTACCATCAACTAGAATCACGCGCTTATCCCCGTTAACTATTGCCGGCAAGTATTCTTGGACAATGACTGGCTCCCGACTGTTTTGGAAAAACATTTCGCAAAGCGAGTTGAGATTATTATCTCCTTGTTTTATTCTGAATATTCCAGCACCTCCATTACCAAATAAAGGTTTAAGGATAACGTCACCGTGAAGTTGACGAAACTCGTGAATAGCCTTGATATCACGACTAATCAGGGTATGAGGTATCAAGTCTGGATAATTGAGAACCATTAATTTTTCTGGTAAATTGCGAACCCAGAATGGGTCGTTCACGACCAATGTGTTGGGCATTAACCTTTCCAGAAGGTGCGTGGTAAGTATGTAAGACATATCAAACGGTGGATCTTGGCGTAACCAAACCACATCAACTTCACTTAAATCTAGTGACAGTTCCGGACCTAGTGAATAATGGTCTAGTTTCTGATTTTTAACTTCAAGGTGGCGAGCCTTAGCCCTAATGAACCCTTGTGCATACACTAAATCCTCTGGAGTATAGTGAAACAGCTCAAAACCTTTTTTTTGTGCTTCAAGTGCAAGTTTAAACGTACTGTCTCCGGCAATATCGACTGAACCGATATGGTCCATCTGAAATGCTACTCTAATCACCATGAACGATTCCTTTACTAGTTGTATTCTTCTCTCACGAAATTTTTCTATAGCTCAGTATAGTATTTAATTATGTATTGCTGACCAACTGGTTAAAGAAGCTGATTTGATAGCAACCAGATTGATAATAACCTCATGGGAGTGTTCATACAAAATCATTGCCCTTTCGTTAGCATTAGCGCTTTTTGATAAACCGATTTTCGGCTAAGGCCCAAAGTCTCAGAAACCTCTCTAACTGCTTCTTTTAGACTTTTCTGGGTCAATGCTAATGCGAGTATTTCATCAATATTTTCTTCAAAGCCAACATTTTGATTCCTTTCCACTACAATGACAACCTCTCCTTTAACTATGCGACCTTGATAGTTATTTTTTTGTTGCATTATTGTTCCTCGTGTCGTTTCTTCGTGCCGCTTGGTTAATTCTCGACATATTGCTACTTTCCTATCCGCCCCAAAAACTTCTTCCATGTCGCACAAGCTTTTATACAAGCGATTAGGTGATTCAAAAAAAATCAAGGTCGCGCCTGTAAACTTCATTCGCTCTAAGGTTTTCCGCCGCTTCGCTGAAGTTGTGGGGAGAAAACCAACAAAATGAAACTGGTCTGAGCCTAATCCCGATATTGTAAGGGCCGTAATTGGTGCTGTCGGACCTGGAATGGGAATTACTGGCAACTGGTGACGAATAGCTTCATTGACAAGTTTGAAACCTGGATCTGAAATCAGTGGTGTCCCAGCTTCAGAAACCATTGCAATGCTAAGTCCTGATTTAATTTCCCTAATGATTGTTTGCAATTTGTTCTTGGAGCTAAAATCATGATAGGAGATGAGCTGTCGTTGGTTGAGATTGATTCCATGGATTGTAAGTAACCGTAGAAGGGAACGGGTATCCTCAGCAGCAATTTGGCTTGCATCCCGCAATACATCAATGGCTCTCAAGGTTATATCCCTAGCATGACCTATTGGGGTGGAAACGAGGTATAGGCCGCTATCTAAATCACTCATATGATATTCATTTATTCTTACTTATATTGCTCAAAGATTGATTCAGACCCAAACCAGCTTTATCATTCTGAAATTCCCCGAATTAGTATAGTCCCGAAGTTCCTATTATTTCATAATCTACCTTAACACCTTTGATGACTCTATCGGATATCAATTGCTCGGTACGAGATCTGCTTTTCCTAAATGGAAACAATCTGACCATATTAACTGCTAGACAGAAATCAACCGTCAGGCCTTAGTGGGTGCAGAACTATTAGACATGCTCCACTCAATGCTACTATTATCACTGAGGTTATTAGCTTTTAGTCCAGCACAAACATATCACAGGGCATTCGTTCCTATAGAAGTTTGGTACTTAAAATCGGGAATTATATATTTAGGCAGAGATTGGTTATTTACTCAAAGAAGAACTCTCTGACCAAGGTGGTGATGGGTATAAAATATTGTTCACTTGACAGATGCTAGCTAAACTATTACTTTTTAGGTCACTTTAAATAGATGGAGAACGAATGTGGGTTACTCGGCGAAGGCTGTCGCAAACTATTTCTTATCCAAATATAGAAAGCACGGTATAACTCCCCTAAAAATTCAAAAATTGGTCTACATAGCTCATGGTTGGCATTTAGCTTATTTTGATAAACCTTTGGTTGAAGACGAGGATGCAGAAGCGTGGGAATTTGGTCCTGTATTTCCTTCGTTATACCATGAGTTTAAGTATCGCGGTCGGATGCCTATCATTGAACTTGCAACAATACTTTCGATTAAAGATCGTAAAAACTTATCATTTGAGAAGAAAATCCCTAATATTCTAAAGTCAGATAACCAAACCATACAGTTGCTGGACACAATTTGGGAGGTTTATGGCAACCTCACAGGAGCTGCTCTTTCCTCTTTGACCCATCGTGAGAATTCTCCATGGGCCGAAGTCCGCGCAGAATCAAATGGCAAGAGAAACACCAACATTGACAACGAAATCATCAAGAAATACTACAAGAAACTAAAATCTAGCGGCAAATAATTTTCAAGAATAAAGAGATGTTGATGAAGTAAGAGAAGCAGAAGAAATCCTTTCCACAGAACCTGTAGATCCGCAAGCCAGCTCCGTGACCCCAATCCCACATGCGTGGTCCAGTACTCCGGGAAGCAAACCCATCTATCATTACGGTTCCATTGCTGGCGAACCCATTCCCCAAGCGGGTGGCTTGTCCCGGTTTCCTCCACAACCGCGTCCAGTTGATAGTGGAAACTCTTCGTCGCATGAGTGTCAAGAAACAATCGCTCCTTCTGGTATCAGACACTTGATCGCCAACTGCCACAGGGCCACCAACAACTTACGAGCCAGAGCGGCTATCATCCGGCGGCGATTCCGACCATGCCCATCCATGGTTCTCACATAATACCAGCGGGTCAATTGACTCGCGGGCTGGTAATGAAGCCAGCACCACGCCATCTGAATCAGATGTTTGGGGACGCGGGATGGTCCTGCCTTAGTAATTCCCTGATCGTGGTCAACGGTTCCACTGCTCCAGGGTTCTGAGATGAGACCGGCCCAGCTGCCAAGTTGGCGTCGGTTCTTAAAATCGCGACTGAACACATATTAACTGCTAGACAGAAATCAACCGTCAGTTCTTAGTGGGTGCAGCACTATTAGACATGCCCCACTCAATGCTACTATTATCACTGAGGTTATTAGCTTTAAATCCAGCACAAACCTATCATAGAGCATTCGTTCCTATGGAAGTTTGGTACTTAAAATCCACTGGAATGCAAAATTTACCTTTATTGAGTTGCGAGGAACCCAAACTGCTTTTGAATCCCTCAACTTGACTTGCAATACAGACTGAATTCCTACGAGATGAGCTGTTTAAGCAAGATTAATAACGAATAAAGCACCGAAATACGGAATTTTGATAGGGGTAATTTTATTGAAAAGAATTTAAGTGCCTGATTAAATTCACCCAAGCGTAAAAACAAACTTGAAAACCATCACGTTATGGTTTATGGTTTAAGATATGAATTTTGATAAATTGATCGCTAAAAAAAAGCGCTTGGACGAGTGCAGTCCATTACCAGAATCACTTATCCGCAATCTGGATGATTGGTTTCGAGTAGAGCTCACATATACAAGCAACGCGATTGAGGGCAATAGCCTCACGCGAAGAGAAACCGCATTGGTTGTTGAAAAAGGTCTGACTGTCGGTGGTAAATTCCTTACCGAGCATCTAGAAGCCGTTAACCATGCGCACGCACTTGATTGGGTAAAAAACCAAGTTAAGCGCAAGCCAACCACCTTGACAGAAAAAGACATACTTCATATCCATGGTGTTATTTTAAAGGGTATTGATGAATACAATGCTGGATATTACCGCTCTGTGCCTGGAAGAATCTCAGGCTCGGCAGTTGTTTTACCTAATCCAGCTAAAGTACCCCGTCTGATGCAGGATTTTGAACGGTGGCTCTCATGCGACCAAGGTCTCCATCCGGTCGAATTGGCAGCAGAGGCACATTATCGTCTTGTGACCATACACCCATTTGTTGATGGAAATGGCCGTTGCGCACGGTTACTTATGAATATGATTTTGCTTATGAGCGGATATCCAGCGGCAATTATCAGAAAGCGTGACCGCCTGGCCTATATTGGTTCATTAGAAAAAGCTCAGCTTGGTGGTCCTAAAGATGATTATTTAAAAATAATCACCAAAGCCGTTGATAGATCTCTCAATATCTATTTGAAAGCGGCCAAGAGTGAAGATACTGAGCCTATTGATGGAGATAAACTGCTTAAAATTGGCGCGCTTGCCAAACAAGTTGGTGAAAGCAACTCCACTATTCGTCACTGGACAAAAGAAGGGCTTTTAAGTGTTGCCGAGTTCACCGAATCTGGTTATCAGCTTTATGCACATGAAATGCTGGAACGCATTAAGCAAATTCATGCATTCAAGAAGCAACGGTTGACACTGCAGGAAATCAAAGAAAAGCTCCCTTAATCGAATCCGAAATGCTTAAATTGCTCATTCCAAATTTTGAGTAAAGGGAGGGGGCTGTATTTTTCAAAGGCTTAGTTTGAGCGGTCGCCAATAGCGTTTGCCCGGACCTAGTGGTCTTGACCCGTTCTTTGCCGTAGTAAGGTTGAATGACCAAGTTATAACTTTCTAGGGTCTTCAGTGGCATCAGTATGTATGTTTGTAATGCGCCAAACCGTCGAATTTAATTTGCTGAAGCCATCCGATACATTAGAAACACTTAAGTACTGGGCAAGCAAGGAGGGGACCCACAACGACTATAGTCTGAAGCCCAAATCGCGGCAATCATACTTGAGAAGTACCCTATCAAGTATATTGACACTCAATCGCTAAGGTGTTTAGAACGCTCTTTTATGACACCGATGATATCATTAAATACATCCGAGGAGAGTCCATCTACGTTTAGTTTTTCTTTCAATTTTGGCGCTGCCTCTAGCATTTTGCCCGTCATCTTTTTAATCTGCCGGTTCAAAGCTGATTGTGCAACCTTAGTGCCAGCAACAAGTTTATGGAAGTGTCGTAGATATACATCATTAGGTTTGTATTTTCTGCCAATTTTCATGGCCATTTTTTCAGACAGGTCAGGATAAACAGCTGTACTCAACAAATCATAAGCCGGTGCCAGTTCTGGCTTCTTGACCTTATAGAGCAATGAAAAATTCTTACCGTGGGCATCCGCATTGCCTACCAAAAAATTAAACAGCACAATATTCAGCAGTTTAATCTGGTCTACCGCAGGTCGTGCAGTGTGTTGGGCAATCAAATCCTGACATGCGGTAATACTTGGACCTCCCTCACGCTCATATTTAATCTCAGGTGCAATACCTAAAGCCTGACAAAAATCTTCCTGATGGATACGCTTTATCGTTCCATCATCGGCGATGCGACGGTCATATCGTTCAACCAGATAATAAGGGATATCATCCACAAAATGTAGCGAAGCATTCGGCACATCAAGGCCCACCGTGCGTGCCAATTTCATACAAAAAAGCTCATTATGAGCGCTGCCTTTATAACGCTCAATAATTGGCTTTATGATATGCGTCGTTGGGGCACCGCCTTTGATAAGCAACACTTGGCCGTTGCGAAACCCGACCGCCAGCTTATCCTGTGCTCCTGCCAATGAAAGGCGATAACCATCATCTCCAGCCAACATTGGTTGGCGCTTGATCAAGTCTAAAATCTCTCTCAAGCGGTCATTATCCAATACTTCAACATTATCTGAATCTTTGTGTGGTTTTTGTTCATTCGCGTATAATGCCAAAGCGCCTGCACAATCCCCGCCAACCGCTTCCAACAAAGCGAAGGGATTCTCTTGAGAGAGACCCAAACACTTCGCCAAGCGATCACGTACACTTTCTTCAGGCAACAGACCAGAGAAGAATGCTTTGACTTGGTTGCCCTTGAAGGTCTCAATTTGTAGTGGCATTGATAGCGAGATACCGTATGATTTCGAATTCAAATAATCGGCGTCATAGGTAAAGGCTAGATCACCCCAATTCGTTTGCTCAAGGATTCCAACCTGATTGTCTTGTAAATAAACATCAAGTGCTCGGCTCATAGCACTTCATCACCAATAGTCACATCAATTCCAAGCATTGATACCACCGTCAATGCTTTGCCGATTTGACAAGACTCTTTGCCTTGCTCCAGCTCACGAATAAAGCGTATACCCACACCTGTAGTGGCAGCCAGTTGTTCTTGCGTCAATCCTTGCTCTTTACGAGTTTGCCTGACTATTCTGCCCAGTTTTACAATTTTGCTATTCATTATATATCACCCCGTACGGGATGAAAATAACATAAAAATTTATAAATTCAACCAAATAAACCCGTACGGGTTTATTTTAATTATAGTAACTACTCAGGTAGTCTAAATACCCCTTGATTATTTTTTTTCTAGTTTTTCGTTGACAATATGGTGGTATCTTTCTAAATTCTATGACCAATCGGCAATCCATGTCGAGCAGTCTAATAATATCAATAATTCATGTCCCGTCTCTCCTACACATCTTTGCTGTCCGAAGTTTCCAAGTTAAAGGCACTAGTT
>MPNP01000340.1 GCA_002239085.1 Rhodobacteraceae bacterium bin131 | reverse complement strand
CGGCTACAGCATTATCCCATAACTGTCGCACCTCGCATTCACCATCACGATACTGAGGTACTTTTATATCGGCAGTACGCAGCCAGCAATCAGCTAGAATTTTACAAATGCGCTCGTTGAATAAATCGGGTACTCTAATGTTTGCAGTTTCTTTGGTACTATAAGATGGGAAAGCTAGTTTTCTTCCTGGATTTCTCATAATTTGTAAGCGTCCTGCAGTTGAATTGAGAAACACCGCTGCAGCATATGACTGCTCTATTTTTTTTAAACCCGTAATAGGCATCCAGCCGTTACCTACGTACTTTCTCGTGCTAGCTACCGCTGTTAGTCGTGCAGTCCTGTTGTCTTGTCCAGCAGTAATTAACAAATGACTAGCCTTTTCCAGTAGCTTATTGGTATCTCTATGTTCGTTTTCTTGCATTATCTTTCCCATTGATAATGGATTCTTATGAATCCAGAATTCATCCGGTGTTGCCTTTATGTAATTTTGACCATCAGCACTTTTGGACTTTAGAATAGGAAAACTCCCTTGAGTCCCCCGAGTTGCGGCCTTGAATTTACCCCGCAACAATTGTCCGGTAGCCCAAGGTGTCATACCCAATTCGCTCAGGCAAATTAGTCTCTCGTCATTCGCAATCCGTGAAGCTTCTCCTGCAAGTTTTGGGGATCTCCAGACAGTTGCCGACCAGTCTCCGGCCTCAACGAGTTCAGCCGGCCATTCGGAGACTTCTCCCCATCCGCTAGGGATCAAACCGGTTGTACAAAGCTTCAGTTGGTCGTGAAGTTCTTTAGTCTCGTCGGAATCTTTTGGCATACGGTCAAGACTGATTATGCGCGTTGGTGGCTTTGGTCCCTTATGCCTTTTCGCGATGACCATACTTTCATTAATTTTAGTTCCTTGGCTGATATTGACTTGGCTAGGATTGTGGCTGGTTAGCAGAGTGTGAATATGAAATCGCTTAGCAAGAATCATTCGCATTTGCCTTGCCGATGTTGTAGACAGTGCGATAGTGGGATTGATCATAGCCAAGATACCGTCAACAGGATTCAGGCACTTGTCAGCAAGCGCTACAAAGAGGGGATTGATTGAATTCTTGTCAACAAATCCCTCCATTTCTTTATCGTTCTGAACAAGTGATATTTCCAGGCGGTCTGTTCGTTCCCTTAAATTTTTCTGAACATCCTTTGGGAATTTCACTCCCATGTTTGTCCTATTTGAAAAAGGCGGATTCATAATAACGATCCGAACATTTTTTACTGCTTCAACGGCGGTTTCAAGAAGAGGATCATCCTTCGTTAACTGAACTTGTTTCGATCTTAGGCTAATGTCCCCTAAATCTAACTGCCCAATTCTAGGTACTAATGAGGACTGACCAAGCAATTCTAATGTACCAGCCTTCACGTCGCTTTTTTCAACCGGTCCGTAGGGCATTCGGTATAGTTGCATCCTTCGGTAGGCCACTTCGCTATTTCCAGCAGTGAGTTGGGCAGCGGCAAGCTGTAGAGACACCGGATTAA
>MPNP01000339.1 GCA_002239085.1 Rhodobacteraceae bacterium bin131 | reverse complement strand
GTTTGAACTGAATTGTCAGGTTATCAGTACTCACCCAATACCATTACCTCTGTTTATTCAATAATCCAAGTCGTTAATGTTCTTAGATCTGGACGAGGGCGGTCTTGAGGGGCTGATCTTTCCGTTCCTATATGAATGAACCCCGCAATGGCTTCATCAGAGGATAAACCGAGAGCTTCCTTTCTAAAGTCAGCGTCATGTGCACCAAAGCCAGTTAACCAGTTTGCACCCCATCCCGAAGCCAATGCAGCATTTAAAAGGGATAAACAAACAGCACCTGCAGAAAGCGTTTGCTCCACTAAAGGGATCTTGGCCTCCATGTTTGGTTTGGCAACTACGGCCACAATTAATGGAGCACATTCAAATACTTGGCAAGCTTTTTCAACAAGCGATGGCTTCTTGTTTAAACACCGACCTCTTTCCCTCAAAACAGAGGCAATGCGCGGCATTGCTTTGCGCTCAATAACAATAAATCTCCATGGCTCAAGTTGACCATGGTCTGGACACCTCACCGCAGCGGTCAATAAAGTTTGGAGCTCTTCTTGAGTAGGAATGGGTTGATCTAAAGATACATAAGGCCTTGAACGACGATTAAGCAAGAATTCCATAATGGGATTTGTGGTATCAGTCATTTAGTGTTCCTGTTTGAATTGAAGTAAATGCGAAAGAAGAAGCAATAATAATATTGGCAGTGAAGATTTTGTTATGCACTATTTTATTAAGTTAATGAAGAGTGTCTATTTACACTGAATCTCGACTCAAGGAAGTAAGCGAGTGGTATTAGTTCAAAAAGCATCATTTGATGAATAGACCCGTTTTGATTATAAATCCATTGTTTATGACTCAATCATGAAAATTAATTACGGACTTAAAAACCTGACCCAATGAAACTCCCCAGAATTTATCTTTGATATTATTTCAAGAACTTCCGCAAAAAATGGTATCAGGAGTCTACAAATTGGTGCCGAGAGCAGAATTCAATTGACAAGCAGAATATAATAACTAAATTACGATGCAATAGTTCTCTCGGGGTGCCCTGTGGCTGAGAAGTATCACAAATACTGACCCGTTGAACCTGATCCGGTTAATTCCGGCGTAGGGATTGAGGAATACTCAAATCTTTCCTTAAAAACTGCGCCAAAACTAAAATAGGTGCAATTATGTTAAGAATACTCCTACTAATCATGAGCTTTTTGGCTTCCGCAATTGCCGCAAAAGCCGAAACTCTGACAATCTATACTTACGATAGCTTTGCAAGTGATTGGGGCCCTGGAATCCCCATCGCTGAAGGATTCGCAAAACAATGCGAGTGCGAAATCAACTGGAACGCCGGTGCTGATGCCGCGTTTTTGTTGTCACTTCTCAAAACTGAAGGCTCTCAAACAGAAGCGGATATCATTCTCGGACTTGATACAAACTTAATGGCCGAAGCAATCGATAGTGGAATGGTCGCCACCCATGCAACAACAGCTCAGTTTAATCTTCCCATTCCTTGGGACAATCCTTATTTCGTCCCCTAC
>MPNP01000338.1 GCA_002239085.1 Rhodobacteraceae bacterium bin131 | reverse complement strand
GGTTTGCGCATGCGAAAAACACTTCTAAAAATGGACGAGGAAAGGTATCCAATACCTACATACAAGACAACGAAAGAAGTTGAAATTGCAGCCAAGTGAGCTCATTGACACGGCCCATTACCTCGTCGATAGAAATAGTACAGGCAAACCGCGGCAGTCAGATCTCAATCGGGCGATGAGCACGGCTTATTATGCAATGTTCCACGCTCTTTGCCGGAATTGTGCTGATTGCGTAGTCGGTACAAGACAGTCCCTCAGAAGTCAATCGGCTTGGATGCAAGCCTATCGGGCAGCCAATCATGGTACAGTTAAAACTCGATGCCTGAACAAATTAGTTATGAATCAATTCCCAAAGAATATTCAGGAGTTCGCCGACAGTTTTGTGTCCCTTCAGAAAAAGCGACACCAAGCAGACTATAATCCCGACCACGAATTCACCATTTATGAGGTAATGACTGAGATTGATGCTGCCCAAAAAGGAATTGAAAAGTTGAACAATTCAAGTATTGAGGACAGAACGGCTTTTGTGGTCTATACGGTAATGCAAAAGCGATAGTGAAGAGGTTTTACCCTGTTTGGGAATAGACAGTTTTTGCAGGCCAGACCAGGCCCAACTGAACATTTTGAGTACCGAGAAGCAACCCAAAAAGCATAATCAAGAGATGACGGCCGTAGGGCCAAGATTGCTGAACTCAACGTTATAACCAATAAGAAAAGCTGCCAGCACTGTGATTTACTCGGACTTCCGCAGAAATATACTGATATTTTTCGTAAATTTACCGAATAGTGTTCAGGGTAGAAAGGCCCATTGATACATTAAACCTGGTAATATCTGGATATTGGAAGCTGCCACATGCAACAGGATATCAAGTGGGTTAAATGCCGAAACTCAATATTCCATTCCTGATAATTTTGAACTCTCTTTTCAGGTATAGGCTGACATGATTGACATGCTGAAAAATATTCTAAACAAATGTCAAATGAAGAATTTGAATGTTGAGCTTTTCCAAGGATACTAATAACAAATACTGTTAAATATTCAACCCCCAATTTGAATGCCTTCAACTCACTCAATACGCATTAACTAGACAGATGCAACCTATATTCCCCATCAACTTGATTAATGCTCAATATATCTCCAGAGGTGGAGCGGCGAATATAGTTAATAAAAGTTCGTTATCATCAATCAGTTGATATTCAGGACGCTTTCCTGATAATTTTTCACTTTTTGAGTAAATGATAGGTACACCTTCTCCCCTCTTATCCATGTAACTTTGGCGAACACTTGACAGTTTATCCACTGGCAATGGGCATCGGGCTAGCAAGCTTGTGAGTAACTCATTACGAGTGGATTGCCTTAGGTGCAGAGTATCGATTGTCATTGAATTGGGGACTGTTCCCGGAGAAAAGATTTCAAGGCGGTCCGAGAACATTTGCAGTCGAATCTTTGAGCCATAGATAGAATAATCCCTGTGAGTTACAGCATTGACTATTGCCTCAAACACCGCTTGGGAAGAGTATTGCTGAAT
>MPNP01000337.1 GCA_002239085.1 Rhodobacteraceae bacterium bin131 | reverse complement strand
AATAAGTCCTTCTTTTGACAGCTCTTCAACGGTCGTTTTAGCAACGCTTACTGTTAGGTCATAAAATGAAGCATATTTATTTCCACGGCTAATGCCTTCTGCAGTCCAAATGGTTTCTTGATTTTTAATATTAATGAGGTAAACACTAATACTCATGTGAGGTTTGCGGATGGTGCCTCCACCAATCGTATAACCAGGGCTAGTGTATGTTTTGACTGTAAGAGAATTGCCAAATCCTGAAACATAACTTGTACTGTTTCCCGGTATATATACTGGGTTAGAGTATGTCTCTGTCACATCACGGTCATCTACACTAACGATTAAAAGGCTGTCCGCACCTTTACTATTTGCAATTTGAAAAATATCCGTTTCTGAAAAATCTCGAGTTGGAGGAAAAACTTCTAATCCCTGAATTACTTGGACATCATAATTCACGAGTGATTGTTTTAAGGTGCTTTCAAGTGCTTTTTGTTCATCAATGGGAATCCCAAAACCCATTACAAGAATATTTTTGGTTTGGTAATTACCTCTATAGTTTGGGTCAACAAAGCCACTCAGATTCGTAGTGGAATTACATGCTGCGAGCATTATCAAGCAAAGTAAAAAAGCAATTTTTTTCATTATAAGCACAAAATCTTTATCAAGAGATTATCAGCGTACATGAAACTATAAATTTAACAAAGCAATCCTAACCACTCAGAATAGCTATTGCTCCAAAATAGCCTTTTCCGCTAGGTTCTCCCATTTTCTGTCCACTAACACTTGGTCGACTGCCTATTATTATTGTACGTCAATCAAGTTGACAGGTTGATTTTAAAGGATTGATTACCGGCAAAGTAAGGAGTGGTTGGTTTCTAGTGAAGAGATGAAAACACCGTTGTGTCAAAATATTAAACTCAAACACTTAGAAGCATTGGAAATCAAATCATCCCGATCGGGATGATACTGAAAATAATCCTTTCCATATAATTAAAATAAACCCGTACGGGTTTATTTGGTTGAATTTATCAATTTTTATGCTATTTTCATCCCGTACGGGGTGATATATAATGAATAGCAAAATTGTAAAACTGAGCAGAATAGTCAGGCAAACTCGTAAAGAGCAAGGATTGACGCAAGAACAACTGGCTGCCACTACAGGTGTGGGTGTACGCTTTATTCGTGAGCTGGAGCAAGGTAAGGAGTCTTGCCATATCGGCAAAGCATTGACGGTGGTATCAATGCTTGGAATTGATGTGACTATTGGTGATGAAGTGCTATGAGTCGAGTACTTAATGTTTATTTACAAGACAATCAGGTTGGAATCCTTGAGCAAACAAACAGGGGTGATCTAGCCTTTACCTATGACGCTGATTATTTGAATTCGGAATCATACGGTATCTCGCTATCAATGCCACTACAAAGTGAGACCTTCAAGGGCAACCAAGTCAAAGCATTCTTCTCTGGTCTGTTGCCTGAAGAAAGTGTACGTGATCGCTTGGCGAAGTGTTTGGGTCTCTCTCAAGAGAATCCCTTCGCTTTGTTGGAAGCG
>MPNP01000336.1 GCA_002239085.1 Rhodobacteraceae bacterium bin131 | reverse complement strand
ATATCAATGCTGTGGATGATTGGGGTCGGACACCCCTTCATTTAAGTGCTCAGAATGACTGGGTTGAGATTACCCAACTGCTCTTGGATAAGGGAGCGGACCCTCAAATACGTGACCATCGCAATCGGCTTCCCTTAGAGATGACCAAGGAGGGGAGTGAGACGTATGATATGATTTATCAAGCGACGCATGTACCACCGACACCGGAACCACCCGATCCGGATTATGGCGATGATTATGAGCCGTCATTTTAAGGGAATTAAAATAGTTTCCCCAACCCTCGTGTGTGTTGCTCCTCAGTCAGTTGACTATGGATAAGCAAATATAGCAATTGGGTATTGGAAGTGGCTGCGTGAGCACTTGGCAGATATCACTGACCTACAATTTCCATGACCCAATTGTTCCTGATTATCCTTGATAATGATACGGCCGAGCAATGGTATATCATCAACAGTTGTGTGTCCAATATGTGCTTCAGATCATATTCATACTAAGTCAAAAAAGAAAACAAACCTACAGAGGTTCGGTGACGTATGTACAACAAGGATGCCTCTGTTTGAACGTTAGCCCTGATGCAGAATCCCCCGTTGGACTCTCAAATGTGGGCATTTACCATCTATCTCTTAACGGCTGAGAGGCAAAGAATCTCCGGTATAAAGTTGCATAGAGATTTGGACATCACTCAAAAATCAGCTTGGTTTCTGGTTCATTGAATTCTTGAGTTCAGACATCTAACTGCTGAAACTCCCGTAAAATAAGGGTCTGGCTTTCAAAAAGGGGCACTACTTTTACCCGATTCTTGGTTCACTCCCAGCGACTAATTTCTGACTTTCTGTTCTCTTCTCTGGTGCGTTTCACCCCCTCCTTGGTCAGACATCCCGTTCGTTATCATTCCGAGCGGTTCCGATGTGTCGGAGGACGCGTTGTCGGATTATGGTACCGGTTCTGACTGATTTAACGACCTGAACTTTGGTACTCCCATGAGGCATTTTTTTTGTGAACAATAAACATGAGAGAGTAAATGGTGTTGGGGTTGGGGCTTGTCAAGGGGTAAAAATGAAAACAGGGCACTACATCTCAAAAAGGAGATGAAAAGGCACTTAAATGCCCAAACAATGGGGAATACTATTTTTGAGAAATGCTAAAATGTCTGAATTCAAAAAAGAATCTCCGGTATAAAGTTACATAGAGATTTGGACATCACTCAAAAATCAGCTTGGTTTCTGGTTCATTGAATTTGGGAAGCCCACACCTAATCGAAGCAAAGGTCAAGGCGCTGTTGATACTTCCAAGATGATCTTTTTTGGGGGAGGGCAAGTATATAATCTCCAAAATTTACTTACTCTGTCAATGAATCACCATGAAAAGTTTACGATGAAGAGACGATTTAATTTGTAATGGTTTATTTTTTTTAAGTACCCAGATAAAAATTGCTAATACGAGGGATAAACTCAACTTAATTTGACTCAATCTCAAATAGAGGCACTCCTGTTTCAAAGGACTTTAGTAATTCTAATGTCTTTATGATTCCTT
>MPNP01000335.1 GCA_002239085.1 Rhodobacteraceae bacterium bin131 | reverse complement strand
CACAAATAAAAGATTACTTCAATATCAGTACTTCAAAACAATTCATAAACACAATTATAACAACACGTTTTCTTCCGAATCTGAAGAATATTCAGATGTTGCCAATTTTGAAATTTCTTCCCAACTTTCAACTAATGAATTATAGGCACGAGCTTCTTCGTGTAATCCCTTCTGGAATGATTTTTCATACAAAATACCCGCGAGTTCCTTGATAATATTGCCATCTACCCTGGAATTGTGCCTAAGTCGTGATGAGGCTTCTTTCTCACCGTAATTTTCTAACCAATGGACTAGGTTATGTAAAATGCTCCAAACTGTATCATAATTTTCATCTGAATATGCATGATACGACATAAGTTTGGTGTTCTCCCCACTAAGGGACATAATTTTTTTATCCTCCAATACTGAAACTCCTAAATTATATGTCTTGGCAAGTATTTCAGCTTTTCCAAAATCTCCTGGACCGAATCCATAAGACTTAAACCACTCAAAGGCAAATCTGGTTTCAGGATCATATTCCTCAATCCTTCCCTCCTGTATAACATTAACCATTTTGTTTATTTCGGTTAATGCATCCCCAACAGTTAATTTTTCCCCTTGAAAATCCCTTATCTCTGAAAATTTACTATAAACTGCCATCCCTGGACCAATTAATGCCTGCGGCCTGTCTACTGGAGGCAAGTCCACAAACTGTTCAATACTTTGCTTCAGTTCCTCATTTAAATCCTTTAAAAATTCTCGTTTTGTAATTTTTTTATCACCCTCTTTTTTTCGACACACCAATATAATGCTTGATGATAAGGCATTGTTACCTATTGAAAGGAGACGCGATTTCATTTCAGTATTTATGGGCCATGTTCCGGTAATAACAAAACCAGAATCTATTATTGCAGTTAAAAAGGTCTCCCATCCAGTACTAATCATCCCACCATCCCCAGTTTGTTCAGATTGTTTGAAGGCGTAATAAATTGTCACTGGGTAATTTGGATGAGAAGTTAAATTTAATTGCTTTAATGCTTTCTTCATGCCATTTAAGAAAAATTGCCTAGCGTCCTGTTTGGATTTATGCCTATATCGACTTGCAACCAATTCGTCACTCTTAGGTGTTGCAATTGTTTGAAATAGTTCTGGAAAAATTGGTTTTACAGACCGTTTTAACCAACCGTAGAAAAAATCAGATAGATCAGCATAAATGATATTGTCATAATAAGGAGGGTCAGTAGATATTACTTTATTTTGCGATGTAATTTGTATTTGTGCATCTTCTTGAATTGCCTTCC
>MPNP01000334.1 GCA_002239085.1 Rhodobacteraceae bacterium bin131 | reverse complement strand
AGTAACTACTCAGGTAGTCGATAGAAAAACGCTTTGCCCACCTTGTGCAAAAGGGTCTTCACGACCATTATCAACGTAACCCCTTGCCCCAAAAGGACCGGGGCCGCCGCCGGCGACCAAGTCATAACTTGGTCCTCCGCTTCGGTCATCATCGTGAGGCTACTCTGCGGTGTCTTCATAACTCTCTTGTTCCCGCCACCAAAAATCTGGCTGAGCGAGATATACGTCCTGTGAAACTCAAGCAGAAGATCTGAAGGAGCTTTCAAACCGAAGCCGAAGTGCGAGAATTTGCGGTTCGACGCAGTGTGTTAGAGGCCAACCGCAAACACAGGGTGAACGCTCAATGGAGGAACTCTCCCAGCACCTATTGGACAGGCCAACCGCAAACACAGGGTGAACGCACTTGATTCATTGGGAACCAATCCAGGTGGCTGATGGTACGGTTTGCTTCCGAGGCACCAGCACCTGACACTTAAAATACTAGTATCTCAAAACCGTTGAAGTGATGCAATCAATTTGCATTATTCTTTGTCATTCTGTCAACAGTCAACACCAATTAATTGCGAGCAACATTTCTTCCTAGTATCTCTCCTTTACCAATCAATTCAACAAAGTTAAGATACTAGTCCTCCACAAGATCCTTGTTCAGCCGATGATGCTTTACTAATCTGACACTGATACTACCTGAGTAGTTACCTTTTTTATGCCTTTAAACGGTTCGCTATTGATAATTGTCGCCAACTTGATGAGCTAAACCGCCATTATTAGCAATAAACCGCTAATACGTTTTTGGCATTAAATTTCCTCGCGATCAAGTTAGGTGATTTTAGTTTCACCATTTTCCTTCATAGTTGTGGCTTCACAACACTTTATGGAGGAAAACAATGTTACGAATTTTTCTAATTGCAGTATACCTATTATTAGGTTTTTCTACTGTTGCATTGAGCGACTGGGCCTACGAAAAAACGAGTCCTATTTGTAGTGACGAATCACGGACATTTGTTGCAGACATTGTCCGGTCACAAATTGAATCCTCGGTGCTCCGTTCTGAAGCTTCCATTCAACCTCCACAATCAATTGAAGAATTAAGTTGCCTTAAGGGGCTTATGAGTTTATCGATTGCGAATTTTTCGTCAACCGGTTCACTAGACGGATTGTTCAAAGGAGCCCTTGACCAAGTTGCCAATCCTGATGGAAAAGGTTTTAGGCAATTTTGTTCATTTGCAGAACGAGAATGGCGTAAGAATACACGACCACTCAGTGAAAAATGGTCTAGCCTACCGTCATATTTCGAATCCCAAAACGGCAACTTAACACGGGCAAGTCCGCTTTCAAGCAAAAATTTACCGCATGGGTCGTCTCAAAAAGAGGACTCCAACCCGAAGACATTAACGAATTCGCTGGAAGAAGGCCATGAATTTAATACACAAAATCAGCAGCCTGATGGAAATCAATCAGTTTCCGAAATCTGGCAATTACTTTACGGAAAAGGAAATGATCAATGATGAAACAATTCTTTTTTTTGATAGGTCTGTT
>MPNP01000333.1 GCA_002239085.1 Rhodobacteraceae bacterium bin131 | reverse complement strand
ATTGACCTATTCTATTGAAAGTTATAATTCGTGAATTCTTACGTTTGAACTAACAGAACTGGCGATATTACACAAATGGCGATGATGGGTAAAGTAAATTACTTGACCATGCATTGACATCTCTTCAAGAACTTTCAGCGTTTCACCCGTTCTTTCGTTATCAAATGAAACCAGTATATCATCAGCAATAAAGGGAACAGGCGGGTTCTTTTTCAAGGTTTCGTAATATCCTGCGACCCTTAAAGCAAGGTAGAGTTGATATCGTGTTCCTTTGGAAAGCTGCTCAGCATATTTTGTACTGCCATCAGCAGAGTTAGCAATAAGCACCTCCTTATTTTTATCCTGAGCCGTACCGAGAGAATGATATTTGTTGATACTTATGGCCGCAAATTTGTCCGAGGCCAAGTTCATCATCTCACTTTTGTACTTGTCTCTAAAAATTTTGGTAGCATGTTCAAGGATTATCAATCCAAATTTTAGCCGCAAATGGTCTTTAACCTCTTCTTGTAATTGGACTTCTAAGTTAGCGTATTGCTCTTTCATCTCTGCAACACTTCCATCATCAGTAACTTTTTCTAACTCGCGCTCGGCATCTCGCTTAATCCGAACCTTGTTTTCAATGTCAAGGTCATATTCTTCAATGATGCTTACAAGTTCGCTCTTTGTGGTGACGAGTTCGTTTTGGTCTAATTCATCTACTTCTCTTAACGCTTCTTCACTCGAGGTCGCGTGGAGAATCTGACGGATCTGATCTAGGATCGTTGCTTTCTTCTCTTTGAGAGACTGGTATTCACTCGCCTGCTCAAGAATTAACTTCAATTCATCTATATTTTCAATTCCGTATGGCTTACCCAAATCAGACACCAACTGTTGCGTTTGTTCAACCTGTTCAGACTGAACATCCCGGTTGTCGTTAAGTCTTTCAAGCTCGCTTTCAATCCTTTTGGAATTTTCATAAGTTTTCTCGGCCTGACGTGTTCGCTCCCAAATTCTATCCCAAACCGACATGATATTCTGATCATTGACTTCTAAGTCAAATTCTTTGCTGAGTGAAGCAACACTATTTTTAAACCGATTTTGATCGTCTTTCATGCTTTTGATTCTATGCTTAAGATCTTTGAGCAGAGTGAACTTAGGCACAAATTCATCAATAAGTAGAATAATTTCACGCATCTCTTCAGGGTCGGGAATGCGGTTATTGCAAAACGGGCTATCTTCGCAAGCCAAACCCCATTCTTTCTTCCATTCATCCAATTTCCGTTGAGCATCTTTAAGTTCTAATTTTCTTTTGGTTTCTGCTAGCTGAGCTCTAAATTGCTCGTCAGATAAGGAACTTAATTTGTGAAACTCAGAAACCGTTTGCTCTGCGATATTGACTACTTCCCAAATATTCACCTTATCGTCGCATTTCACTCCCAATTTAAGCAGGGTGTCAGCAAATTTAGATCTGTAACTATCAAGCTTTGCTTTAATTCCCTTCTCTCGTCCCTTTAACCGGTCCCGTTCACTCATATCATCAATAATCTGATCATAACGTTCCA
>MPNP01000332.1 GCA_002239085.1 Rhodobacteraceae bacterium bin131 | reverse complement strand
TGGTGCGGATCCGATGGACATCATGACCTTATGTCGTGGTTTACCTTCGTTATTTCTGTAAGATTTGGCGATTTGTACTCTTACGGATCGGCAATCTTTTCTTTTGGTGATTTTGACATACATGTTGATGCCAAAGATAGGGCATTTTTTGGGGATGTGGCAGTCATTTAATAACTTCGGTACGCTACACCGGAAAGATGATGGCCTGAGCGGGAGGAATTGGAGAAAATAATGGTGAGAGCCAGAGGAATTACAAAGCGAAAAGTAGGCTTAGATAATGGGATGACAATAAGCATATATTATTGTATATCAATATGTTAAACACCGAGTCAAAAGCCTCTTTCAAGATGTTATTGACAAGGAAATCAATGAATAATTAAGGAAATATTCTATAAATCTAAGACTATCTTTTTTATTATGTATAATGAACCAAACCGATGAAGTCAGGATCAACAGTATGTAATGATACTTAATCAAGAATATCAAGCGATTTTTACAATTTTAGGAACTGAGGTTGAGATTTGGTTAATTATTGTGAATCTGAAAAGTTTTTTTTAATTCCATATTCTGTTCGAATAATTTTTTTTGTTTTGGTCGTTTTGCGAATTTCAATGTTCCGTTTTATTGCATTTTTGCAGATATAGCTTCTGGGGTGATCCAAATGAATACATATTGCTCTGTGACGAATTTGTATTCCATGAATCCCAGCATTTTCTAAACGTTCTCCAAGTTCTCTATCCTCTCCCCCATATTCCATACGCTCATCAAAGCCGTTGATTGATATTATGTCTTGCTTCCAACCTGATGCATTTCCACCATTCCAAGTTGAACGAGTGGTCGTGATTTTGTCTGCAAATGTAGAAGCCCAATATGGAACCAATAATTTAGTCATAGACTTTATCCTAGCACCATTTGACTGCAACCATCTAACCGAAAAGGCTCGCTCACTAACCACATCATTTACTGTGATTGTATGGCTTGTATTTAGCGGTAATCTAATACATCCACCAGAAAGGAATCGACCAACTTTGGCATGGGAGTGATGTGCGTAGAGGAAGTCACTTCTTGGAATTAAATCACCGTCTGTAAAGACAAGGTAGTTTCCCTTTGCAGCTAGGATAGCTTTATTGAGAATTCGAGTTTTGCGAAAGCCTTTATCAGGTTGCCAAATATGTTCAATTTTGATGCCCTTGTTGGTATAATTCTGGATTAGCTGAGCTGTTTTTTTATCTGAGCCATCGTCGGCAATGATCAACTCAAAATTTTGAAAAGTTTGATGGATATATCCCCAGAGTACTTTTTCCAACCAATGAGGCGATTGGTATGTGGTGATGATTACAGAAATCCTCATCATATGTATAATAATTATTGGCTCTAATCACTTTATTGTGGATTAGAGGCGGTTTTTTTACCCGCGACTATATGCATTTTGCTTTTAAAAAGCAAAATACTCATTTTTACGCTTCATAGTCGGTTGCCCGGGACCGCCTTTGGCAATCTTAGGTCTTATACAAACTCCACGTACATATTGAATGTCCCCTA
>MPNP01000331.1 GCA_002239085.1 Rhodobacteraceae bacterium bin131 | reverse complement strand
TTTTAATCAGCAAAATGAATTTTGTAAGGTATATATGATTGATTATACTTTGAACAAACAAAGGATTATTTCTAGCGACTCATTCTAACAGAATCCTGACTGAGTCTTTCACTCAATCCTGTTTGGTAGGGTAAATAAAGGTCACTATAAGTAAGGCATTATAGTACCAGAATTACTGCGAAATAACCGAAACTGATGACAACACTGATGCTTTGTACTATAGACAGTAGCGAAATCCAATATTGGAACTGGATTACCAAATAAAAGTTTTGCTTATGCTTAATCTAGGGAGACATCATTTCTAACCATGAATTAGGCAGTCATTTTATTGGGCCTATGGGCTCTGAGTTCTGGCAGATTTGTGTACCACCAAAAGCTGTCCCAATCATGGCAGCTAGTATCACGCCTTCATTGAATTGATGGATAATGGCGAGATACTTGGAAGAAATACTGCTCGCAATTAATTGGTGTTGACTGTTGACAGAATGACAGAGAATAATGCAAACAAACTACATCATTTCAATGGTTTTGTGATACTAGGCTTGACTGGAATCAAATGGGCCGCCGTGTTGTAATTGACCCGATCGCTGGAGTCATCTCTTGGATAAACCCTTCACCTGGACATGCCTGCATGTCCGATGCTTCAGATAGTATTGTGAAGGAAGCTGAATACTTCATCAAAAAACGAATAAAATCCATGCGTGACACCCGCTGGAAGAGGCCGGAGGATCCCAAAAACGTTGGGGTTGAGCCCGATGCATCCTTTTATATCGGGGAAAAGGCCGAACGTTGTTATGAGGCTTTTCGGAGTGGTGGTGATGAGGCGGTAAATAAGTTTGCAGAAAACAATCCTCCAGATCTCGTCGTTGAAGTTACCCATCTTGACAAGAACAAGCCGGCCCATTATGCGTTGATCGGTGTCCAAAAGATGTGGCGAGATACTCGACGCAAAGATAAGAATGATTACCGAACAGAGGTATCAATTTTAGAATTACAATCGCAAGGTGGACCGCGTATAGTTGAACAGTCTTTAGTCCTACCAAGATTAAAAGCAGCTAGTCTGCCTAAGGCTTACATGCTTATGCAGTCAGGATTGCATGATGAACTCCGGAGCTTGCTAGCCAAAGAGTTGGATACTCCAATCCGGTAGAGTAAACCGAAACTTCTCGACAAAATATATCCTGTTTATTTTGCGACAATCAGGAATAACAAGAACTTCAAATGACTGAAGGCGTCCTATCATCCTGATTGTCACTTTACAGTTTTAAAAAACGTTAAATGATTGGGTGACGTAAATTCAAACTCCTTACTTCTCGCTTTAGTTTCATCAAAATCATGTTCTGAACCCGTTATTAATGGAAACTTTTCTTTTGGCGAATAGTCCATTGTGGTTACAAACGGTCTCTGAGGAAATTCATGTTGTCTTGAATAGACAGCAACCTCAGAAGATTATCCGATGCAGGAGACTGGATGCTTGCCCCTCTTTCCCATTCCCGCAAAGTTGCCACACCAAACTTGGTTATCTCAGCAAATCTTTCTTGGTTATAGCCAAAGCTATT
>MPNP01000330.1 GCA_002239085.1 Rhodobacteraceae bacterium bin131 | reverse complement strand
CAGTATTGTTGAGGGTGTACCACAGAGTGCGGTCAACGTACTTTAACCACAGAAATTGTGCGGTTGATAGGACACCAGTTTCTTTCCTTGCAGCACTGATCATCGCGATAAAGGCCGTGTATTTCCAAGCATGCTTATTGGCCTCTATTAATAGCTGATTGGCGGATGGTAATTGGAATGCTTTTTTGGTTTCCTGAACGAGAAAGCGATGAGAAGCCAATGCCGACTTGAATTTAACCACATTTGGAAAATGGCGATCAAAAAGCAACGTAAGTTGACCAAGCATTTCAGCGGCTAGTTTGTGTTGAAAAGCATGATGAAGGATAAAAACCGCAACTAAAGTGTTCTCGTAAGAAACCAAAGATTTGTAGCCGTGCCAAGGTGTGGTGAATTGATCTTCGAAAACTTCGCTGATTTGATTAATTGTGAGTTGACTCCAATGCTGATCAGCAAATTCGCGATTGAACACTAATCTATCGTTGTGATCATCCCCACAATCTTGATTAGGGTTCTCTACTAAACCATTGTGAACCAACCACTCTTCTGGAGTCAAAGCAGGTCCATCACGTACATGGTGTGACGTATCTGCAGGCGATGAATCAAAGTTGTGATTATTATCACCTTTACTTCGGGCTCGGTACGCGGACGGATTTTCCTTTGAGTGCGTAAAATGGCGAGAGGCGAATTCGCGAATAAATTGAGCATGCGATCCTTTAATGATACCCAAGTTCCACAAACTATCAAGAGTATGCTGACGACGAAACTTGAGGTCAGGTCGTATACTCCAAGCCTTAAACATTAAGTATAGAAACGGCCAGACATAGGTTATTAGGATTGCTTGGCCAGCTTTGTGTTGAATTTCCCACCAGGCAGTTGTGCTCAGTTCAATGTTATGGCGTGGGTTAAGAAGATATTCGATTTCAACAAAAGGCTGCATAACCAACTCAAAATGATGGAGTAAACCATTTTGTCCCTGAAGGGCTTTACCGATCCACGCTAAATAACTGACATGAAGCCATGTCAGGAATGAAACCAATTCCATAAACCAGTCTTGATGTTTATAGAGTAGGGAGCTGATTCCCATGAAAAAGATAATTCCGCACATCACGAGCTTGATTGGTTCGTCACTGAGGTTTTGTTGGTCTTTCATTGTGGTACCTTCCAAAAGGAGCTTGTGACTCACTCCACACTGGTTGAGTCGTAAGTCCTTTTAGCACTATGAGGTGAAACTTCGGTTGACTTTAATCCGCCAAAAACGATGTTTTTGTCAAACAGTTTAAGAGATGGTGAATAAGCCTTAAACCTCGGATTGGCGATTACAAATCTCTGTGGGGTTACAATTCGTGCTGCATTGTAGTGATTGTAATTCAGGATCCAGATAGGAAATTAATTCGTTTGCCGACCACGTAACCTGATATCGGATACTCCAGAAATCATAGGTCAAGCATCGTTCAGGTCAGGGGAGTTCATACCAACTCCCACGCCCTTTCTTGAGTAGCTTAAGGTGATTGTTTTTTAGAAGTGACCGAAAATGATCCTTTAAGGTATTGCGACTAATT
>MPNP01000329.1 GCA_002239085.1 Rhodobacteraceae bacterium bin131 | reverse complement strand
GTATTCAACGGGCAGAATTTGGTCCTCAGCACGGGTCATGGTTCCGACCCGTTTTGACCTTTACCATTGGAATTCTACTCATCGCTTTCCCATCAACCATATCAGTCTTAAGCAATTCACTGTTTGGACAAGCACCAATAAACAATCCCCGTTCAATATTTGAGTACGACCGGAATGTATTGGAGCCACTCAATCAAGGTCAGGCGAGAGATATCGTAGGGGTAATTATGCTCTTTGTAAGGTTCGTGGGTTACATTGCGGTTATTCGCGGTTTATTACTGTTTAACCAAATCTCAACCCAAGGTTCTCGGGTGGTTGGTGCTGGAATAACTTTTTTATTCGCGGGAACGATTTGCATTAACTTTCCAATTTTTTGGGGATTATTAGTGGATTTGGTCATTCCCAATAGCGTGGGAACCACACCGACCCTTTAGTGTTCTTCGGAAGCATACTCGCGTAAAAATTATGGAATTAGACTCTGAACGTTTCATGCAGGCCGAAATTGTGCATATTTTTAGTGCTCAATAATATTGAGTGTTAAATCATCCCTTTGCTTTTTATTCACTTCTATTGGGGTTACTTTACATATTCATGCATGAGGGATATTTCTTGCATTTTATACTAATGCATGTACTAAAGTTTGAAAAATCAATGTCTTAACTAAACCTTTTCACCTTGTATCACAACACCTTAGTGCCTGAATCATAAGTCACATTTCTTGGCATTTTAAGCCCACACTCCCATTATCACGGGCAATTCGACGCATCAAGAATCGACATGCTGCCAGCGTTGCCCAGGCCAATGATCTTGACAGACTCCCCTCGTCGTCTTTGGCCAAACGACGACACCTTCCCATCCAAGCGAAAGTACACTTGACGATCCATCTTTGAAACAGCACTTGAAACCCCTTGCCCTCCTTTGGTTTCAAGACAATCGAAAGGTCCGGACTGACCGCCAGTTCGTGCAACTTCAAAGCACGTTTGGGGCCTTGATAGCTCCTTCCATCAGCCCAGATTTTGGTCATGGTTGATGATGACGCCACCACTTGGAGAATGAAGTCCACGGCATGGTATACCTCCTTTTTTAATTCATGTTTGAAGGTGTAACATATTCGTATTCAAGGCCGTTTACTACCTCATTGACTTATGGAACAGTCTCTAAGAATTACCTTATTGGAATAAATAGACGTGCCCTTAAGTGAACAACAAATAAGATCTAAACTTTTACCTCTCATTTATATTGAGGAAGCAAAACTAAATGCACCGCTGAAGTATTACTTATTCCTATGAGTAGTTCTCCAAATACTCGCCTTTCATTAAGCCACCTATTATAAAATGCAACTTCTCAAGAATGTCTTTCCATGGATCATTTTCAAAATTGATCCTTGGTATTTTTTCTTCAACAAGAACTTCATCAAGGGAACAAATCAAGCACCCACTTTCAAGCTGATTAAACCAACGCTTAAATGACTTTCTCGTTCTCATATCATCCCAGTCAAGAAGATGCATTTTTGTGATAGCACCATGAATTTGTCCCATCAATACAATTAACCGAACATCCTGTG
>MPNP01000328.1 GCA_002239085.1 Rhodobacteraceae bacterium bin131 | reverse complement strand
AGAATATGGCGTTAATGCGACGCATGGCCGTCAATATGGTACGCGTGGTAAAGGAGCAGAAAAAGTCCTCTATGCGCAGCAAGTTGAAACGAGCCGGATGGAACGATAGCTATCTACTGGAACTCATAATAGGGGCCAAAATACAACTGAATGAAATTAAAAAAGTTTAAATGCGATAGCCCTAGGGGTTTATAGAGGTGCCCTTAAAGCTTGACATATACCTTCAATACTCCACCTAATATTCTAGATTCGATAATTTTGGTTTCTAGGAAGAATAAGAATGATAAAACACTTGTTCACAGAACTGTTTGAATTATTAGCCGAAGGTGAAAGTGGTCACGGATTTATTCAGAGATTTGGAGCCTCCCTTTTTGGAAGTTTTTTACTTCATCTCACCGTAATATTATTGGTGGTAGGAAAGAGATATTCTGTTCTTAGCACTGAACTTTATATTATGGATACCTCTATAAAATCCCAAAATCAGGATTCACTTGTTTTTACCTTTGAAAAAATCAGGATTATTCTGAATAATTTCTTCTCCTTTGGGTCACATTCATTCAATAATCTTCCCCCAAAAGGTAAAAATAGACCCTTTTCCATTGTTTCCTAGGCCTAATCATACACTTGGCCTCACATTGGCGCTACTCATACCAACAAATCTCCATTAAGGTATTTTCTAATTTGGAATAAATAGACGTGCCCTTATTACACTTCTACTAAGTTTTATAATTTCAGTCATTTTTGCACTCACAATTTCAGTAGGCAACAAAGTTGGATTAATTCGGGGGTTTTTGTTGGGTGTTTATCTGCCATGGGTTTGTTATTTCCAGGCCTTAATTATTTACTATCTATTTGCACAGACTTAACATTAGTTACTCATTAGGAATATTTTAACAAAGAATAATTAGGTGTTCATCATGTTCAGAGGAGTTAAGAATTTACTGCTTGTGGGAATTTTGTTTTACGGAATTAATGAGGGACTTGCTCAAGAACAACCGCAGGGTCAAGCCTATGAGTTTAGTGGGCTAGCAAGGTTTGTCATAGCTCCATCTCAACTTTTATTCAGAAACAATGTGTGGGACCAAGCTGGCGTATTAAAAGGATATCATGTTAAATACTTGGACAAATGCAAGGATATATTAATCGATTTAACTAGTTTTATAGTACTTTCGCAAGAAGATAACACTAGATGGTGGAACCAACCTATCTATAACTATGAGGTGATACCGAAGGAACAAATAGATAGTGTGATAAAGAAGGACAATACAAATGATGAAGTCTTTATCCTTGATCCTAAAGAAGAATTTTCTAAATGTGATTCGGATGACTTAATAAATAAAAAATTTGTGGTTGATAGTACTATTGTAAATATTGTAGATGAATTGTCAACACAGCAACCAAAACCCTGATCAGCGAACTAAATTAGAACTATTAGGTGATTTCCAGGGCTATCGCATTTAAACTTTTTCAGTTATTTCCACCTGCATTTTCTGCTATTCGACCAAAAAATACAATTATTGAGGCAGAACAATGCAGACTATTTCCGATCTTTTTGAGGGCGTTGAAGAC
>MPNP01000025.1 GCA_002239085.1 Rhodobacteraceae bacterium bin131 | reverse complement strand
CTTATTTTCACGTGCGTTAATCCTTTGCGAAGGAATGACCGAAGAACAGGTAATCCCTGCCATGTTTGAAAAATATTGTAACAATCAATTGTTCATGCTTGGAGTTTCCTGCGTTAGCGTCGGTGGAAAAACATATGCTCCATTTATAAAGCTAGCTTGCAGTCTTGGTATACCTACCTTTATTGTCAGTGATTACGATGAAAACACAAAAATTGAGATTGAAAAACTATTTTATAAATTACCCGAGGAAGTGTTGTCTCAAAGGGGAGAAATATTTGACATCTCTTATTGTAGCGATGGAAATGATTTTGAAAAAGAAATTGTTAATGTTTTAGGAATACATCCAGAAATTAAAAAAGCCTTAATTCTCAAAGATAGTAAAAATGAACAGCACGCAAGGGCTAAAATGAAAGAGTTAAATTCTCTATCGGATGAAGAATTATATGACAAAATTAAAAAAGATAAAACAGGTTATTCTGGTTTCTTGGCTGATATCATCAGAGAAAACCCTGAAAACAGGAAACCTGAAGAGTTGATTCCACAATATGTGTTGGATGCATTCAATAGAATTAAAGAATGGCTAGAATTGTGATAAATCTATCGCAAGATCAACAAAAAATTGTAAATGCTGAAATTGGTGGGGCAATTCAAGTTCTAGCTTCAGCTGGAACAGGAAAAACCCGTGTTTTAACAGAACGTGTTCGATATATCATAAAGAACACAAAAAAAGATGGCGTAATTGCTATTACATTTACCAATAAAGCAGCCGATGAGATGTCCTACCGGTTAGACGATTTGGAAGGCTTACAACAAAGATGTTGGATTGGAACAGTCCACTCAGTTGCCCAACGTATTCTAGAACAGTATGGCCGCACTATTGGCCTACCTTCTGAATTACATATTTATGAGCGAGATCAAGATAGAAAGACTGTTTTCCTGCAGTCTCTGCGAGACCATTGGACAGATATTGATATACTATTCAATATATCAGATGAAAAAGGGCGTGATAAAATAATATCTCAATACATGAGTGACATTTCTTTTATCAAGCGCGAGTTATTCACTGAGGATGAAATTAAGGAAAAATATGATAGGCAGAATAGGCCTATTTTTGAAATCTACCAAGAATACCAGGAGGCCTTACTTAATAGTGGGGGGATCGATTTTGATGATATATTGGTTTATGCTAATCGCATCCTCATAGAACGACCTTGGTGTGCACAAATCTACCGAGCAAAGTACAAACATCTTTGTGTAGACGAAGCTCAAGATCTGAATAGAGCTCAATATGAATTTGTGAAGTCCTTTTGTGGAGATCAGATTAAAAGTGTTCTTATGGTGGGTGACCCCAATCAAATGATTTATGGATTCAATGGATCATCCGAGAAATTCCTTTGCAAACATTTCCCAAAGGATTTTGAAGCAACGGAATATAAACTTAAGAAAAATTATCGTTCTTCAAAGAAAATTATATGTCTAGCAAACAATCTAAGGAGTAACTCCCAGGAGGTAGCTGATTGCGCTTTGGATGGGATAGCTGAATTCAAATTAGACTTAGAAGATGAAACAGCCGAAGCCACTTGGATTGTTGATAAAATTCAAAGTCTCCTTGCTACTAAAGAGAGTGAGGAAATAGAAGGCGAAATATCTCCAGATAAATTTGTTATTATCGGCAGAAATCGGTTCGTTTTCCAAAAATTGGAATGTGTATTGAAAAAAAGAGAAATTCCATATTCAATTAAGGGGGGTGACCGTCATATAGAGCCTTCGACACTTTTTGGAAAGACGTTTGATCTAGGTATTCGTCTACGAATAAATCCAAAAGATTGGGTCAGTGGTAAAAAACTCTGTACGGCATTGAAAATTACGGCGACTGAAGTTTGGGATCATCCTAGTATTTTAGGGCAATTCGCTACCAAAGATTGCAAAGGTGATTGCCCTATTAATAATATCTTATCTGATCTTTTAACATCAATCCAAGCGCTAGATATCGATTCCCCTAAACTTGAAAAATTATTTAGTAAATATTCTAATTCGTTAGAAGATTTAGCAAAAGAATCTCATGATGAAGCGTTATTGAAAGAATTAGAAATGTCTCTTTTGGAACTAGATATGTTTAAGCAATACTGGGTAAATTTTAATCGTAAAGGACTTGGTAGTACTTTGACGGCCTTCCGAAATGCAATGGCATTAGGTCAATTAACAGAAGAAATCAGTACCTCAGGTCTCACGCTTAGTACTGTCCACACTATGAAGGGATTAGAAAAAGATATTGTTTTCCTTATGGGAATGAATGAGGGAACCTTTCCTGATTACCGTTCCCAAAGTAGCCACGAAATTGAACAGGAGCGTAATAATGTTTTCGTTGCCGTTACCCGCTCAAGACGATGGATTTACATCACATATCCAAAATCAAAGAAAATGCCATGGAAAGCGAATAAAGCACAAGTTCAATCTCGATTTATAACTGAGATGATGACTTAGGGCGAATTCTTAAACAAAACCTACTAGTATCTCAACTCCTTAGAAGTGATGTGATACTAGTCAAACTGAAACAGGTGATCAGTGAGATTCGACTTAAAATCACGTAGGAGTAATTCCCCGGAGTTTTTCTGATCGCCGGCGAAGCAATTCCACAGTCGTTAATAGTAGAATTGAAAAAATGATGAGTATTGTTGCCACCGAGAGAATGGCTGGGCTGATTTGTTCGCGGATGCCATTCCACATCTGACGTGGAATTGTTTGTTGGTCATGGGCGGCGACCAAGAGAACGACAATGACTTCATCAAATGAGGTTACGAAGGCGAAAAGAGCCCCCGATATTACCCCGGGTAAAATCAATGGCATGGTGATTTTGAAGAATGTAACCCGAGGGTTGGCACCTAAACTTGATGCGGACCGGGTAAGAGAGTGATCAAACCCTACGAGAGTGGCGGTGACTGTAATAATTACGAACGGAATACCTAAAGTCGCATGGGCGAGGATGATACCAATATAGCTATTGGCTAAGCCAACTGAAGAGTAGAAAAAGAACATGCCAGTTGCCGTAATGATGATTGGCACGATCATTGGCGAAATCAATACGGCCATAATTATACGCCGAAATGGCATTTCCGGTCGACTCAGGCCAAGTGCCGCAAGAGTCCCTAAAGCAGTGGCGAGGATAGTAGCGAAAAACCCGATTATTATTGAGTTTCTTGCCGCATTGATCCACTGGGCATTGGCCCACGCGTCGGCCCACCAACTTTCATTACGAATACCTTCGGGGGCTTGCATGCCAAAAGTCAAAAGGAGATCATACCACCGCAGGGAAAAACCTGTGGGGTCAAGTTTGAGCATTTTTTCGGTGAAGGTGAAATACGGTTGAGCGTTAAAACTCAAAGGAATCACAACTAAAATGGGCGCAATAAGAAAGATAAAAATAAGCACACATATAACCAGATAAATGTAATGCCAAACTCTCTCAAGCATTGATGCGTGTGTCGGAAGAGCCATCGTGTTATCCCAACTTTAAGTTATCAATGCCAATGAGTCTATCATAGAGCCAATATAACAGCAAAACGCCACCAAGTAAGAGTCCCGCTAAAGATGCTGCAAGTGACCAATTCAACGATTTTTGCATGTGGTAAGCAATCAGGTTTGAAATTAATTGTCCATCGGCACCACCAACGAGTGCTGGAGTGATGTAATAGCCGATGGAAAGTATGAATACAAGTAAACCACCGGCACCAATCCCTGGTATCGTCTGCGGAAAATAAATCCGTCGAAAGGCTGTCCAACTTGTCGCACCTAGACTCCTTGCGGCATGAACATAGCTTGGTTTAATCGTTCGCATGACTGAGTACAGAGGTAACACCATAAAAGGCAAAAGAATGTGGGTCATGGCGATAATTGTACCCGTTTGATTATACATCATTTGAATGCGCCCCTCATCAGTAAGAAACCCGGTTCCAACCAAAGCATCATTGACTACGCCTTGGCTTTGTAATAGCACAATCCATGAAGTGGTTCGGACTAGAAGCGAGGTCCAAAAAGGCAATAGAACCATGATCATGAGTAAGTTTGAATAGCGAAGTGGGAGTGTCGCAAGCAAATGAGCAATTGGATAAGCAAGTACGAAGGTCAGACCCGTAATGATTAACGACAATACTAAGGTACGAACAAAGAGTTTAACGTAGATTCTTCTGTTTTCAATAACTTGGGTAATTGAGCCTTCAGTATCACGAGTCAGGTCAACCGCCGCAAGATAAAAATTCATCGTATAAGGTGATGAACCATTACGCATGGCTGACCATAGTTCAGGTTCTGCCCAATCCTCATCCAGTGCTAAAATTGCTTCTTTGTAGGGCGGTTCCAGTTTAGTTGAATTGCGGGCGCCCTTAGTAAACAGGGACCGAGAACCGGACAACTCATAGTTAATTCGGGTCCCAGCTAGGCCAGCGGCTTTGGTTTCGCGGAGCACAAGAAGATCTTTAGCGAGTGCTTCAAATGCCGCTTCATCAGGTTCGGTTCCCCTTGGGTTGGCTTTAAACCAACTACGGAGATTAACCATAATGGGGGTTTCTTCCTTAGTTTCAATATCAGTGTGAAGGGTAAATCCATCATTGTAAATTGACCGATGAAACATCTGCCCGAGAGGGGTCAAAAAAGTTATGAGAACGAAAAGGAACAAAGGAAGAACAAGAAAAAAGGCTCGACGCTTGGCGCTTGCTTCAGCTTTGGCAAGAGATTCCTTAAGTGGAATTCCGTCAGCGGTCGTTAAGACACCTTGAGTCTCAAGTGAATTGTCTAATGTGTCGGCGGTCATTATTTAGCGTGAGTTTGGGATATGATAAGGGCAGTAAAGGTCATCCCTATACTGCCCTTTGAAGTGAGGTTACTGCGCTAACCAAGCATTAAAACGCTCGTTTAACTGATCGCCATTATCAACCCAGAACTCATGATTAACACTCAAGGCATTAGCTAGATTGGCTTCGGCTGTTGGCATATGGGGCGCCATTTCAGTCTCGCCATCTAAGTAAAGACCGACCAAAGGACCCGAAGACCGACGAGCCGGACCATAAGAAATCCAAGTTGCCTGATCCGCTAGTCGTTGCGTATCGGTTGAGAATGCAATGAAGTCAAGTGCATTGTCTACATTGGGAGCACCTTTAGGAATCACCCAGAGGTCAAAATCAAGAATCTGGCCGTCCCAAACGATTTCAAGTGGTTGCCCCTCACCGACCGCGGCGTTGAAGATACGTCCATTAAAGGCCGTTGACATCGAAACTTCACCGTCTGCAAGAAGTTGTGGTGGCTGAGCGCCAGCTTCCCACCAAACGATGTGATCTTTAATTTGATCAAGTTTCGCGAATGCGCGATTAATACCTTCTTCAGTTTCCAACACAGCGTAGACTTGATCGGCAGGAACTCCATCACCCATTAGCGCCATTTCTAGGTTAGGCTTTGCTGATCTGCGTATTCCCCGCTTGCCAGTAAAATCGGTTACATTAAAAAAGTCAGCAATCGTCTGTGGGGGTTGATTGACGACTTCGGTGTTGTAGGCAAAGATCGTTGACCAAACGATATTGGCCACGGCACAATCCTGAATTGACCCGTCCACGAAATCACTGGCCGCCGGTGTTCCATCTGGTGCAGGCGGCAAAATTGAGCTATCAATCTCTAAAAGCAAACCCTCATCACATAATCTCAGGGCATCTGACATTTCGACATCGGCAACGTCAACTGATACATTGCCAGCTTCAACCTGTGCTTTGATGGGTGTCGCTGGGTTATCGGCATCAACCGAAGTAATTACGATTCCAGTCATATCGGTGAAAGGTTTGTGATAAGCCTCCACCTGTGATTTGGCGTAGGCACCCCCCCAAGACATAACAGTGAGTTCGTTTGCTGTTACTCCAAAGGCGAACGCTGCGAATAGAGCAGAAAAAAGAAAGGTCTTTGTATGCATTACAAATTCTCCTATGTTGTGGCCCGCAAAAATGAATGGAAGGAATGATGATTGTGAAACGGACCCTACACAATCAACATATGTTCCTTAGAATTAATAACATAATTATAATCACCAATCAAGTGCATGGCAATCTTCTGGTTGCCAGCCAATTTCAATCTCAGTTCCAGGTGTTAATCGCACTTGATTGGGAGCGTTTCTGGTTTTAACGATAAAATCATCATTACCGGCAACATTAAGTCTTGTTCTGAATGTATCTCCCATGTAAATAAATTCTTTCACTTGGGCTTTTAACGTGTGATGTGCATCCGCTTTGAGGCGGGAGGTGTCAAACTCAACCCGTTCGGGTCGAATCGAGACTCGAGTGCGTTCACCAACGGTACTCACATTCACGGGTTTGGCATCGATTTCCTCGCCGGTATCAAGGGTAATAATGGCGGTTTGGCCGTCAATTGATTTCACTTTTCCAGTCAGGGTATTATTTTCGCCGATGAACTGGGCAACGAAGCTATTTGCTGGTTGTTCGTAGAGGGTATCTGGTGGGGCTAATTGTTGAATGCGGCCGTCATTAAACACAGCAACCCGGTCTGACATAGTCAGAGCCTCGGTTTGATCATGCGTGACATACATTGTCGTGATTCCAAGCTCATGAGCGAGACCAGTGATTTCAAATTGCATGTGCTCCCGTAATTGTTTATCAAGAGCACCAAGTGGCTCATCCATAAGCACCAATTCTGGTTCAAAAACCAAAGCCCTTGCTAAGGCTACTCGTTGCTGCTGTCCGCCCGAGAGTTGACCAGGCCGTCGCGATGCAAACGCGCCCATCTGGACCATTTCCAAAGCCCGCCTGACCTTCGCTTCCCGATCTGATTTATCAATCTTGCGAACTTCGAGTGGGAACGATAAATTTTCGGCGACAGTCATGTGAGGAAACAGCGCATAATTTTGAAACACCATGCCAATCCCACGCTTGTGTGGTGGAATATTGTTGATAGGCCGCCCATCTAAGGTGATTTCGCCATGGGTTGCTGTTTCAAAACCTGCGAGCATCATGAGGCAGGTGGTTTTACCCGAACCAGAGGGGCCAAGCATTGTAAGAAATTCACCACGGGGCATTGATAGATTTAAATCTTTAACAACGAGTGTTTCACCGTCATAGGATTTTTGGACTCGTTGAAATTCTACGAAGTTAGCGGTGTTGTCAGGTTGCGACATTATATTCTCTTAGTAAGTTTTGCGTTGGTTGTCATAGTATATATCAAGTTAGTTTTAATCTAAATTTACTTGCAGTTTTTTGCGATAGTGTCAATTTATTATCTTTTCATGCCAGCGTATTCAAGTTTCAATATCCAAAAATTAAATTTTTGGTGGTAATGACTCTACCAAAATTTTTTTGCAATGCTCACAAATTTGTTCAGAGGGAGAGAGGTAATCGCACATTGCAAAGAATAAATCGTGGATAGAATTTTCATGTCCTGTTGCCAGATGATAGAACGAAGCTCCATCTATCTCATAAAGGTTTTTTTCAATTTGTTTCGTTTCTCTAACTGGTTTTCTGGGAATAATTTGTACCAAGTGAGCTTCCCATGTTCCCTTTTTTTGTCGAAGCGCCGTTCTCAATCCTTCTAAAACCTCTCGCTTGTTGGACATGTTCATGGTATTATGTTTGTTTTTGACTTCAGCGATTATTTTTCTTGATTTACATTCAAGGTCATAACCAGCGTCATGGTTAACCCAGCCATCCAAAGAGCCCAATATATTTTGGTGAAAATTGCCCATTGCGTTACTCATTCCCCGAAGTGCGGATTCAGCATCCTGAAACGAAACTAATTTTTCAGGTTCTTCAATTGCAAATGTTGATGCAATGAATAAAGAAGAAAAAGGGTCAATGACGTTTTTAACTCTCTTTTGACTAGCTTTATTTTTTGCACTTAGACCTGCGGATAAAAGGTTATCAATGGCCTGCTGAAAGTGTTCATAAGCGATCCACTCCAAGTTGAACGGGATTTTTTGTGATTGCCTATTGGGCATAAACCTAATCAGTAATTCTAGTCTCTGAGTTTAATTCAATACCCAGGCCAATGCGATTATGTTTTCGAGCCACTCTATAGGTTGTTCCTGAACCGAGGAAGGGGTCAAGAACGACATCCCTTTCATCAGTAAATAATTTAATGTAGAACTCAGGGAGCCACTCTGGAAATGCGGCACTGTGACCAGTGTTATGGCATACTGGCGGTTTGTGAAGAACATTCGAAGGGAAAACGGTATCTTTTCCTTCCCATGCGTCAATGCGGCGACCTATATTAGATTGTGTAGCTGAATTGCGGCGAACACGATCATTTTCGTTCATGTTACGAAGACGATTCTCAGTCCAGTTGCCGATTGGAACTTTTACCGCCTCTTGACGCATTTTTACTTCTTTTGTTTTGCTGAAATGTAAGATGCGTTCCCAAGCATCTCTGAAACGATATTTCCATCGGCCAGGTGCAGAGGTTGTCTTGTGCCAAATATATTCTTCAACCCAACGAAATCCCACCTCCTGCTTCATGGCGAGAATGAGTTCAAGGACATAGGTGTGTCGCTCTCCGTCTACGGCTTTTTCCTTTATGTTTAATACAAAAGAACCGGTCGGTTTGAGAATACGATACATCTCATGGGCACGTTCACTAAACCACTCCACATAATCGTCTGGCTTAACACCGCCATAGGTATGAGAGCGCGCATCGGCATAGGGTGGAGAGGTGATAATTAAATCAACTGAATTATCGGAAAAATCCTTCATGACTGAAAGACAATCACCAAAAAATATCTGATTATCCAAAGATTTGACTCCCCTATCGATTCTTTGCGATTAAACGTGCAAGTTGTTTGTCTTGAATTTGTGTTATATTGTTAATAGGATTTAATATAGTAAACAATTTACCTATCGAAAATCTTAGGTCAAGGAATAAAGAACTGTTTACCATGCTCTGTGCGCACTGAATCTATTCATCTTCACTCTACTACTTAGTTGTTATTTTTCAGCATCCCAGCTTCTTCAATGAATCGAATAACAACCTCTAAACCAACCCCCTCTTTGAGGTTGCTGAATACATATGGCCTGCCTTTACGCATTCTTTCAGTGTCTGTTCGCATGACCTCCAAGGATGCTCCGACATAGGGAGCAAGATCAATTTTGTTGATAATCAATAAATCAGATCGAGTAATCCCAGGCCCGCCTTTTCGCGGGATTTTTTCTCCTTGGGCGACATCAATGACATAAATCATCAAATCGGCGAGTTCAGGACTAAAAGTCGCTGAAAGATTGTCGCCACCACTCTCCACAAACACAACATCAAGATGAGGATACTTCTCTTGTAAATCAGAAATGGCCGCAAGATTCATGGAAGCATCCTCTCGAATGGCTGTATGTGGGCAACCACCAGTTTCTACGCCAATGATTCGGTCTTCATCCAATGCCTGGGTTCGGGCTAATATTTTGGCGTCCTCTTTGGTATAAATATCATTGGTAACGACAGCGATTTCATACCGTTGAGACATCGCTTTACATAATGCTTCAAGGAGTGCTGTCTTACCTGACCCCACAGGTCCACCGACACCAACTCTTAACGGGGAATATACATGTTCCACTTCATTCACCTTATGATCTAAATAATCGTGTATATTGTGTCTCGTGTAAGCTACTTGCTATGGCCACTGCTGGAGTTGATGAACCAATGACCTCATCACTCCTTTTCAGTCCTTTCGCTACAGCGCTAGGAATTGATTCGGCAATTCTGAACAGTAGGCTTTGCCCTTCTGTTTGCCCCAACGGCACCAGTTTGATAGCTGAAGCAACGTGATTCTCTAACGTCCCCCAAACATAACCAATAGCGGTATGATGGATTGGAATTGACCATGCAACGGCGGCAAGAGTAAAGGGACACAGCATATTCTTATGGAGGGCATCATCCCATTCTGCTTCTTTTTTTACACCAAGTTCACGAATTAATCGATTCAATGCTCTTGCTTTGTTCTGCTCTTCTTGGCGCAATTCAGACGTTTCCCGAGAGGCAAACAAGAGTGCACTCCAGTACTGAAATGATTTAAGGTCTTCATGTTCAATGGCCGTATATAAGCGTCTTAAAATTGGAATCTCAAGCCAAGTTATGCTCCCATAAAGCAAACCCGATAGCCATTCCTCTACATCAAGGACGTTCTGTACCCACTTGTTTTCAACGGCAAATTCTAATCCTTGGGAGTAAGCAAATCCCCCGGTTGGTAACGAAGGGCTCACAAGTTGTAGGAGTCTCAAAAGAGGGATCTGAGAGGAATTATCAATGGGCATGAAAGTGATGGCTTGGGTTTAAGTCATGATCGCTACCGTGATCACCGTAAGCGCCGGGTTCAGGTTCAAAGGGACAGACCATCGGTTTGGGAAGTAAGCCAAGTTTGACCATCAGATCATCTAAGACGGTGTCATGGTGGTAGCGAAGCTCGTTGTTGAGAATTTGTAAGGGCACATGTCGATTGCCAAGGTGATAGCAAGCACGCGCAAATAAATGAGCATTGTTTGTTTGAACCACGGACACCTCTTCGGGAGCAGCAACAACTTTAATGACGCTACCGTCTTGTGCAGCAAGGAGATCTCCATCACGCATGATGGGTCCTCGATCCAGAAAAATACCGGCCTCACGTCCATCATCTAAGCGATGCTTCAATCGGGCTTTCACCCGTAATTCAAGTGGTAAAGTAATTTGTCCAGCAGGTGTACCACTTTTGATTCTTTTAACAATTTTGATCATGTTAGGTTGGAGCTGTAAGTTATCCTTCAACTAAAACAGGAAGTGTAATTGAGCCATCGGTAATTTTTCTGCCGGTTCACATGTGAGCAACTGTCCGTCAGCCTTGACTTGATACGTTTGGGGGTCAACTTCAATTAGGGGCTGATAATCATTGTGAATCATTGCCTTCTTGGCAATATCACGACACCCTCTCACAGTCCCAATCATAGACTCTAATCCAAGCTGGTCAGCAATTCCATTTCTTTCTCCTTCTTTTGAAAGAAAGGTCATCCGTGTTGCTGTGCGAGCTTTGCCGAGGCCACCAAACATGTAACGGTAGTGAACTGGTTGAGGCGTCGGAATAGAAGCATTGGGATCTCCCATTGGAGCAGCGACGATCATTCCCCCTTTGACAATCAAATTAGGTTTAGTGCCAAAAAAAGCCGGCGACCACAGGACGAGATCAGCGATTTTGCCCACTTCAATAGAGCCAACCTCATGAGCGATTCCATGGGTAATTGCAGGATTAATTGTATATTTGGCAATATATCGTTTTGCTCTAAAGTTGTCGGATTCGGAAGTGTCCACTTCAAGCGGCCCTCGTTGAATTTTCATTTTATGAGCCGTTTGCCATGTTCGGGTAATAACCTCTCCAACCCGACCCATCGCTTGGGAGTCAGAAGCAATCATGGAAAACGCGCCTAAATCGTGAAGAATATCTTCGGCAGCAATGGTTTCACGGCGAATACGTGACTCGGCAAAGGCAACATCTTCAGCAATGGAGGGGGATAAGTGATGGCAGACCATGAGCATATCTAGGTGCTCATCCACAGTGTTAATGGTATAGGGCCGGGTGGGATTAGTTGAAGAAGGCAATATATTTGAAAATCCGGCAACCTTGATGATATCTGGTGCGTGCCCACCACCTGCCCCTTCGGTATGATAAGTGTGTATCGTACGCCCATTGATAGCGGCAATCGTATCCTCAACAAAGCCTGACTCATTTAAAGTATCGGTATGAATTGCAACTTGGACATCATACTTATCGGCGACAGTAAGACAGGTTGATATTGCACATGGTGTCGTGCCCCAATCCTCATGCAGTTTCAAACCGATTGCACCGGCTTCAATTTGTTCGTCAAGCGGCTCTGTTTGCGATGCATTACCTTTACCCAGTAAACCAATGTTAACGGGTAACTCTTCAGCTGCCTGCAGCATCCGGTGGATATTCCAAGGCCCCGGTGTGCAGGTTGTCGCATTCGTACCAGTTGCAGGGCCTGTGCCACCACCAAGCATGGTTGTAATTCCCGACATCAGGGCGTCTTCAACTTGCTGGGGACAAATGAAATGAATATGAGCATCAATGCCACCGGCGGTCAGTATTTTTCCTTCACCAGCGATGATTTCGGTCCCTGGTCCGATAATGATATCAACACGGGGTTGGATATCGGGATTACCAGCTTTACCAATCCCGGCAATACGACCATTCTTGATTCCAATATCCGCTTTGATAATGCCCCAGTAATCAAGGATTAGCGCATTGGTAATGACAACATCTGCAACTTGAGATGATACCGACTGACTCTGTCCCATACCGTCTCGAATGACTTTGCCACCACCAAATTTTACTTCTTCACCGTAAACTGTTTTATCGTCCTCAACTTGAATGAATAAATCGGTATCGGCAAGCCTGACACGTCCACCCACTGTTGGGCCGTACATCTCGGCATATATTTGCTTTGAAATTTTAACCATCAGTCCAACTCGCCCATAACCAAACCATTAAATCCAAAGACTTTACGATGACCTTGCAATGCGACAAGCTCAACCTCTCTTGTTTGGCCCGGTTCAAAACGAACAGCTGTTCCAGCGGGTATGTTCAATCGGAAACCTCGCGATTTCGGTCGGTCAAAAATCAGAGCAGTGTTCGTTTCATAAAAATGGTAATGCGAACCGACTTGAATTGGTCGGTCCCCATTATTGGCCACACTGAGGGAAATTTTCTTCCCGACCGCGTTTAACTCAATATCGCCATCGGCGACTATTATTTCTCCTGGAATCATTATTTTCTCTTCAAATTATGGGTTCATGAACAGTGACAAGTTTGGTGCCATCGGGGAAAGTGGCTTCCACTTGAACATCATGAATCATCTCGGGTACGCCTTCCATGACATCATCGCGGTTCAGCAATGTCCGACCAAAGTCCATCAATTCAGCCACCGACTTGCCGTCGCGTGCTCCTTCCATTATGGCAGCACTGATCAAAGCGACTGCTTCGGGATAGTTCAATTTTAATCCGCGGTTTTTCCGACGTTCGGCCAAAAGTGCCGCAGTAAAAACGAGTAGTTTATCTTTTTCTCTCGGTAAAAGCTCCATTTATTTCTCCGTTAGGTGTTCCAGATTCTTGGTAACTGGGGCGATTTTCCAATAATCTCTTTGCGTAAATCAAACCAAATGCGTGTGAATAGTTGACGAGCCAATGCAGTCGAATTGCCAAGATATCGTATGACCAAAATATCCTCAACTAGAGTAGCGCCTGAAACATTCCTTTGATCGGCGATCAAGTGTTTTCGCGAAGTTTCGAGGGCTTGCTGATGAGCCTGGGTTATGATCAATGTTGCATTGACGGGTGAACCCCTCAGCAATGATGAAAGATTAATATATTCTTTGTCAACTTTCAATCGTTCAATTAATAATGGTGTATTTTTTCGCCATAATTGTGTCCCGATATTGATTTCACCATGATCAAATGTTTCGGCCAATGATGGTCGACCAAAACATTGAATATCCCACGCGGCCACAATTGCGTTTTCAGCGATTTCAATGTGCGTATCTAAGTTGGCGATGGTGCCAGGGAAATAGATATTTTCAAGCGGAAACCATTCAATACACCCCTGACTTGCGACTTTGATTGTCTGCTTTAGTGTTGCTCTATTGCCGGAACTTCGGTAAAATTTGGTTGCACCTGGAGTGGTAATCAAAGCGTGTGCATGGTGGTCAATGGCAACAGTAACATGCAAACTATCGCCAGCGACCACGCCGCCGGGTGGATGAAGAATATAGACATGGCAAACTTCGCCCTCAGGATAGAAAGGTCGTTGGATGGTTAAGGGTCCATATCGTTTTCGTTCGGCTAAAACTGTTCGTCTACCATCAACTTGAAAACCAAGCTCTAAATTTGCTACCCACCCTTGGTTCTGGAGTTTCTTTTTTATGGTCTGGGCCAAAGGTTTCGGAGGAGTTGAGTTTTATCGAAAAACCACATTGACTCAATCACAAAAACCCATTTTAACAATGAAAAAAGTTGATTTGAAATTCTCATATTATGGTCGGGTTAGAAAGAACCTACCTTTGTGGCGAATAATTGTGATTGCTCTTGTTCAGCGGTAATCCACCTGTTCGGTTAAAGAATGATGCAATCGCATGGTCAAGTTCCCGGTATAATTTGTCGTCTCTATGTCGTCCGGCCCAAATGAGAGCCTGAAGCCTTTGGCCAGAATTGGCAAAATCAATTGCCCCGGTTCTGAGAAGATAGATCGCAATGTCTGTGTGTTTGTTTTTGATTGCTTCAATGAGAGCGGTATTCCTGCCAGTTTTATCAGTCAAATTGACATCAGCACCGAAACTTACGAGACAGCGCGTAACATGGGCGTGTCCTTTGACAGCAGTTTCAATTAAAGCCGTCCGACCGTAATAGTCAGATTGAAGATTTACGCGTATCATCGGATGGCGTAACAAGCATTCAACACTGTCAAGATTACCGCTGCTAGCAGCAAGCATTAGAGGTGTACTTCCCCATTTATTTCGGGCATTAACATTGATTTCGGGGCGTTCAAGGAACCACCGTATAAATTGCACGTTTTGTTTTTGGACGGCGATGTGTAATGGGTGCCAACCATCATCGTCAGCAACATTGATTTGCGCACCTTGATCAAGAGCAGATTTTGTTGCATCAACATCACCAGCTATTACCGCCTGAATTAACTTTTCTTCACTGCTCATCGCTTTCGTATCAACCACATCAATCCATGTTTTCCAAGTGATTTATGACTCGTTTGAGTTGTAGACTCTGAAATAGATTCAACGTAAATCATTTAATTTATTATTAGGAGATTATATACTTGTTTACCCATAAGTATATAATCTTCTTTTATTGGCCCAATGTAGCACCAATCAACCTGAAACCAATGTTATAAGCCGCACCAACGGATCAGGGTTATCCACATCATAATTTTCCATTGGGGTTTATATTCACCAATCACGCCTGAATGATGTATTATGATTATCGGAGACTGTATTTATGGTCAAGGTTTTTGCTCTTGCAGCTCTACAAAATTTTTTGTAAAAAGAGGGCCGACAAATAACCCCATTCTTTTCGGGCGCAAGGTTCTTCAAATCAGGATTGCTGAAAAAAGCAAGATTATCAGTCAAGTACATCTTGAACATCCACATAGTAATCCGGCAGATGGAGAGACGTAAATTATCCAAGGACCACCGGGTATTGGCAAAACCTCGTTGTTGGCAAAAATCAAACAGAACTGTATTGATCAATTGAATGATGAATCCTCGGACTACAAGACCATCCCGATCTATATCTCAAACTCCGATTATTTATCGGCTGGTTTATTTTTCCATTTCAGGATACTGACCAATTATATTGAAGTAATACCTAGTGTGTTTAAGCCGGCCGATTTTTATCAAAGCCCCCTTATCTACCAAATCGTTTAAGTCGCGTGTTGCAGTTGCACTTGGAGTTGATGTGATTGATCTGTAGTTTTTAGCACTTAAGCCGCCTTTAAAACCACCAATTCCTTCGCGTAACATGCGCTCAATGGCTTTTTCTTGTCGGGAGTTTATGATTCCTTTGAGCTTGTCATATAGTTTGGTTTTCTCTATGATAAACTCAATTCGTTTTCGAGTATTTTCCTGAGCAGTTAAAACGGTCTTGGCAAAATAGATAATCCAGTCAGTAATCTTGATTCCTTTGTTATTACGTTCTAAACCTGCGAAATAGTCTTTTTGGCCATTTTGAATTGTATAGGCCAATGAAATTAGTGATGGCTGATTTAAACTTTGCGAAAGGGATTTTTCAGCTATTGCTCTGGCAATACGACCATTTCCATCTTCAAATGGGTGGATACTTACAAAATACAAATGAGCAATTGCAGATCTCGTTAGTGCAGGTAATGGGTTTTCGCCATTTTTAGAGGAATTGTTATACCAGCGAATGAAGGCTTCCATCTCCTTGTGTAGCACAAGGGCAGGTGGAGCTTCAAAATGAATCTTTGGATTATTTATGGCTCCTGAAACAATTCTCATTGGTTCATTCCTGTCTCGGTATGCACCAATTTTTATGCTTTGTTGTCCATTGAAAAGCATTTTGTGCCATTGCCACAGATATTCATGGGTTAAGGAAGTGTCGAATGTTTTGTAGAGATCTACCATCATAGAAGCAATTCCTTGCTCAGCTGGTGGTACTTTGCGATAATCTGTTTTTAAATCAAACTGCAGACAAAACGAGGATTGCAAGCTATCTCTATCCAAGAACTCACCTTCGATTTCAGATGTCTTTAGAGCTTCTTCACTCAGCAATTCAATTCTTAAATAATCTCTTTCATCATCAGAAATATGCTTTAATACCCCAATGTGCATTCCAGAGTTTATAAGAAACTGTTCTTCAAACTCGACAAGAGCCTGCTTATTGTAGCTAAAGCTTGGCCAATCTTTATGTTCCCAATTCCACATTTTGATTTATACTTTCAATTTTATAAATCATAATATAGGAGTTATTTGATTTATAGAAATGGTTTTTATAACCAATATTAATATATGGATACCTCTATAAAATCCCAAAATCAGGATTCACTTGTTTTTACCTTTGAAAAAATCAGGATTATTCTGAATAATTTCTTCTCCTTTGGGTCACATTCATTCAATAATCTTCCCCCAAAAGGTAAAAATAGACCCTTTTCCATTGTTTCCTAGGCCTAATCATACACTTGGCCTCACATTGGCGCTACTCATACCAACAAATCTCCATTAAGGTATTTTCTAATTTGGAATAAATAGACGTGCCCTTAAATTGCCAAAGAATATGGGTGAGTATCACTCCTAATCCCAGTAAATTACAACAAGCAAAGTTATTAATATACTAACTCATTAATGAATTTGATTCAATAGGGTTTCGGCAGAAGTTAGTTCACAAACTCCTGGTTCCGATTCAATATTGATTATCTTGACTTGGCCATTCACCGCATACATTGAAAACCGCTTTGAGCGCTTATAAAGCCCTGCTTGGGGCGCCGAGAATTCCATACCGATTTTGGCAATAAATTCACCGTCAGGATCACCTAAAATTAGCAGGTTCTTTTCTTCAGATTTTAAACTCAATGCCCAAGCATTCAAAACAAACGGGTCATTAGCCGCAATGCAAATCACCTTACTCACTCCCTTTGCTCGCAAGGCTTTATGATTATCAATGAAACTCGGAAAGTGGGAATGAGTGCACGTGGGGGTAAAAGCTCCTGGAACACCAAAGATGACGACATTTTGTCCTTGTATTTTGTCATAAAGTGATACTTCTTCGGGACCATCGTCCCCCAAAATCATTAATTGAGCTTCTGGAATTCTATCGCCGACTGAAATTGTCATTTTTTCCTTAATATTTTCTGATTACACAACTTGTTTGATATACTTTGTATTATACCAATTTATAGCCCAAAGGATAATGTATGGAAAAAATTATTGTTGTAGGAGGTGGCCAAGCAGGATTTTCAACAGTCGCCAAGTTGCGAAATCTTGGTTACAATGGGAATCTAACGCTGATTTGTGAAGAAAATGAATTACCCTATCAACGTCCGCCTCTTTCAAAAAAATATCTTACCGGGGAGTTTGAAAAAGAGCGTCTATACTTTCGACCACAATCCTTTTACAGTGAAAATCAAATTACCGTATTGCTGAATACGAAGTGTCAAGAGATTGACCAAAAAGCAAGTTGGATAAAAACAAGTCATGACAGACTTTCATATGATCACTTGGTTTTGGCAACTGGGTCAGTTCCCAAAAAGCTTCCTCCATCTATGGGCGGCGATTTGCTCGGTGTACATACTATAAGAAATCTAAAGGATATTCACACTATCCAGTCCGAGTTAGTCCCTGGAAGTAAAACGCTCATAGTTGGAGGGGGATATATTGGTTTAGAAACAGCTTCAGCTTTAATAGCAAAGGGATTGCAGGTGACCTTGGTTGAAGCTGCACAACGGATTCTCCAAAGGGTTGCGGCTCCAGAAACGGCTAATTTTTTTCGCCGTTTGCATAAAAAAAATAATGTTAAGTTAATTGAAGGCGTTGGATTAGAGGCTTTAGATGGTGATCAAAGAGTTCAATCTGTGACTTTATCAGACGGTTCAAGGATAGATGTTGATTTGGTTATAGTCGGTATTGGTATATCACCTTCAGTTGAATTAGCAGCTCAAGCTGGATTAGATATCGAAAACGGCATCAAGGTTGATACAAAAGGTCAAACTTCTTGCCCTAACATCTGGGCGTCGGGTGATTGTGCTTCATTTCCTCACAAGAATACAAGGATTCGCCTTGAAAGTGTTCAAAATGCAATTGATCAGTCAGAAGTTATTGCTAAAAACATTCATGGCAATGCAGTTAACTATGACCCTGTTCCTTGGTTTTGGTCAGATCAGTATGATGCTAAACTACAAATTGCCGGTCTTAATCAGGGCTATGACCAGATTATAACCCGCAATAATCTAGCAACTGATGGAGTTTGCTTCTGGTATATGCAAGGTGGTCGTTTACTTGCTGTTGATGCGGTCAATGATCCAAGATCCTTTATGGTCGGCAAACGCTTATTGGAGAAAGGAATTCAAGTGAACCCTGAAGCACTGTCAAATCCAGACAGTAACCTCAAGGAATTGCTACGTCAATAAGCCCTCAGGAATTTACCTTTATGCAAATTATTGCTGGGCAACTTAAAGGACTAAAGCTCAATACTTTTCGTGGTAAGGGTAACGCATCAATTATCAGACCTACCGCTAGTCGAATTAGGGGAAATATTTTTAACTTGCTAACCAACAGTCATCTTGGGAATCGAATTAAGCATGCCCGCATATTAGACCTGTTTGCTGGAACAGGGGCGTTGGGTCTTGAAGCGATGTCAAGAGGCGCTGAGTTTGCCGTATTTATTGAAAATAATCCGATTTGTTTTCAACTCATTAAACGCAATGTGGAACGTGCTGGACTAACCTCTAAGACATTATTGTTTAAGGCTGACGCAACACACCTTCCTAGAAATGTTAGGCTCGCGTTTGATCTAGTTTTTCTTGACCCACCCTACTACAAAAACCTATCTATGCCAGCACTTGAAAGCGCCAAAAAGAAGGGTTGGCTTGATGCAAGCAGCATAATTGTTATTGAAAGTGAGGGTCGAATTAATTTAGGGAGTGAGTATTTCATTCATGATATAAGACGCTATGGCTCCACATGGATAACAATTGCAAAGTTCAATCCTGCTGATTTAATTTTGCCATGTGAAGAATCTCCGAGGTCGGATTGAGGATAGAAACTTATAGCAATAGAAAATTCAACAAACGGGGTGGTATCTAAATCCAACTATAATCCCTTTGAAGGGTCTTGCTTAGTTCATTTTTTCAATTAAGTGCAGCCCCCAAAAGGAATGGGGCTTATATATTTAACGGAATAACTCATATTTAAAGTGGTTTCGTTGGTCAGAGACCTAAATTAAAAATATAAGGTCATTTACCAGTTTTGGTAATATTTAACTCCTGATTCGATTTTCGACATAATAAAAAGTTATTGTTACCCTGATTGTGTGACTCAAAAGCGCTCTTTTTGGCACTAATTGCCACAATTGCTCCTCGCAGCCATACTTTCATACACAAAGAACAGCGGTTCAAGTCGGAAGACAATCTTTCCCAAGACCTTGTTATCCTTCAGTTGATCAATATTCGCGACCCAATCCCAGCCTACAATGTTCAAGAGCATGATACTCAGAACCATCTGACCATCCAGCCAGCCATGAGAACAAGTGCGATCACCAAGGCGATGGTGAAGGATTTACTGATCATACAAAATCTTCAAAGACAGAAGGACACCACCATAGAGTGTTGTGTCTTGTTTGGGGATAAATTGGGGCTTGACCGGAAATCTATTTTGAGATATCATAATGTTCATCCGTTGGGTTAAGTTGAAGTTGTTGTGATAATCGCATGTCAATGCCTTTGTCACAAGTAATCTAACGGGTTTTTTATTTATTTGAGCGCGGAACGAGGGATTGCTGAGAATGACTACAATATTGCTGTAACTTCTTATGTAGAACAAGAAGACAACAGAGAGGTTGTAGAATATCAAGCCCCTAAACTCCGAAATATCTCATATTGCATTTAATCAAGCTGAATTGAGGAAAAAAATTGATGCCATTGTTAATGAGCTTGAAGGTGTACAAGAATGAATCAGGGAAATAAATTGAATCTCTTTCTCATAGAAGAAGGCGCAATATATAAAGAATTAGGAGAAGTTTGCCAATTTAATCGTGGGTCTTCAATCACAAAGAAGGAAATTACCCTTGGTAATATCCCTGTCATCGGGGGGGGGTAAAACCAGCCTTTTATCACAACACTCCAAACAGAACAGGTGAAACCATTGCCGTTTCTGGTGATGGCGCAAATGCAGGATTTGTTAGTTTTTGGACTTCCCCAGTATTTCTTTCAGGACACGCATTTTCTGTTAAGCCAGATGAAAAGCAATTGCTTCCTAGATTTGTATATTATTTTCTGAAGAATCTTCAGGAAAAAATTTACAACTTAAAGCAGGGTGCTGGAGTACCTAACGTTAAGGGTAAATCCCTTGCAAAATTATTGATCCCCATTCCCCCACTTGAAATACAAAATAAAATCGTGAAAATTCTGGACACATTCACAGAACTAGAGGCAGAACTAGAGGCAGAACTAGAGGCCCGAAAAAAGCAGTATCAATATTACCGTGACACACTCTTGACATTTGATGAAAATACCCGGGGGGGGGTAAAATGGATAACTTTGGGTGAGATTGGAAATATCAAGATGTGTAGGAGAATTTTCAAGAGCCAAACCACTAGTTCTGGAGAAATTCCATTTTTTAAAATTGGTACATTTGGAGGTTTGCCGGATGCTTTTATCCCCCGTAAACTTTACGATCTGTACAGAGAGAAATACCCTTTTCCAAAAAAAGGTGATATCTTAATTTCAGCAGCAGGCACAATTGGCCGAGCAATACCTTATAGCGGCGATGATTCGTATTACCAAGATTCTAACATTGTTTGGCTTGACAACGATGAATCTATGGTATCCAATAGGTATCTCCAATATTGGTATCAAGTTGTTGAATGGACAACAGATGGTGGAACTATAAGTCGGTTATACAACAAGAATCTCCAGAAAACAAGAATTGCCGTACCAACATTTGATGAGCAGGAATTAATTGTTTCCATTCTTGATAAATTTGATAGTCTAGTAAACGACCTTTCGATTGGACTCCCCGCAGAAATCAAAGCTCGTCGACAACAATATGAATATTATCGAGACAAACTTCTCACTTTTAAGGAAGCTGCTTAATGCCGACATGCTGGATTATAGCTGGCCCAATCGGAGCAGGCAAAACTACTTTTTCTTTGGATTCTCTACCAAAACTTACAAATAGTTCTCAATATATTAATGCAGACTACCTGAGTAGTTACCGGATGAAGATTTATGAACAATAATAAAGAAGTAGAAAGAGCAGAACTTCACAAGACAATTTGGCGTATTGCTAATGATTTGCGAGGTAGCGTTGATGGTTGGGACTTCAAGAGTTACGTTCTCGGCATGTTGTTCTACCGCTTTATCTCTGAAAATCTAACTTCTTATTTTAATGAGCAGGAACAAAAAGCAGGTAAATTCGATTTCGATTATGCAAAGTTGGATGATTCCGTGGCAGAAATCGCTCGTGCCGAAACGGTAAAAGAAAAGGGGTTTTTTATCCTACCCTCAGAGCTTTTTGTAAATTTGCAGAAAAATGCACGGCATAATGCCAACCTCAACGAAACTATGAGCCGTATATTCGCCAATATCGAAGGCTCTGCCCGTGGTGCGAAAAGTGAGGATGCGATAAAAGGCCTCTTTGATGAACTTGATGTAAACAGCACCAAGCTGGGCGCAACCGTAGCCAACCGTAATAAAAAATTAGTTAATTTGCTTGAAGCCATTGGCGACTTACCGTTGAGCAATGATGGGGGCTTTTCCAGCAATACCATTGATTTATTTGGTGATGCTTATGAGTACCTTATGACCATGTATGCTTCAACAGCTGGGAAATCAGGAGGTGAGTTTTATACCCCACAGGAAGTCTCAGAATTATTAGCCCATATCACCGTAATCGGTAAAGACGAGGTCAACAAAGTTTACGACCCTGCCTGTGGGTCAGGCTCTCTATTGCTAAAATTTGTAAAGGTACTGGGTCAGGACAAAGTGCACAAAGGATTCTTTGGTCAGGAAATCAATTTGACCACCTATAACCTATGCCGAATAAATATGTTCCTACATGATGTAAATTTCGAAAAATTTGATATCGCACATGGTGATACCCTCATTAATCCAGCTCATATGGACGATGAGCCTTTTGAAGCAATTGTCTCCAATCCTCCTTATTCCACCAATTGGGAAGGAAAAGATAATCCTTTACTGATTAATGATCCACGCTTCGCATCAGCTGGAGTACTAGCTCCCAAGGGTAAAGCTGACCTTGCTTTCACTATGCATATTTTATCCTGGTTGGCGGTTAACGGTACGGCAGCTATTGTCGAATTTCCCGGTGTACTTTATCGTGGGGGTACTGAGCAAAAAATTCGAAAATACCTGATTGACAATAACTACGTTGATGCAGTCATTCAATTACCACCTGATCTTTTTTTCGGTACAACTATTGCCACCTGCATTATTGTATTGAAGAAATCCAAACTTGATAACGCCATATTGTTTATTGACGCATCAAAGGAATTTATCCGTAGTGGAAATAAGAATAAAATCCTAGCAGAGCATCAGCAAAAAATTATTGATACCCTTAAAAATCGCCAAGATGTAGAATATTTCGCAAAAGTTGTAAGCAGTGAGAAGATAGCTGAGAATGACTACAATATTGCTGTAACTTCTTATGTAGAACCAGAAGACAACAGAGAGGTTGTAGATATCAAGGCACTAAACTCCCAAATTTCTCGTATAGTATTTAATCAAGCTGAATTGAGAAAAAAAATTGATTCCATAGTGGCTGATCTAGAAGGGATTGAGAAATGAACCAAATTAAACGGTTGATTACAGAAAATTATAGTGAGGGTGTTCCTTTCAAGGAGTTGGGTGAGCTTCTAGACTATGAACAACCGAACAAATATCTTGTAAAATCAGCGTCATATGACGACAGTTATGACACTCCAGTCCTTACAGCCGGAGAAACATTTTTTCTTGGTTATACAAATGAAACTGATGGAATATATCCTGCATCCCAAGAAAAACCCCTCATTATTTTCGATGATTTCACAACCGCATTTAAATGGGTTACATTCCCTTTTAAGGCAAAATCTTCAGCTATGAAATTGCTGAAACCGAGACCCAACAGCAATGTATCGCCTAGGTTCATTTACTTCGCGATGCAAACCATCAAATTTATACCTCACTATCATGCTAGACATTGGATTAGTACTTACTCAAAACTGAGTATTGCCGTTCCACCTTTAGAAATACAAAATAAAATCGTGAAAATTCTGGACACATTCACAGAACTAGAGGCAGAACTAGAGGCAGAACTAGAGGCCCGAAAAAAGCAGTATCAATATTACCGAGACAAACTCTTGACATTTGATGAAAATACCCAGAGGGGGGGGGTAAAATGGACTACATTGGGTGAGATTGGAACTTTTATTCGTGGCACAGGTATCAATAAGTCCGATTTCACTGAATCTGGAATTGGCTGTATTCACTACGGCCAAATACACACTCACTTCGGGGTATGGGCTAAAGAAACCAAATCATATATCAATCCGCAAGTCGCTTCTCGATTGCGTAAAGCAAAAAGTGGTGATTTAGTGATTGCTACAACGAGTGAAGATGATGACGCTGTAGCAAAAGCTGTAGCATGGATTGGTGTTGAAAACGTTGCTATCAGCACTGATGCTTACATATTCCAACACTCACTCAATCCCAAATACTTATCATATTTCTTCCAGACGGAATATTTTCACAAGCAGAAGAAACCTCATATAACGGGAACAAGTGTAAGACGCATCTCAGGCAAGAGTCTTTCAAAGATCCCTATCAATATTCCATCAAATAAGGAGCAAGAGAGAATTGTCTCCATCCTAGATAAATTCGATAGTCTGGTAAACGACCTTTCCATTGGTCTCCCCGCAGAAATCAAAGCTCGTCAACAACAATATGAATATTATCGAGACAAACTTCTCACTTTTAAGGAAGCTGCTTAATGCCGACATGCTGGATTATAGCTGGCCCCAACGGTGCAGGCAAAACTACTTTTTCTTTCGATTATCTACCAATACTTACAAATAGTTCTCAATTTATCAATGCAGATTTGATTGCTGCTGGAATATCTCCGTTCTCTCCTGAAAAAACTTGCTGACCGCTAGTCGTTTATTTCTAAATGAAATAGAGAAGTGTATTGTTGCTCAAAACGATTTTGCTTTCGAAACCACTCCATCAGGGAGAGCCTACTTACGACTTATTGACCGACTTAAAGTTGAAAGTTGGCAAATAAATTTATTCTATCTTGCACTCCCAAATGTCGAGATTTCAATTAATCGGGTGGCAGAACGGGTTAAAAAAGGAGGTCATAACATACCGACTAAGGATATAAGAAGAAGATTTCCAAGAAGCCTTAACCTTCTATTGAACAATTATAGTTATATCGTAGACCAATGTACTTGCTGTATGAATAATGAAAATAAACCAAAACTTGTATTTGAACAATTTGGTGATAAACGCTATATTGTTGATTACAGCGACTACAAAATTCTTGAGGAACTTAGCAAATGCAAATAATTAAAACAGACTCCCCATCACAAGAAGCTCTTCAACATTTAGAAGGCCTTCGCCAAGCTGGTAAGAAGAGACTTGGAAAGAAAGTGGCGGTTGGGACAATATGCTGTCTTCTGTGAAGATGGGAAAGTAGTCAAGAAAAGTGGTGATGAGTTGAAAAAACTTTTTTCAGAAGAATAAGCAGAATTTAGCTAATTTGATCATTGGCAACAAAAAATAATAATAAGGGAGAATTAAACTCCAACCGCTACGAGGCTATTGCCATATCCAGCGAAAGTACTGTTGTCGCTGAATACTTACCCGATGAAAATAGAGAATCAGCCTTTCAAACTGAAGCTCAACTGGAAAAGGCTTTCATTAAGCAATTGCAATCGCAAGCTTATGAATACTTGCCAATCACCCCTGAAGAAGCACTGGAATCCAATCTCCGACACCAATTGGAGAAACTGAATAACTTCAAATTTTCCGATCCTGAATGGAAAAATTTCTTTGCGACCAAAATCGCTAATATCAATGATGGTATTGTTGAGAAGACAGCACGTATTCAGGAAGATTTTATTCAGATTCTAAAACGTGATGACGGTACCGCCAAGAACGTTCACCTGATTGATAAACAGAATATCCATAACAATTCTCTGCAGGTAATCAACCAATTTGAAGCTGAAGGAAGGAGAAGCAACCGTTATGATATAACAATACTGGTTAATGGTTTACCGATGGTTCATGTGGAACTCAAGCGTCGTGGTGTTGACATACGTGAAGCATTTAATCAGATTAACCGATACCAACGAGATAGTTTTTGGGCAGGAACCGGTCTATTTGAGTATGTTCAACTGTTTGTTATAAGCAATGGAACTCTGACAAAATATTACAGCAATACGGTACGTGATAGTCATTTATCTGAAATACTTAAAAAACGGTCACGACATAAAACATCAAACAGCTTTTCATTCACCAGCTGGTGGGCAGATGCAAAAAATCAACACATTGCTGAACTGAATGATTTCACCAAGACATTCTTTGCCAAACACACTTTGCTAAATATCCTGACAAAGTACTGCGTTTTTGATGTCGAACGAAAACTAATGGTCATGAGGCCCTATCAAATTGTGGCAGTGGAACAGATTCTTCTACGTATAACAACAAGTTTTAACCATAAACAGCTGGGGAAATTAAAAGCAGGAGGATACATCTGGCACACCACTGGTAGTGGCAAAACCTTAACTAGTTTTAAAGCAGCCCAATTGGCTAAAAAACTACCAGATATTGACAAGGTGCTATTTGTGGTCGACCGTAAGGATCTGGATTACCAGACTATGCAGGAATATGAGAAATTTGAAAAAGGAGCTGCAAATTCCAATACTTCTACTGCGGTTCTTCAAAAACAACTGGAAGATCCTAATGCTAAAATCATTATTACCACCATACAGAAACTAAGCCGGTTTGTAGCAAACAATAAGAAACATCCAACCTATGATGCTCATGTTGTATTGATTTTTGACGAATGTCACCGAAGCCAGTTTGGGGACATGCACAAAGATATAACAAGAAGTTTCAAGCGCTACCATCTCTTCGGTTTTACCGGGACGCCAATTTTTTCAGATAATGCCGGCACTCATGGAAATCCAAAGATACGTACAACCGAACAGGCTTTTGGGGACAAACTACATACCTATACTATAGTTGATGCAATAAATGACAAGAACGTGTTACCCTTTCGGATTGACTATATCAACACGATTAAATCATCACCTGATATTGATAATAAGGATGTGCCTGCCATCGACACCGAGCGGGCATTAATGGCTCCAGAACGTATTACACAGGTTGTGAAGTATATCTTTGAACATTTCGATCAAAAAACCAAAGCTAGCTCCAACTACAAACATAATGGAATGCGGTTGAAAGGATTTAATTCTCTGTTTGCCACCTCTTCCATTGAGGCTGCAAAGCGATATTATACCGAATTTATTGAACAACAAACCAGACTTCCCATTGACGAACGACTAAAGGTGGGTTTGATCTACAGTTTTTCGGTCAACGAAGAGGAATTGGACGGATTGCTGACCGAGGAAGAATTTGAAACCGAAAGGTTGGATCAAAGTTCTAGAGATTTTCTGGATGAAGCCATCAAGGACTATAATAGCCTGTTTGGTACCAGTTTTGATACCTCTGCTGACAAATTTCAGAACTACTACAAGGATTTGTCGTTTAGACTGAAAAAACGTGAACTTGATCTCGTGATAGTTGTCAATATGTTCCTGACAGGATTTGATGCGACTACTCTCAACACACTCTGGATTGACAAAAATCTTCGAACCCACGGCCTTATTCAGGCTTATTCTCGAACCAATCGCATTCTTAATTCAGTCAAGACCTACGGAAACATAATATCTTTTCGTGATCTAGAACAGCAAACAAATGATGCACTTGCACTATTTGGAAACAAGGATGCCAAAGGTATTGTTCTTCTTAAACCTTTTGAAGACTATTACGAAACATACCAAAAGTATATTGAGGAACTAGTCTCAAGTTTCCCACTTGGAAAACCAATCATTGGTGAATTTGAACAAAAGTCCTTCATAAGGATTTTTGGTGAAATTCTAAGGCTGAAGAATATTCTCACTGCGTTTGATGATTTTGCTGGTATTGAAATCATAACCGTACGTGATTTCCAGGATTATCAGAGTGTTTATCTGGACTTACACCATGAATACCGGAAAAATACTAATTCAGATAAAGAGGTTATTAATGATGATGTGGTATTTGAGATTGAATTAGTAAAGCAGGTCGAAATCAATGTAAATTATATTCTGCTACTGGTTGAACAGTACCTTAAGAAAAAAGGTTCAGATGAAGAAAAAGAAATTAAGGCTAAAATCACACTGGCAGTAAAATCAAGTCCCAGTTTGCGTAGCAAGAAAGATCTAATTGAACAATTTGTAGATTCAATTTCAATTAATGAAGAGGTGGATTCGGCTTGGTACAACTTTGTAGCTTCCAAGAAAAAAGAGGAGATTGAACGAATAATTCAGGAAGAGAGTTTAGATCTTGAAGAAACCAAATCTTTTGTAGTCAATGCTTTTCGGGATGGAGAAATAACAGTCACTGGTACAGCTATAACAAAAATACTGCCACCAGTTTCACGTTTCAATGGATATGCGGAGAAAAAGCAAAAGGTTTTGGATAAGCTTAGTGTATTCTTTGAACGCTATTTTGGTTTGATTTAAAACCTATTTTACCACCAGTAAAATTGATTTTGTTCCGAAGGTTGTTAAGAGTCAATCAACTAGATAATCCAGCGAAAATCAACCTAAAAATGTACCCTAGGGGCAGGGCATCGCATTTGAAATAACATACTATCACATTTCACGTAATTTTCTCTCGCAGATTATTTCCAGAAGGAGATTAAAGGAATTTTATTTCTTTTTACTGGCAATAAATGTAAATATTGAAAAAATATAGTTCGTCAGCAAGCAAACCATTGTAAAATCGCAAATGCAATAGCCCTGACCTAAGGGCCGATTACCGCAATTCACCAATCTTAGTATAATGTCCAGATCATTGAACAAAGGGCTCTATGACGCAGTCATACAAGGAAAACCTGATATGGTTCAATTTTATATTAAAAGTGGTGCAGATCCTAATGTTCAGCAATTCGACAAAGATGGCCGCACACCTTTACATAATGTAGTTTTAAAAACTCCTGATGAATATAAAATTATCTACCTTTTGATGGATGTTGGCTTCGACCCATGTCTCTTAAATCCAGAAATCAGTAGCCGGACACCCCTAGCGAGTTGGGTTGGGAATATTAAGATAATCAAATTGTTGCTGGAGGCGGGTGCCAACCCAAATATTATTGATTTCTATGGTAAAACACCCATAAGTGATGCGTTTAGGTTAAGAGAAATCTATATTTGCAAGATATTGCTGGAGGCCGGTGCCGATCCAAATACTTATGATCAATACGGAAATAGCCTCCTTTTAAAAGCAGTTAGAAGTAAACATATCAAAACAATCAAACTCTTGCTTGAGGCTGGAGCCGACCCCAATTATCATGTGGATGATTTTCGTAGACCTGTTTTAAAGGAAGCTGTCAGGCAAGAAAATCCCGAGATTGTCAAACTCTTGCTGGAGAACGGTGCGAGTGAGTTTGATCTGGATGACGCTATCAGGCAAGGCAATTCCAAGATTGTTGAATTGTTACTGGAAGCCGATGTAGGAATCGGTTGGTTTGACCTGGATGAAGCTATCAAACAAGGCAATCCTGAAATTGTCCAACTATTATTGGAGGCTGGTGCCGATCCCAATCCTCTTGGAGATGACTTATGTGACACAATTTTACATGAAGCTGTAAGCCAAGGAAATCCTGAAATTGTCCAACTATTGTTGGAGGCTGATGCCGATCCTAATTATGAACGTGATGGGCATTCTTTTTTATATACCACTTCGACTTTAGAGGAAGCGTTTTGCCTATGGAATCCCGAGATTGTCCAACTGTTATTGGAGGCTGGTGCCGATCCTAATTATAGAACGGATTACTACGATTTTATCTCTTTTTTGCATGAAGCTGTAAGCCACGGCAACCCCGAGATTGTCCGATTATTGCTGGAGGATAATGTAGATCCTAATATGCTTGATGACGTCAATGGACGTACACCCTTGCATGAGGCAGTGCTAACAAGACCATCCGAAGTAACCCTCGAGTGTATCAACCTCCTCCTACCTGTTTCCTATCTAAATTTTCCTGCTGATAATGGTCGCACACCCCTATATGATGTAGTTTTGTTGGGAAATATAAAAATCGCCCATCTTTTGCTTGAGGCTGGTGCCGACCCTAATCATTCCCAACCCGATAAGAATTATTTTGAAACTCCTTTAAAACTGGCAGAAGCGATGAGTTCGTCCAAGGCAGAATATAGCAATCAATATCAGAAACTCTTCAACTTGATAAAAAAGTATGCTACTCAAAATATCCTTGAAGGAAAACAAGCCTTTGAAAATGGTGATTATAAGACTGCACTGCGTGAATTCCGTCCCTTGGCAAATCAGGGAAATGCTGAAGCCCAGCTCGCCCTGGGCTATATGTATGCCTATGGACACGGCATCCAAAAGGCAGATCCTACTCGTGCTCTTTCTTGGCTCATTTTGGCTACTACTCAAGGTTTGGAGGAAGCGAGGGAACTTCGATATACACTTGAGTACAGTTTTTCAGACTTGGTGGTCGAAGCAAAATGGTTAGCTAACCGTAGGCAAACTGGCATAGAACTTGATGAGTAGGATCTTGGTATTTTAAACTCTTTCTGATTTACCAAGTCGAAGATGGCAAATTGAAGTTGGAAGTGCGGTTTGAAGATGAATATCTATGGCTACCACAACAAACGATTGCTGACCTTTTTTAATTTTCCAATCAACCCGTAAGTCACCAAATCAATTCAATTAATGAAGAAAGCGAGATCCAACAGGAGGCAGCTGTCAAAATTTTTTACAATTCAAATTAGAACGGGATTCCAGATTAAGCCAAACTTTTAGACCGAATATCAACTAATTTTCATCCACAATCCCTCTTTGACCATTTGGCACCTCTGGTCATTTTTTCAATCAAATATCATTGGCCGTATATTTTTTCTTGTAGTCAAATATTTTGTGGTTCTTTGGTATATATTTTCCAAAAATAAGTCAGAAATAAGTCGTTGAATTTGAACGAAGAATCGGTGATAAGTAGTGACCTTTTTTTGAGTAGTGACTCTTATTTTACAAGAGTTTTCGCGAGTACATGTTGGAACTCAAGAAAGATGGCTATGTAAACTGATATGAGCTAAACAAGAAATCACACCTTTTGGTGGTCTCCTTCTATATTTGAAAAATTCACCTGCAGCTTGGGTAAGCCATTCCCAACAAAACATTGAAGGCTAAAATGAAAAATCAGAAGAAAGCAGCGTGCAAATCATTCAATGCGAGTGTTTTCCCGGTTATGATAATGAAGATGTTTCCAAATGACTTTACGGCAGTTTAATGGTTTTCAATACCCCTTGACCAATCGGTATAACTGCGTCAAATTCGCTGAAAGAAATAGAAAATAAGTTAACCCAAGGCTAACCGATGCCGAGTTTATTGTAATGATTTTTCCGTCAAGTTTGCGACCTTCAAATTTACCGATTGAATAAATTACCAAATTGATTAAGTATATATAAAACTAACTAACTGGTTATTCTATAATGTATCTCACCGATGAACACATTGAACTCAAAACGCTGGTCAGAAAGAT
>MPNP01000024.1 GCA_002239085.1 Rhodobacteraceae bacterium bin131 | reverse complement strand
GCTTCACCGGACACCTGCCGCAGACCCGCCCATCCCGAGACCTGTTCGCTCAACGGCCTCATGATATGACCGTGGAGAGCCTGCTGGTCATACGCATAGCTCATTCCGGTTGTGGTTTGGTCCGGGGTGTATTGACCCCGTCCGCCACATACACCGATGTAATTCTGTTGTGTGGGCACATGACAGGCGATGGTGTCAATACGACGAACGGCTCCAGGTAAGGCTTCGTAAGCACCAGCATGAGATTGATAGCGACGTGACCAATCTTCTTCTTCGGAGAAGTCAAGCGTACTAAAATCTTCGCTAGGATTGAGTTGAACTTCACGCAGTGATCCAACCGGAGCCCAAGCATCAATACGGCCATTATCAAAAACATTTGTTTCATTGACCGCCAGGATTGTTTGACCACCCTCATTCACAATGTGACCATCTAAGCGTTCCCATGGTTTGTCATCCATTGATTCAATATTAACGTACAGCTTTCGTGGCGTTGCATTTTCTTCTGTACCAGTGTCTTCTTCTGTCGGATTGACACCCGCTGCAAGAATGGCAATACCCGATTGAGCCCCAAGAACGCCTTCGGAGCCAATCGTCACGCGACCACCACCCGCCATGAATACACCGGCACCGTCAGTACCATCCTCCTTCTCTTGACCACCCATCACTGTGCCATTAATACGAACCATCTGTGGTCGATAGCCATCCTCATTCAATAACTTCTGGTTGCCATCATCGTCAACACTCACTGCCGAAACTCTTTCAATTTCGCCGTCATCGTTTAAACGACCGAATTTTATACCATAAGCACCAACACCATTCGCCGTAATATTGTCAACGACAACCTCACTCGACCCGATACCAGCATGCTCAATGTGTATACCATGTGCATTCGCTCCCTCAGTCGCGATGGTGTGACCATCTCGCGTGGTAATACTCACATTACCCTCTCCAGTATTTTCATGCCATACATAAATTCCGTAAGATTCGTCAGTGTTGACCGTTATGCTTCCCCCTGCAACATCAATAGCTATTTTCTCGCTAACGGCGTCTCCGGTTTCCTCTTCGGTGGCTTGAGTTCCTTGATAGCGGACATAAATCCCGTGTGAACTCGCTCCTTCAGTTGTGATTGCCGCCTTCTCTAAAACACTTATGTCGAAATTCCCTGTGCCAGAATGTCCTCCAACAATCCCGTGAGCACCCTGGCCATTGGTGGTGATACTGCCCCCAAAAACGGCAATTGTTATATTACCTTTATTTGAAGTTTGATTGAATCCATAAACTCCGTAAGCTTGATTACCTTCGGTCATAATACTCGCATTTGTCACTTCAACAGTAATATCGCCTGTGCCAAAATGATGTCCTTGAATTCCGAAAGCAAGAGTACCATCGGTCATGATACTCGCACTTGTCACTTCAATAGTATTATTACCTGTGCCAGTATGTAGTCCATAAATTCCGATGCCGTTATACCCCACATTGGTGACACTTCCTTCTGATACAGAAATAGTATTATCACCTTTGCCAGTATGTAGTCCATAAATTCCGAATTTACGATTCCCCACTACTGTGTTATTGTGTTTAGTGTTGATTCTTACTCCAGAAACAGAAATAGATGAATTACCGGCACCTGTACGTTGTCCATAAATTCCGTGCGCACTTTGGCCATTTGTGGTAATGCTTCCCCCCGTAACAGAGATAGATGCTATATCTGTACCTTGATGTAGTAACCAAATTCCGTGCGCACTTTGGCCATTTGTGGTGATCCTTCCCCCCGTAACAGAAATAGATGCTTTCCCTGCGCCCTGATGCCATCCCAAAATTCCGTTAGCGGTCTGATCCTCGGTGGTGATGCTTCCCCCCGTAACAGAAATAGATGCATTACCGGTACCTGTATGTTGTCCATAAATCCCGGAGGCACTCGAACCCTTGGTGGTGATGCTTCCCCCCGAAACAGAGATAGATGCATTACCGGTACCTGTATGTCGTCCATAAATTCCGTGCGAACCCTGTTCCTCGGTGTTGATGCTTCCTCCAGAAACTGTAACTCCGATATTTCCTGTGTTTGCAGCGGTATGAAAATTTGCATAAATCCCATGACTATTCGCAGCAGTGGTGGTGATATCCGCTTTAGTTACAGAAATTGATTTATTACCGTTACCTTCATGTTGTCCCCAAATTCCGTGAGCAGCCGAACCCTCGGTCCTGACCTTGGCATTGATGCTCCCACCCAATACAGTAATTGCTGAATTACCTCTGCCCTGATGCCATCCCAAAATCCCATAACTATTCGCAGCAGTGGTGGTAATACTTCCTCCAGAAACTCTAATATTGATATCTCCTGTCGCTGGATGCCGTGCTAAAATCCCATAAGTATTCGCAACAGTGGTAGAAATTACTCTTTCTGAAACAGAGATTCTTATAGTATCATTTGTTTGGGCCGTTACTGTACAATTGATGTTGCCTGAGACGGGTATAGGAGCATTCGTGATAGGACAGATCCACGAATCTTGTGCCGACACGTTGACTGGTAGAAACACACTCCATGAAACGAGAAAGAAAAGAACTGACCACAGACCAAAATTACGGCTTGTATTTGAGTGGTCACGATTAGGATTATTACTCCTTAAACAACGAATTAAACCCTTATAATGGTGGGGGGGGGGGTGAATGCTTTTAACTCTCCTAAATTGCGCTGCTTGCTTGATGCTGTTGCCCAGATTTGAAACAGATTCAGATTCATTTTTCTACCTACTAAAATGTAATAACTTTGACAGAGTTTAATTTAATGTTCAACTGAATGCAATCTAAAATTGAATTCAGTTTCTAGGATTATAAAAGTTAAAATGCCCAAATTACACGTTCTAGACGGAAGAATTTTTTTGACTTGATAATCTGGGAGAATTTTTACAATAAGGGAATCCAATATTTAACTCTCAATCATCTCTAACCTGATGAATGGGGCTTTAACAACAGTACTGGCTTTTCGTAACTGTTGTTTCTCTTGCACCTCGGTAACATCTTAGATTATAGAATTCATTGGGGGTGGTTCATACTACCGCAAGAACTATTAAGCAACTAGTTGAACATTGGAACTTCACCGCTTAAGACTTGTCGAAACTTCTCCATATCAATGTTGCCACCAGATAAGATAAAGCCCACTTTTTTACCCTGCAATTGAGCTCTTTCACGGATTAACCCTGCCAACCCTATTGCACCAGCTCCCTCTGCAACATTGTGTGTCGTTCGAAATATACATTGTATTGCCAACATTATTTCACTTTCCGAAGCTGAAACAATTCGTTCAACACCTTTAGCGTAGTGATCTAATGCTTCTTGAACCGGTACTCTAACAGCCACTCCATCAGCAAATGTTTCAGCTTCATTCGTTGAAATAAAAGATCCCCTCTCAACCGAGAGCTTTGCACATTGTGCGCGCTCTGAAACTACCCCAACTATACGAGTTTTAAGTTGTAATGCATCTCGCACTGCAATCATCCCACACACTCCTGAGCCGCATCCAATTGGAACATAAACTGTGTGCAAGTCATTAACCTCTATGAACAATTCCCATGCACAGGTTGCAACTCCCCTAACTAATTCTTGATGAAAAGAGGGCACAAAGGTCAGGTTTTCGTCTTTTGCAACACGTTGGGCTTCCTCTTTGGCCATATCAAAATCAATTCCATACTCAATAAGTTCCGCACCGAAAGCTTTCATTGCCTTGTTCTTTTCATGGGAATTATTCTTTGGTACATACACTTTACATACCTTGCCAAATTTGCTGGCTGCCCGAGCAATACTTTGACCATGATTACCCCTTGTCGCAGTTACTACTCCTCTTGAGCTATGTTGGCATTGGTTCAGCCAATCCATGAAAGTTAATCCACCTCTTACCTTAAAAGCTCCTATAGGGGTATGATTTTCGTGTTTAACCCAGACTTCTGTTCCAATCTCTTTTTGCAATAAAGGCCAAGCAATTTGCGGTGTGGGAGGCATTGTTTTGTAAACAATTTCGCACCCTTTTATAATTTCTTTCTTGCTAAACATAAAACCTACAATATTTTTGTTGAAGAATGGTCAACGTTAGTAACAATTTCATCTTGATTCTGGTTCATCCCTGTATTCGATTTCATAGTCCTTAACCAGCATCTGACCCATTTCTGGTGGAGTTGGTCCAGTGACTTCTTCCCTTATAACTTATTGTTTTGGTTGGTCGCTATGGGGATGTTTGATTGGTTTTTCCAATTTTTTTTGCACGGCTGGCCCTCATAATTTATTGCTTAAGTTTGTCAATGGCATTCTCAAGTAAATTCATATTAAGACCTTCAAAATATTCCTCCTCATTAATAGGGCGATTCACATTTCTTTCACCCTACAAAATTGGGATAACTTGGCGGTCAATATTCTTGAAAAAGGACAATAATGTGTGGGCTGGTGGACTTCCAAATTGGATTGGATTATCTGGTTCTGAATAATCTCCTCCTCATTGGCTTTCAAGTTGAACCAAACAACACAGAAGGTCTTTGTGGATTCGTTTTAGTAGCATGAAACCAACCAGTATTCTTTTCATCATTGCATTTTCCGAATAAGCTTTACATTCCTCCCCTAATACAAATTCATTATCAATAAACACATGAATATCTACTTGAGCTTCGAAAACATAGAGCTTTAGATTTTTTGAAATATATTCTCCGACTTCATTACCGTTTAAATTTTTTACTTATTCCCTTCCTATAGGAACTAAATAGCTATTGAGTTTATCAAAAGATAATCTGCTTGAACTTCCTCCAATCTCTTTCCAAGCTATTTTAATCAGGTGTCTAGTAATTCTTTCTACTAACTTACCTTTTTCAGGGGAATTATATACTTAAGTGACCAATGCCAGGATTTATCTTGGTTTCCCCCTAGGCTTCCTTTCATACCAGTAATCGGTCGCTTTAGGCTTTGCTCCAAGAACAGCCCTCATTACATTTTCAGGCGTGTCGTTTATAGGTTCAGCCAGCTTGTTCTTAATTGGACGACCACGACCTAGGTTAGGGAATGTCTTTATTTTGGGCATTGTTTAATTCCAATTCCCAAAATTCTTTATGGCTTGTCCATAAACAACAATTTCGGAAGAATATTTGAGGGACTCAAATCCTTTGTCTTCCAACAATTTCATACATTGTTTTTTTATCATGTTGAATCTAACCTCGCCATAATGTGTTTCGCTGTCATTTCTCATTTCAAGTTCGCCAACATTTAATCCCTTATAACGAAATAGAACCTTTTGGTAGTCCATTTCTTTATCCTTTTTCCTTGCCATTGAGTTTGTTAATTCAAATAAGAAACTCATTGCCGAGACCACATCATCACTCCAATAAACGTGGTATTTGTCGTTGTGTAAGATAGTAAGATAATTTACTTCCCCACCATTGAATATTGACTTATGTAGAAATGCTTTAAGCAATGCCTTACGTTGGAAGCGGTCTTTAAGTTCTCTCATAGGGACTTGGAGTCTTATTTTAGCTTTATTCTTGTTGGCAACATAATCGCTATATCTTGGTGGAAATGTGTCAATACAGTGAATTAGTAACTGACCTATCCCATTCAAAGCCTGAAATTCATCGTCATAAATAAATCGATTGCGACCGTACAAGAAAATTTGCCATTTTTTCTTACCGGATTTAAGTGAATGTGAATCGCCAGCTGGGTCAATAGCATCTTTTTTTGCTTTTGGATCCCTCCTGTAATCTTTATCCAGCCCTAAGAGAAGTGCAAATATCATTGCGTCATCATGTCCCTCTTCCCGATATTTTCTTGCATCATCAGATTTACTACCCCTGGTTGGTTTCATCCCGGCATTCTCCATATAAGCAGTTCGTGTGACTTCTTGATATGCAACCCGCCATTTAGATTCTTCCTGGTCTCGCCAATTCTGGTATCTCCCTGGCCAAAAGTGTATTGCCATTCCGGTGTTTCTATCTGACAATCAGAATACCAGTCTCTGATTACTGAGCAATCATTATAGGAGAGGATAAAGCCTCCTTTGTGTTGCAGCAATAAATCCCGTAACACATCGTGGCGAAAACCCTTGTGATGAATGGGAAAATTTCGGTGTGGATACATTCCACAAAAAGTATTTCCCTCTTCAAGGTAGTAGGGCGGGTCACAATACAGGAAATCATTGGAATGCTGAATAATCACCCTTTTGAAGTCACTACATTGCACAGAAAGCCCCTGAGCATTGAAGGATTCAACCTTATCTACCATTTTGGCATAACGCTCTGTATTAAGGTATATATCTGACGGCCAACCCAGAAAGTGTGGGCCATAAGATGTGTTGGAATTAAAATAGTAATGGGCGGCGAGGTCAAATCGATTCAGTTTTTCTCCATTCTTCCAATGTGCTGCAAGGCGTGTTTTTACACTGGAAAAACTGCTTCTATCTGGTGTAAATGCCCGTAGCCTCCGTGCCAACGCTTTGGGGGAGGATAATTGTACTTTCCAATAAGAACAAAGAATGTCAAAAACGTCATAGGCATGAACCTTAATACCAAGTTCACGTGCCAAAGCAATCTCAATGGCTCCCCCACCGATAAACGGTGATGCCACTCTTTGCACAGTTTCCGGTATTTTTTCTATTACAAGTCCAACCGCCAGACTCTTGCCGCCAGCATAACGCAAGGGGGATGCAAGGTATCTTTTATATTCAAGCTTTCCCGTGCTTCGCAAAGCAGCAAGAAAATCCTGTTTTCTTTTTTTCAGGGACAATGGATCATGGCTAGAGAAGCTATGAGTTACTTTCTGACTGGTATCGGCACTACTTTGATCAATTCCAATCATAATTTCCTCGCCCCGTTATCAAGCCCATTGTCTTTTATCAGGGCTTGGTAAGGCAAATGCTTTCCAACCAATTTAGTAAAGACAATACGCATCATGTCTTCGGTATCATAATTCCTGAGGTTATGACGACCAGAAAATTCATCACCAAACCTTTGAAGATGTTTAGGATTCATTTTATGGTAGATACCCTTGTGAGAACGCTTTAACTTGCTCCAAAAACTTTCAACCCCGTTAGTGTGTATTTGACCATTAACATATTCGCCAACACTATGACAAACTGCTTTGTAGTTTTCCAGTCCCTTATAACTCCTATTTTCATCGGTGTATGCCATTACCTGAGAACTAAATGGTGGTCGTCACCACAATTGGTTTTAGCTTTTAGCTTCTAAACCCTGTGAGAACAGATCATGTTCAAGATTAGTATGAGTGTCTGAAGGCGGCTTTTGGTGGGCACCATTCTTGGTGACTTCAATATTACTTATTTTGTTAACAAGCCGCTTGATATTGCGCTTAACCGAGTCCGAAGCAACGTCAAAAGGAGACTTTCCTTTTTTGTTTTCCAAATATGGATCCGCCCCAGATCTGATCAAAAAGTCTAAAGCCGAATTATTACAACTCATGCGTACAATTTTGTGCAAGGGAGTATTCCCGTAAGAGTTTTGTGAATTTGGGTCAACACCAGCTTCAACAAGTTTTTTTATGGTATTCAAAAAAATCTTATTAGATTTGAGAGCTGAGTGGATTGCCGAGTTATTCATTTTATCTAGGGCTTTGGGGTCAACACCGTTGTGAACAAGCACGTCAATAATTTGCTCTGGACATCTTTGATTAGTTGCAGCACGATGGATAATGGATACTGATTCGTCTAAATCTGAATCGGTGATGGGTGATGAACCTAACTTGATTAAGGTCTCAATAACTTCGGCCTTTTCTGCACTGCGAGCCGCAATATCCAATGGCCTTAATAATGCGTTTTTGACCTTGGCTTCTAAGTCACCGCCTTGCCCAGCAAGATAAGTGACAATCTCACTTGGGATATAAGGATTTTGAACAGCCCAGTGCAATGGAATCAGCCCCGTCCTATCAACAGCATTAACTTCAGCTCCCGCTTCAACCAGAGCTTTTATCACTAATAAATCAGATGAACACCGCACCGCCCAATGCAATGGAGTCAGGTGATTTGGAGAAATTTTTAAGTTCGGTTGAGCACCATCATTAAGACATCTCTTAACATCCGCCAACGTAGCCATCTGAAAAAACTTCTTGGTCCCCCAATTCTCATGATGAACGGCTCGCAGTGTCTTATATGCATCGGTAGTGATAAGTTTTTTGTTTGATTCCAAAGCCAAATCGCAAGGTAACTTTCCATCAAGATTGGCTAAACCGGCTGAAGCACCGGCCTCAAGCAGCTGATGAACCACTTCAGGGTTGGAATTTTGGGCGGCAGCAAGATGGAGAGGGGTGTGTCCCTCTAAATTGACAGCATCTAGTTTTGCACCTCCTTCAAAGAGAATACGAATAGCTTCGGGATTTTTATTCATCTGAGCTGCGACATGGAGTGGTGTACTGACTGTTTCATCTCGTGGATTGACAGTGGCTCCTTTTGCAATCAGCAACTTAATAATTTCGGGGTTAGAATTATTCGCTGATGCAGCCATGAGTGGCGTGACCAATCCATTTGACTCACTGTTGATATCGGCGCCAAAATTAATTAACTCCGCAACTATTTCAGGATTTTTGTTGTAGGCAGCGGCTCCATGTAAAGGTGTCAATCCATTGCTTGAAGTGGCATCAACAGAAGCTTTGGCTTTGATTAGGGCTCTTGTAATCTCAGCAGAAGGATTACAAGCTGAAGCAAGATGGAGAGGTGTTAGACCGGAATTTGATTGTTTCCCAACATTCCCACCATGAAAAATAATCAGGTTAATCACATCAACTGAAGTGTTAAAAGCACTAAACAAGTGGAGGGGAGTTAACCCTCCAGCTTCCAAAGTATTAATATCACTGAGCTTGGTCAGATAGATCTCAACTTCGGCAACCTCAGTACAACTATAAATTTTTTTATCCATACATCTCTCAATTATAAACTTAATTGTGATTTTCCAACCTGCAGTTGATATCTCATCGGAAAAACAAAACCCAGAAATTATATTCGGCTTGAACTTTTACGATAAGTGCTTTAATTTTATGTAAGGTGTTTAAACAAAATTCTTGTAGTTTTTTACAAAATAATTTATTTCCTTAAGATGAGTTCATTTGAAACTATAATACTTAGATTTATGGAGTTTTACCTCTGACACAAGAGACTAAGACGGAATCGAAGGGTTCCGCTCTTCTTTCCTCTAATCCGGATACTTTGTCCCAAAACGCAGAATTAACAACCCTACAATGGGTTCTGAAGTTACTTGATGACAATCTCGCATTAGATGTTGTTAAGATTGACTTGGAGGGAAGGTCCTCTATCGCTGATTATATGGTAGTTGCATCAGGTCGATCAAAACGTCAGGTTCAATCCTTGTGCGAAAAATTAACGACAAAGCTTAAACACCAATTAAAAATTCCTATCCGAACGGAGGGATTGGAAAGCGGTGATTGGGTTTTGATTGATGCCAATGATATCATCATTCACTTGTTTCGACCTGAAGTACGTGAGTTTTACCAGATCGAAAAACTCTGGGCTCCCACCAAGGGGAACTTAGAAATCTGTTCATGAAAATTACTATCCTTGCCGTCAATAAAATGCGTTCGGGACCTGAGTTGGAAATCACCAACCGTTACATTGAGAGGTTTAACGGTCTTGGAAATAATCTTAACTTAGGTCCTGTGAATATCGTTGAAATTGAACCTAACGATAAAAAACCAAAACATTTAAATTGTCTCAACGACAAGGTTTGCCTACTTGATGAGCGAGGAGTTACACTTTCCAGTTGTACATTTGCCAATAAGCTGGCAAGCTGGCGTGACAGTGGCTTCCAAAAAATGACTTTTGCCATTGGCGGAGCTTTGGGAAAAACTCAGCTTCCACAATTTGACCCGTACTTTACATTGGGTTTTGGACCGATGGTATTTCCGCATTTCCTTGCCCGGGTTATGCTTGTGGAACAGTTATACAGAGCAGCTTCAATCCTCAATGGCATGCCCTATCACAAGAATTAGAGTTTGGGTTTAATCACTCATGCTACACAAACCAGTAGCCTTATGCATATTAGATGGCTGGGGATTAAGCCCACATCAGAAGGGTAATGCCATTGCCTTAGCCCACACACCAAACTACGACAGACTGTTAGAAGCATGCCCTAATGCCCAACTCACTACGCATGGCGAATCTGTCGGCTTGCCCCCGGGAAGTATTGGCAATTCGGAAGTTGGGCATCTTCACATCGGTTCAGGACGGGTCAATTTAATGCCCATCCTGCAAATCAATCAGGCAATTAAAACGGGTCAATTGGCTGAGTTAACTGTTGTGAATCGCATGGCCCAGTGTGCCCAAAGTCAAAATAAATCGGTCCATATCGTGGGTATCGTTTCAAACATTGGCGTTCATGGCCTTGGCAAGCATATTATTGCGACAGCCAATGCGTTTGCAAAACAAGGAGTAAAGGTTTATATCCATGCAATTACAGATGGGCGTGATGAACCTCCAGGCCATGCCGAAAAACAGATAGATTCGATTGCAGTCAATCTCCCTAAAGGAGCCAGTATTGCCACGGTTAGCGGTCGCTACTTTTTGATGGACCGAGATCATCGTTGGGATCGAATCAAAAAAGGGTTCAATACACTTGTATACGGTAAAGGAATACGAGCCAAGAGCGCCCAAGAAGCTGTTCAATTGGCCACGCGGCGCAATGAAACCGATGAATTCATCCAGCCTACAGTTGTCGAATCATACTCCGGGTTTAATGAAGGCGATTATGTGTTTTTTACCAATTTTAGAGCTGATCGAATGCGCCAGCTAACCGCGGCCATCGCCCAACCCGGATTTGCTTGTTTTGAAATCAACTCCAAGCCACAGCTAGGTGGTGTCTTGTCAATGGTTGACTATTTCACGCCCCCCAAACAGTGGCTTCCATGTGTCTTTAGTAAAAAGACCATAACCAACACTCTTGGCGAATGGGTTGCTCAACATGGGCTGACTCAAATGAGAATTGCTGAAACAGAGAAATTTCCCCATGTGACTTTCTTCTTAAATGGTGGAAAAGAAAAAAGGGAAGTTGGCGAGCAAAGAGCAATGCCCGCAAGTCCAAAAGTAGCAACCTACGACCTTGCACCCGAAATGTCCTCAGTTGAAGTGACTAACAGTTTTATCAAGGCCGTTCATGAAGGGTTGGGTCTTATTATTGTCAATGTTGCCAACCCTGATATGGTCGGTCATACGGGTGACCTTAAAGCGACAATTAAAGCGTGTGAGGCGACGGATAGGGCATTGGGAAGGATGGTTGATTGTATCAAGGAGGGCAATGGGGCAATGTTAGTGATCGCCGATCACGGCAACTGTGAACAAATGATTGATCCTGTTTCAGGGGGTGTTCACACAGCTCATACAACAAACCCTGTGCCCGTCTTACTCGTTGGAAAAAATGATAATACAACAATTCAATCGGGAAGCCTCATTGATGTTGCTCCGACATTATTGGAATTGCTGGGAATTTCAAAACCTAGTGAAATGACAGGTAAATCATTGATTAAACATTAGAAATTCTTATTATGCAATGTCAAATACATACTAATATAAGTTTGGTTAACATCCTTGAGTGTTGGTCTATATAGTTTTAAAGCCATCAGCAAATTGACGATTCACACCGATAGGTCAAACAGCTTACAAAGCGAAGATTTCATTATGCAAAAGCTAAGTTCCATTAAATTCATTGTTCTCATTGCGTCGTTCCTGTCTCTGCTTTCAATTCAACCCGTCTTATCGCAATCCCAAGCGGTTGGTCGGAATATCCTTGATAGCATTCAACTCATACCTGAAACCCTTTCCCGCATCCATGGGGAATATGTTGAAGAGGTTGATAATCATGAATTGATCCAAGCGGCAGTTGACGGCATGCTGCGCTCTTTAGATCCTCACTCTGGCTACATTACCCCTGAAGAAATGATTGCGAATCAAGAACAAACCACGGGGGAATTTGGCGGGCTTGGAATGACAGTCACCACGGAAGATGGTTTCATTAAAATCATCTCTCCGATTGATGACACACCGGCTTATCGAGCAGGCTTACAGGCTGGCGATTTTATCATTGAAATTAATGGTGAAACGGTATTGGATAAATCTCTTCAGGATGGAGTCGAGTTATTACGTGGCCCTCCAGGATCAGAGGTTACGTTAACAATTAAACGCGAAGAACTCGAACCATTTATGGTTACTTTGACCCGCGAAATCATTGAAACTGAAGCGGCTACCGTTAGGGTGGAAGGTAATGTCATTGTGGCTCGTGTCAAAACGTTTAACCAGCAATCAGTTCCAAACCTTGAAGAAGGATTCGCTGAAATTAACGAATTACATAATGGTGGGGATGACTTGTTGGGTGTTGTTGTTGATTTAAGAAACAACCCTGGTGGCACCCTGGATGCTGCGATTGGAGTTACCGATTTATTTTTAAATGAGGGAGTCATTGTTTCGGTACGCAATAGAGAATCACGACAAAGCGTTTATGAAGCGCATGAAGGAGACATCGTTAATGGAAAACCCGTGGTCGTTCTCATTAATGCTGGATCGGCATCAGCATCCGAGATTTTTGCCGGAGCAATGCAAGACCTAAATCGCGGTGTTTTGATTGGTACTGAAAGTTTTGGTAAAGGGTCTGTCCAATCAATCTTTGATCTTGACCGGCAGCTGAATAACTCTGGAGAACGAAAGTATGGTGGCATTCGCTTGACGATTGCCAAATACTACACGCCTTCAGGTCGTTCCATTCAAGGGAATGGGATCACTCCTGATATCACCCTGCCATTTCAAACACCAGAGGTTGTTTCGGAAGATCCGGACCAGTTTGTTTTTACCGAGTCCAAATATGGAAATAGTCTTCAAAATGATGGACTTCAGAACGAGGAAAGCGACATTGAAAGGCTTGCCGAGATCAACAAGATCATAAGTGATATCCGTAAAACGGATAACCAGTTGGGCTTTGCAATTGATTTTATTAATGGTGTGAATGCTCTCAACTAAAACCTTTCTATCAACGTATTAACAGCGTGATAAATTAATCCATATTTCTGGCCTAAGATGGTTGAGTTACCCTACCGACCTTGTGTCGGTATCATGATGTTGAATGCACAAAATGATGTATTTGTTGGGCAAAGACGCGACGGAATTTCTGAAGCTTGGCAAATGCCACAAGGGGGAATTGATAGGGGTGAAGACCATCTAGCAGCGGCTTTGCGTGAACTTGAAGAAGAAACTGGCGTAACTTCAGATCTCGTTGATCTGATTGACACAACAAAAAGGTGGCTTTATTACGATCTCCCAACTGAATTAATTGCAAAACTTTGGGGTGGCCAGTTTCGAGGGCAAAAGCAAATGTGGTTTTTGTTCCGATTCAAAGGACTTGATAGCCAAGTAAAAATTAATACACTCAACCCAGAATTTAGTTCATGGAAGTGGGTTAATATTAATGAATTGGTTGATGCAATCGTACCTTTTAAACGCCATGTCTATGAAGAAGTCATTCAAGAGTTTAGTTGCCATTTGAACGCATCAAGCTAAAGGAACCTATTTTTGCAGTCCTATTCGTCTTTGCCAAGCGGAAAACTACCGCAGATCAATTGCACTCCGTCGATCATATTGTCAATGTGACCATGCCATGAGCAAATTTAGAAATAAAATTGACACAAAATCCTTAGGATTGGAATTAGGTGTGGATTTTATCCGCTTCTTAACGGGTAAAGAGCATTTACATTATGGCCTCTGGGAAAACAATTTAGAGGTGTGTGCACGTAATTTAATCTGGGCTCAAGAAGCCTATACCCATAAACTTTTTTCACTCCTTCCTAACGGTGATTCACTTAAAATACTTGATATCGGAGGCGGTGCCGGAGAAACTGCAAAGCAACTATTAAGTTTAGGTCATTCAGTGAGCATCGTTGTTCCTAGTCCGTCACTCGCTGAGCGTTGTGCCAAGATTGACCACCCACTCCTGAAAATTCACCAAACAACTTTTGAGGATTTAGATACCACCGAAAAATTTGATGTTTGTCTATTTTCTGAAAGTTTTCAATATGTGCCGTTAGAGATTTCATTAAACCAAGCCAAAACCTTATTATCTGAAAAGGGGTGCATAATTGTTGCTGATTGTTTTCGTACCACAGAAATTCTGCAACATAACCATGAGCACAGACCGGTCGGGGGTGGGCATCCTATCGGGTGTTTTCGTGATGAAATTATTCAACAAAATCTTCACGTTGTGTTTGAAGAAGACATTACCGAACTCGTTGCTCCATCAGTAGAACTTGAGCAGATGTTTTATACCTTTGTTGGTCACTCACTTAACCGAATTGATCAAGACATTCAGAAAAGCTTTCCGCAAGTTAGAAAAACGATTATGTTTGTGATTCGTAATTTCATTAATGAGCAAAGTCGATCTAAGATGGTCAACCGTTTACATAAGCAAGACCGGAACGTGCAAGAGTTTTGCAAATACAACCAGTACCTAATGATGGTTCTCAAGGTCAAATAAAGCCCTTGTGTAACTACCTATTTTTGTCTATAAAATAATCCTTTGCCATCTATTGCTACGATGCAAATCAATCAAAAAATCAATCAAATCAGAGCTTCGGGTACGGCCGTAATCGCGCAGCGAACTAAAGAACTGATCGCACACGGCCAAGATATTATTGACTTGTCCGAGGGCCAGCCTTATTACAACACTCCTCACGATGTGATTCAAGCAGCGGCTGATGCAGCATTTGCTGGGCATACGACATACACTCCTATTCCAGGAATTCCTGAACTTCGAGACGCTATAGCCAGCAAAATTAATTCGCAGAGTAATACCTGTTACAGTACCGATAACATTGTCGTTGGCTGTGGGGGAAAACAATTAGTCTATAATGCTATGATGGTCTCCTTGGAACCCTTTGATGAAGTAATCATTCCTGCACCCTATTGGGTGAGTTATCCAGAGATCGTCAAACTCGCTGGTGGAATTCCCATTATTATTAAATGTTCCGTAGCAAATGATTTTAAGCTCACTCCCAAACAACTAGAAGAGGCGATCACTCCAAACACCCGCTGGCTGGTTATCAATTCACCAGCCAACCCGACTGGCTCAGTTTATTCTTACCAAGACCTGCAGCAATTCGCTGAGATTTTAAGAAATCACTCTCATGTGTGTATACTCAGCGATGACATCTATGAGGCCATCGTATTTGATCATCATAAATTTTGGAATTTAACGACTGTTGCTCCTGATTTATCATCCCGAGTTTTGACAATAAGCGGCGTGTCAAAATCATACGCCATGACAGGTTGGCGTATTGGGTATTGTGCTGGGGAAATAGATTTCATTACGGCGATGATTCGATTGCAGGGGCAATCAACTACTAGCCCACCGACGCCAAGCCAATATGCAGCACTAAAGGCCATTACAGGACCTCAGAATATCCTGCAAAAGTGGCAAACTGAGTACCAGAAATCACGCGATTTATTCATTACCTTGCTACGTGACAATATCGGACTGGACATTCATTCACCTAGCGGTGCATTCTATTTGTTTATTGGCTGCAGTCGCTATATTGGTCACAACTCCTATAATGGTAAGTGTATCAAAACCGATCATGATTTTTGTAATTTCCTACTTGAGGAGGCTCTTGTGAGTTGTATTCCCGGAAGTGAATTTGGCTCTGAAGGATATTTTCGATTATGCTTTTCCAAACCTCAATCAACATTGCGAAAAGCCGCGAAAAGGATCAATGATGCCTTAAGCGGTTTATCAACTGATGCCTCTTAAATTGGAACAATAGAAGTCAGCAGAATTGGAACTTAATCCGTTCTAATTTAAAGTTGACCGTTCGCCAAGGATAACTCGGTATACCTTGTAGGTTTCAATCACGCGCATAACATAGTTACGCGTTTCTTCATAGGGGAGGTGTTCAATCCAGTCAATTTCATTGACATTTGGACTTCTTGGGTCCCCTAGTTTACCGAGCCAACCAGCAACTCGACCTGGTCCTGCATTGTATGAAGCAAATGCTAGCGGCAGGGAATTATCAAACTCATCTAAGAGACCCTGAAGATAAGCGGTACCAATGCGTAAGTTATGCTCACGGTCAAGCAAGATGTTTTTTGTGGACCAGTTAATACCGTATTCCGCGGCGATAGGTTTGCCCGTACTGGGTAAAACCTGCATTAATCCCATCGCACCTTTTGAACTCACTGCATTGGGTCGAAACTCAGATTCCTGACGAATGATAGACGTTGCCATAGCCGGAGATACGCTATACCTTGAGTTAGACTCGGAGGTCATAGGGTAGAGGAATTCAACGACCAAATCACCTTGCACTGCTCCCTGTTTAGCGACTTTCAAAGCACTGAATTCTGACCCGGCAATCCGCGCGAGGGCCACAATCCCCGCACGGTCCACATATTCTGCCTTATGCGAAAGAAACCAAGCGCCAAAGCTCGGAATGCCACTGTCATCAAGAATCAAACTCGCCCTGACAATTTTATCGTTTCTCAAGGCATTAATCTTTGCTTGATTAACTGGTTCTTTACGGGTGATTAAATTGCTTAACGGGGCGTTTATTTTTTGTGCTGCGAGCTGACCATAAAATGATGTTTGATACTTTGACCCATGGCGATAGGCAATGATTGCATCTTGCAAATTACCAAGTCTCTCGTGGGTTAATCCCAGCCAATATCCAGCTTTGCCTTGACGAATAATGGAGTATGAAGCATTCTGGGTGGTTGGTTCATTAACTTCAAGATAGTAGTTATAAAAATGGCTCAGAGCTTTATTAGGCTCGTTAAGTTTTCGGAGCGCGATAAAACCTGCCAACCACTCCAACTCAAGATAATTATTTCTTTGTGTTTTTACCCAACTTCCCTGGTCAGCATCTGAGAGCCACTTCAGTGGTTGCAAAACCCCATTTTTTGTGAGGTTATGTCCTGCGGCTAATTGATACGCTTCCACATATCTCTTATCTCGCGTCAATGAATGTGCAAGTCTGACACGTCGATTTGACCAAAAGGCTGGTTTTTCAAGTTCTCTTCCGACTTCACTCTTTTCTAAGAACAAGTCTATTCCTCGTTCAATGGCCTCATTGTTAAAGCGCCAAATCACTCGATCAAAGTTTAAGCCGCTCGAATCTTTCAGGCTTTGGGGTACTGACCGAATTAGGGAGTCAACTCTCTGACCATCGGACTTCAAGGCCACACGAGCATCAAAAAGGGCTTTGTATTGATTAGATAAATAGGGGCGTAACATTTTGGCTTGGTCAAGCCGGTCCAACCAAATTAAATTGTCCATTCGAACAGTGATGAGAGCTTTCGTACTTTGGGGAAACTCGCTCATCACCTGAGCAAAAGCGTCTTGACTGAAGGGTAGGGATAAGAACGCATTGCGAATGGTCCGTTCTGCTTCTTTAGTTTTGCCCACTTTTTTCAACGCTCTTGCATAGTGTAAAGCTCCCATGCCCGTTTGAGGATAATAGGATTCAAAATATTCAATGACTTGGTAGGGATTTTCTTGCCCGGTCAAAGCACTTTCACCTGTTTTTCGTAAGATTTTTAAGCCGGGCCAAACATCTGTTTGCTTAACAAATTGCCAATATGCTTCCCATTGATTAACGCCAGAACGAAGTTCAAGCCAATGAATGATTTCGGCGGCTACAGGGTCACGAACTCCCTTGGCCAATTGATAAGCTTTGTCCCAATCTTCAGCAGTTGCAGCTCTGAATGCTTGCTTAAAGTCTTGTGCTTCTTGTGGTGAAATGTAGGCAAGTAAGTTAGACGTCCCCGCGACCAAAAATGCAACAATTAGTAGGGTAGCGCAAAGAATTCTTGGCATGATTATGATTTTTGATTGTATACTGCTCATCAATTTTATTTTATAGGTAAATGTCATACATTTAAATTAATTAAAGTGATACATTCATTATTATAAAATAAATTGGAGATTGCGATGTTTCGTGGTTCTATTCCAGCCTTAATTACGCCCTTCAAAAATGAAGCGATTGACTGGAAGACTTTACAAGATCTCGTTAAGTGGCATATTGAGGAGGGTTCCAGCGGTCTTGTCCCGGTTGGGACTACTGGGGAAAGCCCGACTCTTTCTCATTCCGAACATGAACGCGTGGTCAAAGCGGTTGTTGAATACTCACAAGGTCAAATTCCTGTGATTGCTGGTGCCGGATCTAACTCAACCGCGGAAGCTGTTGAACTTGTCCAATCAGCTGAAGAATCGAATGCTGATGCGGCACTAGTTGTTACGCCGTATTACAACAAACCGACTCACGTTGGACTTTATGAACACTTTAAAACCCTCCATGACAACAGCAATATACCCATAATTATTTACAATATACCAGGGCGCTCAGTCATTGATATGACTCCAGAAACCATGGGAGCGCTTGCCAAGCTCCCACGAATTATTGGGGTTAAAGATGCAACAGGAGATGTAGTCAGAGTTTCACAGCAACGTCAAACATGTGGTAAAGACTTTATTCAATTATCGGGAGAGGATGCTTCAGCTTTAGGATTTAATGCACATGGAGGGCAAGGTTGTATTTCGGTAACAGCTAATGTTGCCCCCAAGCTTTGCTACCAGTTTCAAGAAGCAACATTAGAATATGATTATCCTAAAGCCCTTGTACTTCAGGATCAGCTATTACCATTACACAAAGCCATCTTCATTGAACCTGGACTTGCTGGTGCCAAGTTTGGTTTATCGGTTTTGGGTAAGTGTAACGAAGATGTCCGTTTGCCTTTGGTTAAACTTTCTCAGAGTACCAAAGATAAAATCATTGCAGCAATGAAAATTGCTGAACTTATTGACTGATCAATTGGATAATGGCGTTTGAATCACTAAAAAGGCTTGATTGACCTCATCCTCATCCTCACATTAAGTTTATAGCAGTTTAAACCTTTGGGTTTGATGAGGTAGTTACCTCAATGAATCAACAGTATTCTAAGGCGAGTTAGAAAGAGTCGCTCTCTCCACAATGACCAAAACACCAGAACAAAAGAACTATAAAGTTGTCGCGGTTAACCGCAAAGCACGCTTTAATTTCTATATTGAAAGCGAGCTTGAGTGTGGCATTATCTTGTGCGGTACTGAAGTCAAATCATTACGGGAAGCACAGGGTAATATAGCAGAAAGCTATGCATCAGTTGAAAATAGTGAACTGTGGTTAATCAATTGTTCTATTGCACCTTACAGTAGGTCTGGATACTCGCTTCATGAGGAACGTCGCAAACGAAAGTTACTTGTATCCAAGCGAGAACTTGGAAAGCTATGGTCCCAAACAAGAAGAGAAGGAAAAACTCTTGTTCCCCTTGTGATGTACTTTAACCATAAGGGACAGGTCAAAATCAAAATTGGGGTTGCCAAGGGCAAAAAGTTGGTTGACAAACGACAGGTTCAACAAAAAAGGGACTGGAACCGGCAACAAAATAGACTCTTAAAGAGAGGATAGGAAATTTTTATTACGTCGCATAATATTTCCAGCTTTCATTCTTCCGATATATGTTATCCGACCACATTGAATAGAGGAAGGGGCAAGGGCTATCGCATTTAAAATTTTTCAGTTGTTTCCACCTGCATTTTCTCCTATTCTATCAAAAATATACAATTTACGAGGCAGAACAATGCAGACTATTTCCGACCTTTTTGAGTGAGTTGAAAGCTCTCGTACCAGTCATGCAACCAAACATGATCTCCATGACATGCTGGTCATCGGTCTGATGACCATCATCTGTGGGGGTGAAGGATGTGCCGACATGTCCGTCTTTGGCCGTGAAAAGGAAGAGTTCCTCCGGTCGTTTCTCAAGTTGAAACATGGTATCCCCAGTCATGATGCGTTTTTCAACCTGTTCAGAAGCATTGACCCCAAGGGGCTTCAAACAGCTGTGCTCCGTTTGGTCAGAGGATGACAGGATTATTTCGGGAACGATGTGATTGCGATAGTCGGGAATGCCTTGCGTCGGTCTTTTACCGCTGCGTCCAAGCGCTCGCCCCTTCATCTGGTCCAGGCCTTTGCCACGGAAACTGGTGTCGTTCTTGGACAAGTTCGGGTTTCGGACAAATCCAATGAAATGGCCGCTCTTCCGACACTGCTGGACCTTCTGTCCATTACTGGGAAGACGGACACCCTTGATGCCATGCACACCCAAAGAAGTACGACCAAGGAGATCCTGGCTCAGAAAGGTCACTATGTTCTGGCTCTTAAGGGCAACCAAGGAACGCTTCATAAGGATTTCCGTCTTGTGATGGAAGAGCCATCCTCAGCGGCCAAGATGTTCGTTTCGGATGCGGTGAAAAAACCGGTCATGGGCGGATTGAAACCCGTCGGGCTTGGGTCTCGACGGATATTGGCGGGATTCAGGAGCGCCATGCATGGTCGGGGTTGGCGGCCTGTGGTGTGGTGAAGATCAAACTAAATATCAAGGGCAAGACCACCCGTGAGACCCGGTATTTTCTACTGAGCGAACCTCTGGTACCAGATCAATTGCTGACTAAGGTACGGAAGCACTGGAGGATTGAGAACTCACTGCATTGGGTTCTTGATGTGACCATGAATGAGGGTCAGCAACGGACTCGAACCGGTTATGGGGGCCTAAAATATAGCCTTGATGCGACGCATGGCGGTCAATATGGCACGCGTGGTACCGGAGCAGAAAAAGTCCTCCATGCGCAGCAAGTTGAAACGAGCCGGATGGAACGATAGCTATCTACTGGAACTCATAATAGGGGCTAAAATACAACTGAATGAAATTAAAAAAGTTTAAATGCGATAGCCCTGGTTTCGGAAGGTGAATTACAGACCGGTTGAGTATGGTTCAAGAAACGAAAGCGTGGGCGGAATATCGGAATAAGGAATCCAAATTAAGCAATTGGCAATTCAGAGCCGAAGATGCACGGATTAAATTTAAGTCACTTTACCCATCAATTCAATCAAGGCGTGATACTAGTGCACGATTCAAAAAATATAATACCATTTTTTGATCGCGGAATAATTTCATTTTTGGTTGACCAAACACCCGAAACAAATGGTTGAAGCATGTAATGGAGGTAAACCATAAGATTGAATCAATATACTAAAGAAAAATTTTTGTTTAGATACGCTTGTAATATACCCTCAATACTCCACTTACTCTTAGTATTCTAGAGTTAATAGAATTGGTTATGTGTAAGATATGTTAGGAATAATAATTGACCGCATACTGGATGCATCCTATGACGAAGGTGAAAATAACTATGGATTTATTCGGAGATTTGGAACCTCTTTTTTTGGAAGTTTTTTATTTCATTTAGTCCTTCTAGTTGTGACTATATCACATACCGAATATTTTATAGGACAAGATACAGTTGATTATGTTAAAGTTCCATCAGGTATTTTTCTTCTTTCTATACTTCCATTATGTTTTATAATTTCAATCATTTTTGGACTCATAATTTCAGCAGGCAAAAAAGGTGAATTAATTCGGCAATTTTTGATGGGCTTTTTTCTGCCATTTGCTTGTTATTCCCAGGTCTTAATTCTTTCCTTTCTATACACAATTGTCGTCAACTTTTGACTTCAGACATGTAATCGCTGAAACTCCAGTAAATTAAGAGTCACCCTTCAAAAAAGGGCACTACTTTTCCCTGATTCTTAGTTCACATTCAACAACTTAATTCTGACTTATTTTTCTCTTCTCTGTCGCGTTTCACGCCTATCAATTTATCACACTTAACTCTGTGATAAATTGATAGGGCCGCAGCGGCGTCATGACAACAAGACAGCCAATCATGAATAGAACGGGCTGAGGGAAATGTGCGCTAGCGACCACGACGGAAACGGAATCAGAGGGTGGCACGGCGGCGACCATAGAGCCGTGGTTCCAGTTGGCAGACCATCGTGCCCAAGACCTTGTTATCCTACAGTTGATCAATATCCGCGACCAGGTCAAAGTCTAAAATGTTCAAGAGCATGATACTCAGAACCATCAGAGCGTCCAACCAACACTGAGACCGAGTGCGATCACCCGGGAGGTGATGAAGGATTTTCTGATTACACGCAATCTTCAAAAACGGAAGGACACCACCACAGGGTGTTGTGTCTTGTTTGGGGATCAATTGGGGCTTGACTGGAGTTATTTTGAAATACCATAATGATCTCCCATTGGGTTAAGTTTAAATTGTCGTGATAATAGCATGTCAATGCCTTTTTTACAGTTAATCTAACAGGTTTTATATTTTTTTGATCGCATATCATGGGAGTTTCAAAAATCTACTATTGGAAGGATAAATGTGTACCTGTTCATACTATTTTAGCAATTTATCAATATTAACCACAAATTTTTTATTTATTATATCATCCGCTTGACATTGAGACAAATTTTCTTCAGAAACAAGGATAAAGACTTCATTATTATTATCATTTATAATGTCTAATTTTTTTTTCGGTATCTCATTAATGTTATAGATAGGTTGGTTCCACCATTCAGTGTTATCTTCTTGCGAAAGTACTTTATAATTTGAATCGGTTAATTCATCTATGCATTTGTTCAAGCTTTGAACATCATATCCATATACAATGGTAGCTTTATCCCACACATCGTTTCCGAATAAAATTTGAGATGGAGCTATGACAAACCTTGTTAGCCCACTAAACTCATAGGCTTGACCCAGCAGTTTTTCTTGAGCAAGTTCCACTTTTTCTTGAGCAAATCCCACATTAATTCCGTAAAACAAAATTCCCACAAGCAGTAAATTCTTAAGACCTTTGAACATGATGAACACCGAATTATTTTTTGTTAAAATATTCCTAAATAATTTAAGTCTATCTCTATAATATAAGGGCACGTCTATTTATTCCAATAAGGTAATTCTTACCACTTTTTTTCCACTCAGTCATTTTTTTCCTGGAATTTTTGTTTTGCTTTTGATTCATTCTAGCCCATCTTTAACATTTTTCTATCCAAAAAGAGTAAATTAAAGCTAAATTCAACTTTTTTTCACACCCCAATTTTAAAATATTACCATATTTCCGAGAGTTACGTGTCCGAGAGTTCTCTAAAATCTCTCCAGTAGTGCCCCTATTTTAGGGGTTGAAACACCTACACTAAATCTCCAACATGTTGATCAGAGCAACCAAATCAGGAACCACCAAAGACGGTACACTAAGCATGACCCATCGGCTGGTGAGAACCGACGGAATGGTCAATCGGTCAAGTAAATGACCTTGCCGCTGACACCGACACGTTTTGCCTGTTCGGATAATACGACCGGCCATGTTCGTAAGACCGCGACACCTGATGCTAACCTACCCAAGATCTATCACCACCGCCAAGGAATGTACGCAAAGTCAGTGGTTTGACCGGGAATTGATGCGGTACAAGGCGGGATAAAACCCGCACGACACTCAGAACATTATTAAGAGACTCAAGTGCTGGAAGTGCAACTTAGTAGTGCCCCTTGAATTTTAATACTCCCGTTTTTATTGGCTTTTGAGCACTTAATGTTAAAGATGGGCTAGGAAGATATAAAAGAATTATTTTGTTAATCAGAATCTTTTGTTATGGAAGGTGACCACCAAAAAAAAGTTATATCTTGTCCAGAGGACAATTTTGCCTTGAAGGGAAGTGATTTTTGACTACCATTACTATGTTCTTCCGTTGAGGGAGTAATTTGTTGTGATTAAATCAGGGAGTGCTGTTTTCACAGGCAATCAAACAGTTTTTTTTAATTTATTTTTTATTGGTCATGGCAATATTAGTATTAACGAGAGTATACGAGATTAGATCCACGCAAATACCAAAAACCAATTGTGACCGAATCTCTTGCTCATTGCAATTCAATTCCAATGATTTTAATGTCATTATTGATTTAAACTCAGGGGAAACAAATTCATTGATTAGGATTAGTAAATTCGTTTCCTAACTGAGGCTAAGGAATTCTCAATTCATTCACGATGTTGAAAAACGATGACAATAAATAATCCACAAACTCTTGTATCTACAGAATGGTTAAATCATCATCTCAATGATTTAGATTTACGGATAGTTGATGCTTCATGGTATCTGCCATCAGCAAACCGTGATCCCTATAGTGATTACCTCCAGGCCCATATTCCAGGAGCCGTGTTTTTTGATATTGATGAAATCTCCGACCAATCATCTTCACTTCCCCACATGGTTCCACCCGTTGAACTGTTCGCCTCAAAGGTCAGCCAACTCGGGCTTGGGGATGGTCACGAAATTGTAGTCTATGATACATCGGGCGTTTTCTCGGCCGCACGGGTTTGGTGGCTATTCAAACTCATGGGGCACAATGAGGTTTCAGTCCTTGATGGAGGTTACCCCAAATGGCTTGCCGAAGGCCGATTAGTTACAGACACTCTACCACACTTAAGCAAACGCCATTTCACGGTTCGCAAACAATCCCATCTAGTCAAATCATACGAAGAGGTTGCAAAGGCCTCAGAAGAATGTACGTCAGTCATTATTGATGCCCGATCAAGTTTAAGATTTAGAGGGTTGGAGGAGGAACCTCGAAAAGGGCTTCGGTCTGGCAACATTCCAAATTCAAAAAATTTGCCATTTCAGGATTTACTCACCAACGACGGGACATTTAAAGAAGTACCCGAACTCAAAAATACTTTTGCTGAGGCTGGTGTTGATTTGGCACATCCCGTAATTACTACTTGTGGGTCGGGCGTCACTGCCGCAGTTCTAAGTTTGGCCTTGACCTTAATGGGGCACGATAACCACTCTTTGTATGATGGTTCTTGGGCTGAATGGGGTTCAAAATAATTGATAGCCATAGCGTGTTCAACTTGTGCAAGTTTATCGACAACCTAACTTAAGGAAACAATGATGTTTGACTCCCTATCACCACAACCGCCTGATAAAATCATTCAGTTGATCCAGCTATTTCGTGACGACCCGCGTGAACAGAAAATAGATCTTGGCGTTGGCGTATACCGTGATGCGAGTGGTACGACGCCGATAATGAAGGCGGTTAAACAAGCTGAAAAAATCCTTTTAGAACAGGAAATAACCAAGACTTATACCGCCCTCGCTGGTGCTCCCGAATATCATGAAGCAATGATTGGGTTAGTACTCGGAGACTCGGTGCCTATTGACCGCATTGCGGCTGCTCATACAACTGGTGGTTCCGGAGCCGTCAGGATGGCTTTCGAAATTGCTCGACTTTCAAATCCAACGAGTACGGTATGGATTCCTAAACCGAGTTGGCCGAGCCACCAATCAATTTTAAACTTTATTGGAATGCGCTCTGATGGATACAGCTATTTTGACTTTGAATCGAAAGTGACTGACTTTGATCAGATGATGGGCGATTTGCAAAAGGCGGTGCGTGGTGATTCAATCGTCTTGCACGGGTGTTGTCACAACCCTACAGGTGCTGACTTAAACTTTCAGCAATGGCAAGAGTTAGTTGAATTCATTATCAGCAAAGGATTAAATCCAATTATTGATCTTGCTTATCAAGGTTTTGGTGATGGCCTTGAGGAGGACGTCAGAGCTACACGTATGGTAGCCACAAAATGCCCAGAAACTTTGATTGCAGCAAGCTGTTCAAAAAATTTTGGTATCTACCGTGAGCGAACTGGGATATTGATAGCGTCGACACAGGATACAGCCACCCAAACCAAAATGCAAGGTATCTTAGCACATTTGAATCGCCAGAGTATTTCATTCCCGCCTGATCATGGTGCTCGCATTGTTTCAACGATTCTGACAGATTCCGAACTCACCCAAATCTGGCGTGATGAACTCACCCATATCCGGCACAATCTCATTGCCATTCGGTCATCATTATCATCCGAATTGCAAAAAGTGACGGGTTCCGATCGATTTGGCTTTCTCCAATCCCATAAAGGAATGTTTTCACTATTGGGATGTGATTCAGAGCACGTACTCAGAATGCGTGATGAACATGGTGTTTATCTCGTCGGGGATGGGCGAATAAATGTTGCTGGTTTATCCCAAGAGTCAATCCCTTACATGGCTCAAGCAATGGTGGCATCGGGGATGTGATATCCATTTACACCCAATAAACTTTCTTCTTTCCCATCCAAAATACTTTTTCTAATTTAAATTACTCCGTTCCAATGAAATCAATAGCTTCAAAAAAACCATTAATTATTGGTGTTTTGGCAATGGCGGTTATCGTCATTACTTCCAATATTTTAGTTCAGTTCTTCATAAATGATTGGCTTACATGGGGAGCTTTTATTTATCCGATTGCATTTTTGATTACTGATTTGATGAACCGCTTTTATGGGCCGAAAACAGCACGAAAAGTTATTATTGTAGGATTTTCCGTTGGCGTGGTTTGTTCGCTGATCGGTTCTCAAATTTATCATGCAAATGGGCCGTATGTTACCCTTCGGATAGCTCTTGGATCAGGAGCAGCATTTTTAATTTCTCAGCTTATTGATGTAAAAATATTTGACCTATTACGACGTTCAATTTGGTGGAAAGCACCACTTATATCTTCTATGGTTGGAGCATCAATTGATACGTTCGCTTTTTTCTCAATTGCTTTTTCAAGTCAACTCGCTTTTCTTGAGCCCGCGGCTGATGTAACATGGGCCAACACAACGAGGATGTTATTTGATATTGGCCCTGAATTTCCCTATTGGGTAAGCATGGCGATTGCCGACAATGCGGTAAAGCAAGGAACAGCTCTGCTAATGTTATTCCCATTTAGAGCCTTATCCTTGCGGTTTAAGGCTTATAATCAAACCCCGCTCAACTCTCCGGTTCCCTAAAACCTACGCACTATCTAATCACGGCAATGGATTGCCTCAGATATGAAATACCTAAGTTGGATTTAGAACTCGTAAGGACGATCTCAGGGAGTGCCACAGGATATTTATTAATCACTTTATTAGCCATGCTTAAAAGCTCTTGGTGTTGAGTCACTTTGATTTTATCTGCTTTGGTGAATACTATTTGGAATGAAACTGCACTGGTGTTGAGCAACTCAAAGGTTTCGTGATCTATTTGCTTTGGGCCATGACGGGAGTCAACCAGTGCAAAAACTCGTCGTAGTGTGGCTCGACCGCGTAGATAATCAAATAAGAATCTTTGCCTGTTGACTTTAATTTTTGGTGGCATTCTTGCATAGCCATACCCCGGTAAATCAACTAGATAGTGGCTATTCGATAAAGAATAATAGTTGATCTCCTGCGTTCGACCAGGAGTGTTAGATGTTCGCGCGAGGTTCTTTCGTTGAGTCAGTGCATTTATCAATGAGGATTTACCAACATTTGACCGCCCACAAAAGGATATTTCAACACGATTTTGCTCAGGTAAATCTTCTGCTTGAACAACACCTTTTAAGAAATTGATTTGCCGAGAGAATAAAAGGCGCCCATCTTCAAGTTCAGTATCACTGAGGAGCGGATTAAATTTGATTTTCAAATCAGCCAATCAAATATCCCCAAAAGGCTTCAGGCAGAGCAAAAATTTCTCATTTGTAAGCCAACGGCCATTACTTCTTCTTTTTGGGAGTGTCCTTTTTGGGAGTGTCCTTTTTGGGTTCGCTTTGTTTTGGTGTCATGGCTGACTTTCTCATTTTCTTGAATCCTGCCACTATGTTCCCCAATATATCAGGTTTTACTCCCTGGCTTCGCATAATGAGATATTGTTGCAGGAATGTAATTAAGTTGTTGGCAATCCAGTAGAGGATTAAACCACTTGCAAATTGACCGAGCATAAACATAAAAACCCATGGCAACCAAGCAAAAACCATTGCCTGAGTAGGGTCAGTTGGTGCCGGATTAAGCTTTTGCTGCAACCACATTGATACACCAAGCATGATCGGGAGTACTCCCAAGGAAATAATTGCCAACAAACTGCCGGCCGCAGGTGCCCCCCAAGGTAATGCCCCGAAGAGATTCAATATTGATGTGGGGTCAGGAGCTGATAAGTCTCGAAGCCATAAAATGAAAGGGGCATGACGCAGCTCAATAGTAACAAAGATAACCTTGTATAGAGAGAAAAATATAGGAATTTGAGGCAGTATAGGTAGGCAACCTGCAGCAGGATTAATCTTCTTGGTGCGATACATCTCCATCATTTCTTGTTGCATACGTTTGCGGTCATCGCCCACCCGCTCTTTGATTTTCTCCATCTCAGGCTGCAATTCTTTCATGCGAGCCATGGATACATAGGATTTATAGGCAAGTGGAAAAAGGAAAGCTTTTATTACAACTGTAAGACAGATAATTGACCATCCCATATTGCCGACATATCCATTAATCCAATACAGCAATTGAAAAATGGGCTTGGTTAGGAAGAAAAACCATCCCCAGTCAATGGAATCAACAAAGCGGTCAATGCTCAGATTATTTTGATAATTTTTGATTTTGGTCCATTCCTTAGCTCCAGCAAACAGATATGTTTTAACCGCGACAGTTGAATTTGGAAAAACGTCTATGGTTGGATGCCGTGACTCGACTTGATAAATGTCTGAACCAGCAGAGTATTTGGCAACAGAGGTGAATTGAGTGCCGGGCTGTGGAATAAGTGTTGACATCCAATACTTATCTGTAAAGCCAATCCAACCATTTTGTTGGACTTCAACTTTCCGGATATTCCCACGTTCTTGGGGGTCGTAGGTGAGCCCCGTGACATCATTATAACCTCGTTCAGTTAGATTCCCGTCCGAAACTCCAACGACACCTTCATGCAATATAAAGAATCTCTGCAAATTTTGGGGCTTGCCGTGGCGGGCAACAATACCATAAGGTGCCATCCTAATGGGGTTGCTGGTGGAGTTAGTTACACTTTGTGTAATGGTAAAAAGATAATTTTCATCAACCTCAATGGTGCGCCTGAATGTTTGCCCATTGCCATTGTCCCATACGAGGGTAACTGAACTATCCGGGCTTATTTCTTGACCACTTTCCAAGCTCCAATTTGTTGAGGACCCTGGTACATCTCCAAAGCCTAGATTACCAGCTGGAGCCCAACCAAATAGGGCATAATATGCTTCGGCCACACCTGGTGGAGTGAACATTCTGACAATATCAGACCCTTCATTAAGGGTTTGATTATATCGTTTCAACGAAATATCATCGATACGTCCACCATTTAGGCTGATTGAGCCAGTAAGGTCGTCAGTCTCAACCCTGACACGGTTGCCCTCTTCAAGGACATCATCAACACTAACTAATCCCAAAGGTATATTTGAAATATCAGTCCCTAGACCTTGAGTTGCTGGAGGAACTGCAGCAATTTCTTCGTTAACAGGAGTCCCAGCTTGTTCCTGTTGTACGGCAAGTTGTGTCGGTTCTGGCGGGGTAAATAGCAAATACCAAATCAGAATAACTGCAAAGCTGATGACGACAGCTAACAGCATATTTTTGAGTTGATCATTATCCATTGATTAAACCTTATTGTCTCGGATTGGATTGCCCGAATTATTAAAACACGATCTTGATAGGCAGACCCAATCGCATCATCGCTTCAGTGAAATAAGAAATAGTGGACGCATGGAACAATATAACAAATGGCAAATAGTATTTTAATCTGGAACTTCATCGACTCCACTCGAACCCCAAGGATGGCATCGACCAAGTCGCCGTATAGTCAGCCAAGTTCCTTTAATAGCCCCGTGTTTGCGAAGGGCTTCTAGGGCATATGCGGAACAAGTCGGGTGAAAGCGGCAATGCATTCCAACGAACGGACTCCCTACGATTCGATAGAGACGTATGGGAAGAGAAATAATGAAGGCTAATGGTGACATAAACTACTCAGTGGAGTGGATTTTCTGAAGTGCCCATTTTAGGTCGTTAGTCATGGCTTTATAATTGCGTGTTACAGTCTTGTCTTTGAAACCAATCAGAACATAATCCCAGTGTGGTCGGCCATAAAGTGGTAGATTAATAGTTGCTAAATGCTTCAACCTGCGTTTTGCTCGATTACGAATGACTGCTCCTCCTAGTTTTTTAGAACACGTTATGCCAACGCGAATATACTCACTCGACTCCTCACCGCGGTAGAGTGATTGCAATAAAAATGCTGGGGTGCGAACAGACTTGGTTCTTGATAACGCGAGAAAATCAGCTCTTTTTTTGAGTGTCTTGATTTTGTAAGGCTGACTAATCGCTGGTTTAAGCGAAATAATAACAACGCATCCCTTTTTAGCGATTATCTTTCATTAGCTAGGCGGTGAGAACTTTTCGTCCTTTAGCCCGGCGGCGATTGATAATTGTTCTTCCTGCTTTAGTTGCCATGCGGGCACGAAATCCATGCCGTCTTTTGCGGACAAGATTGCTGGGCTGAAAAGTTCTCTTCATGACTTCCTCATTCCACTGTTAATTTTCTTTTTGCGAAATTTTGATTTAGCACTCCATAGCCATTATTCAAGTACGAAAAAAGTAATCTTTACCCCAATTCGAGATTTGAATTTCATTTCAGACGTGATATGTTTATGTAATCTCAGCAGAATTTTTCTGCACGTTAGTTGGTATGACGGTATTGAAATTGGAAGAAATCGCTTACCATTATTAACAATGAAATTCACCGTTGATAGAAATAACACAGTGATGATTATTGTTTCCCCAGTATTTTGTGAGGTATACGCGTGAAAAACTCATCAGATGGTTCACTCAGTATCAAAAAATTGATTCCTATTGGGATTATCATAATAGTTGCCTTATTGGGTTTTATATTTCTCCGAAACTATCTCTCTTTTGAAGTTCTCAGTGAAAATCGGGAGGCTTTGATTCAGTTTAAAGACAATAACTATGTACTTACGTCGTTAGTGTTCATTGGAATATACATTATTATTGTATCGTTTTCGCTTCCAGGTGCTGCACTTGCATCGCTGACCGGAGGATTCCTATTCAGCTTGTTCCCCGGAACTCTTTTTAACGTCCTTTCCGCAACAATTGGTGCGACAGTAATTTTTCTGGCTGCGCGGTTCGGATTAGGTGAATACCTATCCAAGAAAATTGACGCAGGTTCTGGAACCGTTCAAAAATTACGCGATGGCCTTCGAGAAAATGAGATTAGTGTTCTCTTTTTGCTCAGGTTAGTCTCCGCAGTTCCATTCTTTGTTGCCAATCTAATTCCTGCATTGGTTGGTGTCAAACTTAGAAACTTTGTCCTCACAACTTTTTTTGGCATTATCCCAGGTGCTTTGGTTTATACTTGGGTTGGAGTTGGATTAGGTGAAATTTTTGCTCGGGACGAAGCTCCCGACCTCAGTATTATCTTTGAATGGTATATTCTTGGCCCGATATTAGGTTTATGTGCTCTGGCAGCAATTCCTATCTTTGTCAATATTCTGCGAAAAAAACAGTGACATTCAAAAAGATTATTTTCAGGCATTATGT
>MPNP01000327.1 GCA_002239085.1 Rhodobacteraceae bacterium bin131 | reverse complement strand
CTATTGGAGCTACCTCTGATACCATTGACGATGCATTTGCCATTGGTATATCTTCTTTCCATCCATTAGGTTGATAAGAAAAAATGGGATAATTGATTTCCTTGGAGAACTTAATGTTCACACTCCCCTGTAAGACTGCTTTTTCAATACCTCTACCCAAGTCTCCCTTTTGACCCTTCTTTCCTTTATGGAGAGAAAGCTTAATCAACTTGTCGAGAAAATCGGCAAGTACTCCTGTCATGGTTGATTGTCGTGTTGTTTGACGAAGTCCAGCCTCCGGAGACAAAGCAATCAGAGAACTGACAATGACACTGTGCGCATGTATAATCCCAGTTCGGTCAGCCGGTAAATAAAAAACTTGTGAATCCAAAGGTCCGACCAGAAACGGTATAAAGACGGAAATAACAGCATTTATAAAATCAACTTCATTATTGATTGAGTGTTTTTTCCTAGGTTGAGGTATTACTGAAATTTGTAAATAATATTCTGCTGCATTTTTGAGAATTCTGATCTTTTCTTTATCTTGAGGAAATGGTATAGAAGATGGAAAGGAAAAATCATATTCGGGTTTGGCAGATAATTCTAATGAATGAGATTCATGAGTATCACTGCGCATTGCCGATGTTTTCACTTTGATTTTAGCGGAATTTGGTTGCCCTTTTTGATACAGGAAATTTATATTATTAATACCGAAACACCGCAAGATTTCTTGATTTAAACCAAAGGATATTTCTTGATTAAATTCATTTTTCGCAATTTCATGGAAATCATGATCCAACTCTAAATTTACTTGATCCTTTTTCTCAAGTTGATTGAGCAAGCTAACAGCAGTTTTTTTAATTATATCAGGTAATGCAGGATTGGCATTACGGTTAATTGCAAGTTTAGACGCATATTCGCTAAGATTTTGGTCTCTTAAAGCAAAGGAACGTTGTAATGCATTAACCAAAATAGCAAAATAAGACTTCCCAGCATTACTCGGCCCAACCAATACAGTCAGTGGCCGGAGTTCTACTTTTGCCTCTGAAATTGGACCAAAGTTGTTAACCTCAATTGTAACAGTATTCTTTGATTGTTTATTCATTTCTATTTTCTAATGGGAAGAGAGTTAAGAAGCTATGTATTGAAATTGAAAAATACCTTATTTGTTGTTGCTCACTAATACCTTATTTTGTCAGTTACCAAGGAAATAATATAAAAATATTAAATTATACTGTCTGCCAAAATATGAGAACACTCTATACGAGAACAGCAATTGATGTTAACCCTAGAATAGATTGCTCAAATGGTCAATGGATGGGCGATAAAACCCTGGTCGGAAAGGATTTTTTGATCGCAGATCAGGGTTAATGAATGGGGGAAGTTGTTTAAAATCGCTAGGGTGTAAAGTCGGGATTTTTATGAAATTCAAGGCTCTCATTGAGCACTTAACTGCACACATATTTTAGAAATAGTTGAATTCAAATGGATAAACCTGACTTTGAGACCAAAAATCCCATAATTTTTACCTTAAACCCCCTTGTAGTCGTGCTTTTGGCACGTTGAACTCCTCTTTTCAAACAACTATTCTAGGCAGTATATTTATTTTGTTGTAATTCAT
>MPNP01000326.1 GCA_002239085.1 Rhodobacteraceae bacterium bin131 | reverse complement strand
AGCGTTATGAGCGCTCTGCTCTAACCGTTGAGCTACAGGCCTTCACTTACAATTAAACTTAAACAAACATTCAAGTTCTTCAAGTCTACAAACTCGCTTTAAAAAATGTTGAATGCTTAAACCAAGGAAAAAAGCAAATGGTAGCGATTTTTGCCCTTACCAATACCTTTGGTACTAAAGTAAACTTAATCTGGCAGTTCGCTTAAGCAACATTCTATAGGACTTTCGTTTTGACCTTGTAATAATAATTCTGCTTGGGTTTCATGCAGTGATGGGAGAAATCTCATTATTTAGGAGATTTACCTCATGATTCTATTCAACATCCCACGTATAAAAATCTTAACAATATTAACAATAGCCATCAACCTGACCCGTATGAACGTATGATTGCCGAAGCCATAGTCACTGCCATCCTGGCTACGCAATCTTCAGACCCGACCAATGTAAATTTGATTTCTCGAAACGAGGCCACACTTTCCTATAATGAAGACCCGCCAAATCAGAAAACCAAAATATTGTCATCACCACCCGCATCAGTATTTTGGAATGGTCCAATTGAACCCTTACTCAATATGATTGCTCAATACTACGAATTGGAATCGATTATTTCGGGTGCTCAACCAGTCTTATCCATTCAAGTCAATGTTTCTTCAACTGGTTTGGAATTTTCTGAACTCATCAAGCTCCTCAGTCGTTTGAAACCTAACCAGTTCACTATCAACTTCCGTTCCGAACCACAAATTTTGGAATTAATCTATGTTGATGCGCTTTAGGAGTAGTTTTTCATGGGTGATTGCTGGGGTCATGAGTTCATTATTGTCTATTGCGGCTTGCTCGCAATCACAACCCGAAAATATCCAATCAGATATTGGCAAAGAAATTATCCTTGGCAAAACTGACCAACTCCTTCTCAGCGAGTCAATTGTATCAAAGGAAAATTACCTCAAATTGGGTTTGCGTGGGCCCGAATTCCCACATGACCACATTAGAAACAATGCATTGCGTGAGGTTGCCTTAATCTTTGGTAGTCAAACTGGTTTTAAGTCAGCTACAGGGTCAATAACCCGTGCGCTTGAAAAACATTCAAATAATTTGTCAGTGGTTTTTGATTTTGGCAAAGTCACTACTCCACTTGAGCAAAATCGCGGCTACGTTATCCCACCGGTAATCATCAAAGCAACAGATGCAGTCAGCCTTAATCATGAACACACAATACTATCATCAACCCCTCCCCCTTTCGATACCCTCGCTGCCCGCCTGGAAGAGGGTTGGAATAGTCGTGTTTTACCCAAGGTAAAGGAAGGCGAAATGGAAGGCGAAACTTTTTCTTAAAAAACCAGTATGAGTAACTACTAATAAACGGAATTATTCCAATCCATGATAGCGGAATTATCAGAATAGTCATCAGTGAGATGGTCACAGCAACTCGATATATATTGGGTTGACTCAAGAGCCCAAAAACTTGAGTACTATACTCTTTTGAGCTCTCGTTATCATCAGTTTCCTGAGAATATTCCATCGGTTTCAGGATGGCTAATTGGGGATCAAATTCGTATAGCCATTATCCGTCATAGCCGCAAGAATACTCGCGAGAACGACTG
>MPNP01000325.1 GCA_002239085.1 Rhodobacteraceae bacterium bin131 | reverse complement strand
TGTTTCAACTTGGCATATCATTCAGCAACTTGCCCCTTTTGCTAGTGAGTTAGTGGTGGCAGCAAAGACCGATGAAACTCCGGGACTGCCGTTCATCACGGCAAAAAGTGAACTTGCAGATCATTTGTTTGAGGCAGTTAATTTTACCGTGCAGACTTTAACTCCTGAGCAGAAATCTATCCTTCCTTTCCGTCCGCTCATTAAAATTGAAGACAGTGTATATCAGGAAGTGGAAGATATACTCAAATAGAGCTCTGAAAAATTACAGAAACACCACTGTTTTACAGTTATTGGCTATTGGTCAAAAAAAATGGGCTCACTTAAGGCCCATGTGGATTGGGGATAATTTCTTCAATTAATCCCGAATATGACATGATTTTGGGATTCAAAATAATCCTAACCACTCTCTTATCTATGTAATTTTAGTTGAAAGCAGATCCTTTCTTTAATGTTCCATTCTTGGTTTTATTTGCTTCTGATAAAACTTTCATAAAGGTATCACCGCACTTGCATAGAATTATACGCTTGTCTTCGCGACCATATTATAGTTTTATATTTCTGATTTTTTCCGTTTGTGATGGATGACCTACAGAATTATAAACCTGACTTTGAGACCAAAAATCCCATAATTTTTACCTTAAACCCCCTTTTAGTCGTGCTTTTGGCACGTTGAACTCCTCTTTTCAAACAAATATTCTAGGCAGTATATTTATTTTGTTGTAATTCATTAAACATTTACTATCATAATTTTATCTCAATTCTTCATAGGCAGTATGTACTTCAAAACAACTCATAGCCATTTAAGACCAGCTCGCTCCCAGTACGCCCGATTTATCACTGGCGGGAAGGTCAGCCACTCCCAAGGGGCAATACACAAACAGAGCAAACAGAGGACCAAGGAGGGGCTTCCGGTCAACCGTTGTGAAGAGGGGTTGCTCCATCTCAATAGCCTGTGTGTCGTAGCGATGGCTCGGGGTGCAGGTTGTACGGTGCCGGTCACGTCCAAACCGACGGCTTTGCAGGACAAGGTTTTGGATTGGTTGGGTGATACAATCCATCCGACTCTAGGTGAGGCTCAATCGGTCCGATGACAGAGCCCTGTCCAGTAAGTGTAGTTTAACAAATTGGGTTAAACCCCCATGAATAGGGGATAATACCTCAACTAATGTTCAAGAAGTTCGGTATAAAGAACTCATGTATACGATTTAAGCCGTTGACATAGTTAGTAATTAATTGAAGTTGTGCCGCTGCATTTGATGCATCCCCTCCCCTCAGTTCAATTCCTAAAGCAGTAATTTCTTAATTCTCGTTTGTTCAGTAATTCTTGCTAAGAATTAAATTTCCCGTATTTACTAATATCCCAACATTATTGTATTGTTGGATAAAGAGACTTCAGCTTAATAAGCTCACCCTCTGCCCTAAACCGGCACTCTATCGGAGTGGCCGATCCATCCCAATGACCCTGTCAGTCCATGACTTTACAGACTATGGTCTATGGTCGGGTGCGAGTCTCGCATTGCGACATTTCAATTAATTCAGGCTGCCTTTTTCTCATAATACTGTTTCCAGTTATCATTGTCTGGGTCTCGGGTATCAATCTCCT
>MPNP01000324.1 GCA_002239085.1 Rhodobacteraceae bacterium bin131 | reverse complement strand
TTCGAAATTCTCTTAATTCACTGGCGAGTGTTTCAATTGCAGGTTTTTCGGCTGGATTTCGCGAAAACACTTCAACCGACCCCATCATTCCCAAGGGACTATCAATCATACTTATGATTGACGAAATCCAAGGAGTGTCCGAGGATGCTGCTGGTGTTCTTCAAAGGCTTCATACTGGCAGTAACAATTTACCGATACTACCAATCATGGCTGGGTTATCAACAAGTCCAGGCATTCTCTCGGGTCTTAAAATATCGCGTCTTGCCAGTGAATCTGACCATCAATTACCTCTCTTAACCCGTGATGAGATTAAGGAGGCTTTCACCAAGTTTGTGGACTATTTCAATATTACTTCCACTCCTGAAGTGACCAACGCGTGGTCGGAGCGCATTACGGGTTGGGCGGATGGGTGGCCTAAGCATGTACAAAACGCGCAAGCAGCGGTGGGTAAACAACTCTTGGTCACTAGTGGTGATTTAACAATGGTCAATCCTCGTATTGTGAAGCATCATGCGGCGGAAATCCGTTGCAAATACTATTTGCAGCGATTTGGGAATTATGATCAATCCCCTCAAATCATTGGTGAAATCATGGCCAAGCTCGGTCCAAATCCGGTCCAAATGTTTGATATAACAATCGCGATAAGTCGAATCGTCAATAAGCCCCACTGGGAAGATACTATCACAACTAACCAGTTGCCCAAACTGAATTTCAATTACCTTCTGCACCACGGTTTAATTGACACAGACCCTGAAGGTCTTGGATTTACTTTTAAATGCCCAATCCCCTCACTTCAGTCCTTTGCTGTGGCGAATACAGGAACACTTCTACATAGTTATGTGTGTGTCGGCGATAAAACTAAAGTCATGAACCAATTAACGCCTAGCTCTGATATCAATGCTGTAGATGATTGGGGTCGGACACCCCTCCATTTAAGTGCTCAGAATGACTGGGTTGAGATTACTCAGCTGCTCTTAGATGAGGGAGCGGATCCTCAAATACGTGACCATCGCAATCGGCTTCCCTTAGAGATGACCCAGGAGGGGAGTGAGACGTATGATATGATTTATCAAGCGACGCATGTAGCACCGCCACCGGAACCACCCGAGCCGGATGATGGCGATGATTATGAGCCATCATTTTAAGGGAGATTAAATACTAGTATCCCCAATACTCGTGTGTTGTTCATCAATCAGTTGACTATGGACAAGCAAATATTGCAAATGGCTATTGGAAGTGGCTGCTTAAGCACTTGGCAAATATCCCCGACCTACAATTTCCAAGACCTAATTGTTCCATTCTTTCCCCGGCAATCACCCCTCAGCCTATAACCTTGATTGTCGCTCAATAAGAACCGGAACATCATCACGGGATTTGTGGTTCAGCTGAATATTCTCAAGAGCTGTTTTCTCATGTTTGTACCTCAAATAATTGATGCATTGATATCGAATCAGGACTTTTTAAGGTAAAAAAGCAATCTTGAATACGATGGCAGCCAATCAAAACTCTTTATAGAATGGGTGTGGATAACTATTTTAGTATTTTCGGGCGAACATTAAGGAACAGTTTTCAACCCTCTTTTGGCAGCCCAATTCCAGCCTTTTCCCCACCAATGACCGCAATTAATGTGTATT
>MPNP01000023.1 GCA_002239085.1 Rhodobacteraceae bacterium bin131 | reverse complement strand
TTGAAAATATTGGATAACTGCCGCTAATGGTAACAACTACAATACAAAAATACTATAACCTATTGGCTGTTATTGTGGTCGGCTATAAGGTCAATTCGGAACAAGCCGTGCTGTTTCTTAAACGGGCAACCACCATCAATTAATGAGTACGCTATCAAAGCCAATGTGATAGATGATGAACGCATAAAAAGCGGTGGTTCATTCCTGACGGATTGATATTTTGAAGAGCAGCTGGAGCACAACTGCGAAACTTGACTTTCCGAGCGAAAGTTCTACCAGAAGATTATCGATATTTTCGCCACGTCCATTGATTATGATGTGACTGCACAGGTGACCAAACGCTTTTTTCTAAGGTGCAGAACTAACGAACTAACTGCACTGGGCCATCCACGGCAAAACGGCTGCAGAAGTGATCGTTGGTCGAGCCTTTAATTGAGCCTGAATCCCCTTATTGCAGATGGAAGGGAAATTATATCCTCAATATTTGTGAAGTTCAGGTTGGAAGGGAAATATAATTTTGAAAAGCGACTTTTTTGTTCTATACCTTTGAGTATAAAATGTTAACCCAATTTTTGAATTCAGCCTAAATTACTGAGGCCAATAAAGACAATCCAAACTGCTATAAAAAGTTATTTATCAGATTTTCGCCTATTACAGGGTTTGCAGAGCATCTGACAGTTCTCGGCACGAGTTTGTCCCCCTTGTGACCAAGGATCAATATGATCGGCTTCCATTTCACCGAGCTCAAATTCTTCCTTGCAATTAAGACATATGCCGCCCTGTCTTTCATATGCAATTTCGCGCATGCTTTGGGTAAAAGCTCGAATATTCAGATGTTTTTCATCCCCAGTTAGCAAATAGGAATAAATACCAGCCTTTGAGGAAACATCGTCATCCTTGAGTAATTGAATAATATCTGTTTCCAACTCATCTGGGTTAAGATCACTGCGAGTGTGATGTTCATTATAAAGTGACCCCCAGTCCACACTTTTCATACACCGGCGCTTCTTTAGAAAGGTTGCTTCAACCCATTCAATTACTGCCTGGAAATAATTCCATAACTCTTCAGCCTTTTGGTGATGCTGATAGCTGCCCATATATTCCTCTATGGACATAACATCACGGTTACAAATCCATTTCAGTGCGGTCTCCAGATAATCTTGGCGAATAGGCGAACCGGAAAGATAAGGTGACCCAAGTCCGTATGCAGGTCCACCTGGCCGGCTGAAATACCTCCGTGCGTCTGAAAGCCAAGGACCTGTATAGACAGCATTACGTAGTTCTTGCTTGGTCAGGACTGCTCCGGCGATATTGATAACCTCGTACCATTTTAGTTTTTCGCTAGCTGTACCCGAGCAGACATAAACCATAAGTTCATAGTCAAAGATATTTTTCTTCTCATCGTCGTTCAGATTGTCAAACATGCGGGACATATCCCAGTTACCAAGTTTTACGGAAAACGAATTGGTGACATACTGACAAATTGAAATCGTTCGTTGCTGACCGTCAATGATTTCAAAAGATCCATCATCGCGCTTAGCCCAATACATCACATTGAGTGGGTAACCCTTCATTACAGTTTTGATAACAGCATCTCGTTGAGAGTCCTTATATACAAATTCGCGCTGGTAAGGAGGGCGGATATCAAGTTTACCATAATAGCCACGAACACCACCTTCTCTGTCATCATGGTAACCTTCAACCAGATCGCGAACACTAATCCTGCGAGGTTTAATATTCATATTTGGGAATTTAATATTCATATCTCTGGCCTCCTATTGGTGATGAATAAGCGAGCATATTTCCTTTTACCATTAATATAAGCACGATCGGTTTTTCCTTGCCAACCAGGCTTCAAAAGGTACGGATATGACCCCTCCATTATTTCATAATCCGAACAAATAATCTCAAACTGGTCTGAATTATATTTATCCAGAAAGGTAATCGGAACTCCCATTACCCCCCCCCCCAATTTTTGGGAATATCTCGAACCCTGCCGACCTCAATCGCATCGTAATTGTCATAGTGCGGGTAATCCTCCGCTTGGTATTTACGATACAGAACCAACTCCTCATGACGCTTGTTATGGTCAAGATTGGTGAACCATGTGACATTTCCAAATTTTACCAACCCTGTTTTCGGATTGAATTGGGGTTTGTTTACGTACTGCTCAACATTAGGCACCGCGAATGAACCTCCACCCTTAAATCCATATCCTAACCACACACTATTACCCTTGATCAACGGAAAAATATCCTTATAGGATACCGCATTCCATGGACCGATAATGAGGAACTTCTTGTTATACTCCACTAATTGGGCAAAATATTCCCTGAACAGCGAGAAAGGCGGGTTGGTAACCACCACATCAGTCTGTTTCAGCAGCTCAATACTCTCCTCACTGCGGAAATCACCATCTTCTTTGAGATGCGTGATACCTATATCCTCTACCTTTGGTTCTCTTTCCCCCTCCCGGAAGCCATCATATTCAAGCATGATGGCCTGCTCACTGTTATACTTGGAAAAGAAATCCCGTTGCTGGTTCTTATAACAGGTGGTAATCAGTTTCTTCAGACCAAGGAGCTTAAAACTCTTTGCGAAATACCGAAAGAAATTACTGATCCATGGATCATCACAGTTGCAATAGACAATCTTATCCTTGAAATGCTGCTTGTAGTGAACTAGCTCATTCTCAATGTCGGTTTCCTGAGTATAGAACTCGTCGTTCTTAGCCCTCTTGGCCTTCAGTAGATTTTCGCTCAATGTCATGCCGTTATCATTCTATTTCTATTTTTTTATTGTTATTTAATGGGTTTCCTGTTTTGAATAAATAATCGTCTATAGGCTTCTTTACCGTTTAAAAATGAACCTCTTCCGTAAATTCCTTTAGGGTCTTGGTTTACTCCTCTATTAGAACCGACAATCTCAAACTGGTCTGGATTGTATTTTAACCAGAAAGTTAATCGGTTCCAGTTTTTTTGGAAAATTACGAACTCTATTGACCCCAATCGTATCCTAGTTGTCATAATGAATAGTCATCTAGTGAATTACAACAGAAGTTCGCATAACTATAATTTTGTTTCATTTCTGCCAGACAATATCCGATTTTTTACTCACTTACCAAAATAATTGATAACCTGAATGCCTCTTTTGAAATATTTTATAAAATTGATCTAATATTTTTCTACAATATAGATGTACTTATTGAAATTTAGGATAGAGCCCAATCGGCCTTTTTGTATGAACTGTCCCAAAGGCGTTCAGATTAAGGTAATAGTGTTAGGCCGCAAGGCGAGGCCGTTTATGGTGTTGACGAAGCATTAAAATCCCCAAACAGTGGATGTTATAGGACATCATGGACAAGGCGACTACTTAGGCTAACCCATCGGAACCAGAGGTGCACACACGTTCAAGCCCTGGTGTCGCAAGGTATTAATCTGAACTTCACAAATAAAATGAGAATATATTTTTCTTTACGTCCAAATTATAAGGGGTTACAGGCCCTATTTCAGTGGAATGGTTTACCGCACCAATTATGGGAACGCTCTAATTCAGACGCACATTACAAAAGTTAAAATGCTGTTGTTTTTCAATTGATTTCTACAATTTAGTATAAAGAAAGGAATAGTTGATGTCTGATTCCAAAGTTTTTAGGATTTATTGGGAAAATGTATTATAAGGAGTCTGATTATTTAATTGAGATATCAAGTAAGGAGTGCCTTCCGATGTTCAGAATTGCTCTACATGACGAAATTAAGGACATATTAATTGAGAATGGCAATCGATGGATGACCTCAAAGAGATCGCACTTTTGGTAAAAGAGCGTGGGAGGTAAAATAAAACGGCAAGAGCGAAGGCACCCGATGTAAGTTCAAGTCAGGTTTCAGCTTGAACGAATAATAATCTCCAACTGTTTGAGAAAGACGATGACAAGCGGATAAGGTTTGTGAGGGAAAACTAGGAAATTCTGATTGGAAATTCATGTCGGAATCCGTTGTATGATTTTCTGTCTTTTCCTCATCTTGCACAATGAGTGACGGAAAAAGGACGTGACTTCCCGTTATATTGTCAAAACAAGTTATTGGGAAACAAATCATCTTCCTGTGGTGTTTCTAACAAACTCTATCTCTAAACCAAGTTAAGTTATTAAGAAGTTTTCTAACCTTCAATTAGACCTAGAAAAGTTAGTTTGAATGCCCATTAGAACTTTTGCTCAATCTTAATCATCCTTTACTGAATGATATTTAAGTGAGCAATGCGTTGCTTAAAGTCGGCAATGGCTTTGGATGACCCTACAAGAGGTATTATGCCTGTTTCAGTATTATAATCGTCCGAAACTGCAATTGCCAATTTGTTACCTGATGCCACTTGATTTAAGAGGTCATTAAAGAATAATATTTTCTTCATAAGTGTGGCGGCATCTTCATATCTACTTTCATATAACCATATACCTTTAAATAGTTGATTCTTATCAACCCTAATTCTGACAGTTACACTATCACTAACAATAAAACCAAATTTATTCCCTACATGCACTCCATATTGCCCATCAGTAGGTGAGGCACTAAAAATAATTCTACTTTCATAGAAATCATTATTGCCGCAATAAAGGGTGTAAGTTAATTTATCAGTGAATGTATCAACATTATCCCAAACCGAACAATATCCATATCGTTTATAATTCAATTGCTCGGCATGAGCACTGGAACTTGCTATTACTAGATTAGCAAAAACAAAAATAATAAAACCAAACGCTGGCAACAAGATATGCATCAGCAACGTTGAAACTCTGTGCTTTAGCGTGTTTATTACTAAGATTAATGTGTTGAACTTTTTTTCAATAATCTTACCCATTCGTTCTCTCATTTTATCGCCCTAATAAATCTTCTCTAATTTAATTAAAGACAGTTTAGTTTAATCCAAGCACTGAATTAGGTGGTCAACCACGATACGGTCTGACCTTACAAATTATCTTGGCAAGTTTTAGATAGAAATTTAGGAATGTGAGGAGATGAAGTTACAGTATGAATTCATTGAGGCCACAGTTTTGTAGCAATGGCCTTAAATTTTTTCACACTTAATGATCTATCTACATTACGCGATGTTGCGTCGACTATATCATTCTTTCCTGCTTCCCAGATTCCTTGCACTTCAAAATCTTCACCTAGATCAATAAACACTATACTGTCAAAATTCTGATCGGTATTTCCACAAGAAATCTTAGGATTCACAGAATTGGGATACCTACGTGTTCTAATCCTAATATACCGATAGGGACCTGTTTGGCGAATTGCATTGTAATCCTCTTGGTTATCATCAATCAACTCCAATTCTAATAATTTAGCTGCTTGAGCTCGACCAATTTCATGAGTTGCTTTGTTTGGTATCCCTGTTGAATGATAATGCACTAATGCCTGAATTTCTTCTTCTGTTCTTGACATAACAAATCCTTAATTTTAACTAAACTTTAGTCGTCCTTTAACTCCTTGGCGATGTACTTTGACATTACCTTGTATCGTTTTGGACACATTACTAAACCTTTTCATAAATTACAAATTTTTCCAGCAGAAGAAAAAGTCGTCGCATTATCAGGTAAAGCATTGACCTTTTTCGCCCGCTTTGGATCTCTTATAATCTGATAGTAGCTTAATTCTTTAATATTGTGTTCAGTAGGTAGCCTTCCAAAAAGGTTCAAAGATTCTCAATAACCTCAAGGAAAATGTTTCGTAACCCGCTGCATGACGTAGTTTCCATTTCTAGTCATCAGTATGAATTATTGCAGAACTCTAGACATACCGCCATGTCTAAGTCGATGTGCTCTCGCTATTGTCCAACACTTTCGTATCATCTTCAAGGTATCCCTATTAATATTCAATGAATTACCAAGCCACTTATCACCAAAATTAAGAATGGGTATGGGATTGCCTTTGGCTTGTTGATGCGTTTTGAGAAAGTCCCTGAATTCCTTTTTTGTTGGTTTCTTGTAAACAAGCGGCAAACCACGAAATTCTATTGGAGTTAGTTCTAAAACACCCCCGCCATAAAATCTTCCATCCATCTCAGCAAAAAGCATTGTCAATGAATTAAAGAAAGAAAAACACAAGTCTTCTATTGCATAATCGTCATGTGGAGTAATACCATACGCACTATCTGTTGTTAATATATTAGCATTATTAATGACGATACGGGGATGACTATGTGATCTTTTGAATAGGAAACCGGCTTGGGGTTTGGTCATACTTACTTCAAACCAGTTTTCTCGGCTCTTGCATTTGAAGCGAAGATGCAAACCCATTTTTTCACCTTCCTTGATGTAATTCCTAGCCGCATCACTTAGACAGTCAAAATTACCTTGAAAGTAAAGAAATTGTGAAGGTTCCTGCCAAGCAACTCTTTCGTGGTCAGCAGTTTCGTAGATGGGTCCTGATGAAGTGAAACAACTTCTCCTAAGAATTGGATTAGCGAAATCATCAAGACACAGCTCCTTTATATCTTTTAGGGTCCTTATGAAGAAATCATTGGCGGCTGTTACAAGGCCCGGTGAACTTCTGGCAAAATCAGAAATAGAGGCACAATTCTGACGAATTTCTCGTAATTCATTAAGTTGTGCATTTTCAAAAAGAAAAGCATTCATTTCCAACCCTCTGACAGGACCGTTGACTAGCTGTATTTTTTTGACGGCTTTGGATTTGAGATTCTCAAATGAATCCAACTTATGTAAAAAAACTCCCTGGTTTAATTTTGTATTACGGTTAGCGAAGCATATCACGGCATCCTGATCAATTTCAGGGAAGGCTTTTCGATGGGAGACATAAATATCTATGCGATGAAAAGTACTTTGTAATGATTGAAGTGCCTGTTGACCATAAGCTACTGTCAAAATTTCGTAAGGGAGGATAAAAGCCAGAAGCCCTTCTTTTGAGAGCATCTTACCGGCAGCTAACAGAAAGACCACCCAAGCATTTTTCAAATCATTGACCGAAATATCCCACTTTTTTGCCAGAAGTTTTATATTGTTCTTAAACTCATCAGAGAAATTGTGGGATCTGATAAATGGTGGATTGCCAATAATCAGGTCTGGGTGTACTTCATTCGCTGGTTTCATTGCCATTTCAAGAAAGTCACATTGATGAAACTTTATGGGGAAACGAAAATTACTCGAAACTAGTTTTAACTGGTCAATTGCACTGTTGTCCAAATCCACAGCAGTCAATGACAAAATTGGTAATTTAGAATTGTTAAGGGCTCTTGCAAAAGCACCCTCTCCAGCACTTGGCTCAAGGATCGTCAGTTCTCTTTTATTACCCAATATTTCGTCACAACAAGTAACCATTGCCTGAGCAACATGAATTGGAGTGTAGATTGAACCCGAGAATCGGACCTCACTCTTTTTAGTTATTTTTTTGAGCGAGTCCTTCATACTTTTCAATTTCCTCCGTGTAGTGCTGTATGGTTTCAAGGATTTCGATTTTCTTATCCTTATCATCTTGATTTAATTCTGAACAACGGAGTTCGTTTAGCTCTTTTTTAGTGTCTGTTCGAAGTTTTCGAAAGCGTCTTGCCCGCCATAGGTATTTGTGTCTCACATCGGAAAGACTAAGCCGCATTACCATGTATTCTCCTAACGGAGTTTTTGAGAAGATTCTACCCTTAGTATCGCGAGATAAATGCGTATCATATTCCTCTAGACAGGGGTCAATGAACCCCTCTTGACCATTCTTTGGAACTGATGGATCATTACCAACCCAATGATCATGTTTGTTTCTGTTGCAGATGTGGCAGGCAAAAACAAGGTTACCATAACAGTTCTTCAATTTAGGAAATTTACTTTTTGGTGCAAAGTGATCAATTTGAAATGAAATTCGTTCGGCAAACTCGCTGCTATCATCACAATAGCCACATCGTTGATTGAAATCACTCTCTAGTTCTTCTCTATATTTCCTATAATTGTTCTTCAGCGGGATTTTTCGACGATTTGGAACGTCATCACGAAGGTTAATCATACTTAATCATCTAATTCTTTACGTATGTCAATGATAAGCTTTTCCGCAACATCTAAAAGTTCCTCACGTTTGTCATCACCTTTAAGAAAATCCTCTTTCACACTTTTTGAAATTTTTAATTCACCACCAAAAGCGTTTTCTAGGTTATGGTCTAATTCTAGGAACCGGTCAATCTGAGCAGCAGTTCGCTGCTCATTCGGGATTTCCATGAGAATATGCAATTCATCTTGCCATTTTTTAATTCTTGAACGATAGCTTTCAATCTGGTATTTTACTCGTTCAAGATCTATTGGCCGAGGACGTTTTTCAGAATTGGAATTGGGTTCACCAACGGTATGATCTTTAGTATAGACCATATTCACATCAGTAGTAGTTTTCATGGCTTTCGGTTCATACGCCGTCTGAATGAAACAGGGAAACGCTGGAAGGAACCGCAATAGGTTGTCTATCAATTCCTTACCTGAGTAATTTATATTTCCAACTTCTGAAAGGTCAAAATCGGTAATTAATGCATCAATTCCTAACTGAAATAAATATTCAACCATTTCTTCTACATTTGGCATTTCCCCTGGGTCAATGGTTTCAATTTCAAATTCATTTTCTTCTGAATAATATTCAGTAACAAAGTTTTTACGTTCATCTTCTTTTTCGTCTACATATGCGATGAAATAACTCAATGATTTTCCTTCCTAATCAGAATTCAATATTTATATTTTACTATTTTCGTGGCCACGACATTTTTAGTCTGAAGCCTGGCCCGCCAAGTGGCGACATTATACAAACATTTCCTCCATAGTCATCAACAACCTCCTTAACGATTGCCATCCCAATACCTGTTCCTTCTATTTGCTGACCCGGCAGTTCTGGTTTTGATGTTTCCCCGTAATTAAAGATGTCTGCAGCTGTCTTGAAGACATCAGGGATACCAGGCCCATTATCGGCATATTCAAACACCACCTCTTTCTCATCGAAGGAAAGGAGGTTGATTTCGATTTTTCGATTCATGTTTTGACTAGGTAAGGTTAATACTTCGGTCGAATTGACAATGAGATTAAAAAATACACTGTCTAGGTCAATCTCATGTGCAAGAACTGAGAGATTAGAATCCAGATTGCCTGGTACGTTGAATGAAATCTCACGGTCCAGTAGGATATTGTTCCAATATTGAGAGAGATCTATAAAATAATTCGGCCACTTTATTGACTTTCTTCTCCTTTTAGAACGCTTTACGGAGGAAAGAGCAATCTCAATCCACCGTGATACCTTCTGGTTTTCCCGTTCCCACCTTTCCAATAAATCATAAGGGCTCAATTCTAAAGGGATACTGTTCAAGCGATTGGAGTCAACAACCATTTTTAGTGATTTTTTCATCCGTCTTTGCCGAGCGTTCATGTTTATCATGATTTGTTTTAATTCATGGGTGAAGGAGACAAGAACTGTTCCTAGTGTTGCAAGGACTCTCAGTACCTTAATCTCTTCATTCAAGTTTTTTTCATTTTCATTGTAGCTTTCAACAGCTTCTGCTAAGATACGGACTTGTTTCGGGTCATTTAATACCTGTTCAATGCTTGATTTGTCCTTATTGCGAATTTGGGCGAGAATAATTTGAGAATACTTTAACGCATCCTTTTTTTTATCTTCTATTTGATTTACCTTATTGAAGGCGAGTTTGAGGTTGTGATATATTCGGTTTCTGTCTTTTTCAAACTCGCTAATGATTCCAACGATAATTTGTCGAAAAGCAAAAAGGGAATGTTCGTTCATTATCCCTTCCCGGTTGGATTGGTCAGCTAAGGATGGGTTATTTTTCTTTGATATATGAATCGTTCCTGCAACCTGCTGAGGCGGAACTGGCCAGTTTCCCGTATTTGAACTGACCGCTGTGGGATTTTGGGCAGTCCGTTCCCCCAACAGCAACCAATCAAAATTAGGAGTTCCGGGTTCACCGTAAGGCCTAACACGGAACCCATCACGATAAATTCTTACCCCACCGAAGAGCTTTATCCATTGTTTGCGCTTTGCAGCATTAAACCGCTTTTGGGGATACTTTCTGAGATTAGATTGGGATGGATTAGAGAGTTTAATATAGTACATGGTAAATTCAAATGGCCCAATAGATTTTGCCTCAGAAATATCTCTACTCTCATCATTTTTGAGGATTTTATCAATTGAGGTTTCGTAGGTATGAATACCTTTCCTGAAATTCGCTTCGGTAATACCTGAACCTTTAATCCCATCAAGATCGTAAAAGATTGGGTTGATACTCGCTGTGTCAATTTCCTTTCGGTCCAATCTGATATCTATCTTCCCATCCACTTTAATACTGGCATGTAATCGGTAGTCGTAATGGTCTGGTGGTAAATTGTCAATCCACCCACAATTTTCAGCATCTCGATGGTCAAAAACATAAATGTTGAAATCACTTCGCTCTTTTGGTGGAAGAAGGGTTTCAAGTGTACTTCTTAACTTCTCGATATTTCCATTGTGCCAATTGTCACGCAAATGTTGTAAACGTAAGATAGTTCCAGATTTATAAATCAATTCATTTGGTCCAAAATCAGGATTTGGAATGGTTTTGGGAAGAATTTGTTCAAGTTCCATTTCGGCGATTAGGTCAGAATAAGTTTGGTAGCTTGTGTTTAGGTCGGCTTCAATTTCATCAAGAGTTCTTTCTTTCCCCTCAAAAGAATTCCAATTGACGGACCAATTGACAAGGCCTAACTCATTCCCCATTGACGAATATAGTTCGGATTTTGCGCCCAGACGGTCCAATGCAAATCGACCGATACCCTTTGCTCCGGTCAATATCCGTCCGGAAGCAGATTTGGTTCTATTCTCTTTGGCATTGGTACCGATTACCATCCATTGGTCTTCAATTATTTTAGAAGACATTCCGCTTCCATTATCAACAATCCAAAGATCAACAATTCCCTTAAACATCCTGTCAAGGTCTGACCGTTCAGTTTCTGTAAGTCCCTCAACAAGATGGTATGATTGTTCTGTTCTATTGAAGTAATTGGTAATTTCAGGATAATTTTTTTCTAGATAGTCATACTCAACTGAATTGAGTTCAATTGGTACTATTTTGTATTTTTGTAAGAAGCAAATGGCACACATACGAGCATCAGCGTCATAGGCGTTTTTTACCAGTTCAGTAACTGCACCATTCGCTGTTGCGACATTTTCGCGACCAATGAGTCGTGCGGTTCGTGCAGAAACCTTGAATGAAATCTTTTTACCAGTACTACCCATAACGGACTAACAACAAATAACCTACTGCTTGATAAGGAGGTGTTAAATCAAATAAATTTAACTTGAAGGAAGAGTTAATCGCTTCTTACCTTTCTGAATAATCAATGGGAGAGATTTTCCATGCAATTTGTAATAATCTATTCCTCCATAAATTTTGGGATAAATTTCTAGATTCCCAAAATTTAATATTATTCTGATTACTAAATTTTATGTTCTATAATCTTTCTAAAATGAACTTGCGGTTTGATCATTTTTCAATCACTCATTCAGAAAAGATAATATCTTAATGATGTTTCAGCTACTTCCTTTAAAATATGAAACATCTCTTCTTGGTTCCATTCTTCTTCTCTAAAATACATACTTACGGGAGAAAAATGATTTTTATCAGAGGACCCATCCTTTTTAAAAACATATGTTTTATTCAGGGGATAAAACTCATTCATCATTAATATTTTAGACATGACAAAAGAATCATAATCATAGCTTTTTGTAAAGTCGCAGCCCCAACCAAAACATACAAACGGAGTGAGTGGTTCATGATTCATAGCCGCTCGAATACCAGATAGATTTTTCCCTAATCTTTCGATAGCATTTCCTTGAGCTTGTTTCTTTTTTCCCTCTTTCATCCGTTCTAGGTTCGTTCCCTGTTTCTTTATTTCAGAAACAACCACCATACGACGATAACTGTCGTCATCTTCATTTAATAGCCAAATAACACCACCATCTGGCTTGATTGTTCGTTTCAGGAAAGTGTTATCAAACTCTTTTCTCAGGCCAGAATGTTTAATCATTCCGATTAGTTGTTCAAAAGATAATTGCTTTTCAAATACTAGTTTATAACCCTCCATATGACCTTGCATGCGTTCCATCAAATAATTGATACAGTCACACATTGCGGAATAAATTGCTTTATCACTCCTTTTTGAATGGGTATTCTTGGGTTTATGTTGTTCCTTATTCTGTCTAAGGTCTTCCGAACTAGCCATAGTAGAAATAGTGTGCTTTTAGTCCCGGAAGATTGAATATGAGTATTTCGCTGTGAAATAAAACATCTTTGTAAATATCTTTGGGAAGGGCAATAATTGAGGAGATTTCTGGGTATTCCCCTGAAATGAATTTTTTCCACCTTGCACTTGTAAGAGATTGGTTGAGGCGCAACCCGTATGGGGCAAATAGAACAATTGGGACTTGCCCCCCCCCATAATTCTAGGCATTTTCGTAACCATACCTCAGGTAAAAGTGGTCGTCTGCCGTAGCGTGATGCAACTATTTCCATTGTTTTTTTGTCTAAATTAAACGGAGGATTAGCAACAACCAGATCAGGTTGGTCAATTTCACCCTCTGAAATTTCCATAAAATCTTTGATAAGCGTTTTAGGAAACCCTTGTTCTACAATATCAATACCTATTGTCACATATCCGTTTTTTTTAAATGGTTCTAATAATGACCCTTCTCCAACACAAGGGTCAACCACTAATCCATTGTCTGGTATGTGATTTGATATCGTTGAAAAAATAAATTGACTTACTTTGGAAGGTGTATAAACAGTCGAATTTTTTGAGTTCTCGTAAAAATCATTCCTATCTACTCTATACATGGTTTTCTAGTCCCTCTTTCTTGCCCATTGTTAGCAGTCAACTTACTATAAGTCAACAGTCTGTGGCTCATACTCTGTAAATTTCCAATATGAGGTCGTTTCAAATTAGTCCAGTAGAACTCAATCCCATCAAACCATCAACATAATCCTTGGAACTATAGCTAACTAATGAATTATTTGCCATTCCCTAAAAACTCCAATTGAACAGAGTATTTTTTGCATCCTTATTCACATTCCCAGAAACAAATACAAAGACAGTGAGTTGGCATAAATCACAACTATAGCTTCTATCTTATTGGTTTCACTATCCTTTACTCCAACACTCGCCGCCTTACTGACAGTACCACGAACGGCTTTCTTAAATTGGATGTACATGTTTTCTTGGAACTTTAATTGCAAAAATTTTATTCAAAAAACCGAATTAATTCTTTCCAAATTTAAAGATAGTCTTTTAGATTATTCAAGTGTTTTTTGGACAGTGACATATAATCACCTAATTTACTAATTCACTAGAGGCTTTTGGAAGCAAGAAATAGTATCAAATTGAAAAATTTGTTATTTACTGGTAAAAACTAAATCATTTCTGGTCTTTGTATATGATAGTAACCTTACAATCCTTCACATCAACTAAAAAAGAGGATAATTATCAAAAAGTCAATTCTATTGACCTTACTCCCTGAAACAACTACTATCTCGCATTGTTTCACAGTGAATCAGGCATACTTGGATGACAACACCTTTGCCATTAGTCACTGCTATGACTAAGTCTTTCTTAGATAAGTTAGAACAAAACCTTGAATCTGTACTATGACAAAAAAGTTTAAGATGCAACTGCCAAGAGTCAGAATTTATCTACATGACGAAATTAAAGACATTTTAAAGGAGAATGGAAATCAATGGATGACATCAAAAGAGATTGCGCGATTGGTAAATGAGCGTGGGAGGTATAAGAAAACGACAAGGGCAAAGACACCTGATGTTAAAGGGTTTCAAATTTTCCTTAGAGCTCGTAACTATTCTCATATGTAGTCAATCACCTAGGCATGCCGGAGAGTTGTGGCTTGAGGGCCGTCTCGGGAATTTGTTAAACGGAATTACATTATTACAAATCAATCTGGGTCAGCGGACAACGGCTTTACAAATAGGGGATAAAAGTTGAAACCTGTGCAGAGCGACTCAGCATTTGTATTCGCATTGTGGTGGGTGAAAACTGATGAGATTGCCATGAAACTGTATATTAAAAATGGATTTAAGTTTGGCGAAAGTGAATAAGTTTGTTCGTAATATCATTGTCAGAAGGGATCCGGTTGGCTAACAACAAATCCCAGGAAGGAATTAGAAAATAGGTTGATAATAGAAATCACTGATGGATGGAATGCAGTCTATTTCTCAAATCATTCTGAAGCAAATATCTTTGTTAAGATTTTAAGTATTGTGGTTTTGTGCTTAACATTATTTATGTGGACGTGGGATGCAGGTAATTTAGTATTGTTTGAGCGTGAACAGTTTATAGAAAAAGTTTCTAATGAATTCTATAAAATTTGTGATGCTTTAAAAGCAGTAAATACGGGGTGTTTAATTTTTAGGGGTAATTTCTGGTCATCGCTACAGATAAGGTCAGAATTAGGCTAGCATAGGAGAGGCAAAAACCTGAATCAATCCTCAAAACGTAAATCAGGAATTATAAAATTCAATCAAATTGAAAAATAACATACAAATGACTATTAGAGTGGAATAACGATGGAGAAACTTCAATCGCCTTTTTTTGAAAATAGGTGATGAGTTCTATTGGTTTGCAGCTGGATTCTATTCAAACTAAAATACTTTAAAATTCTATTTCCAAAATACGATGCAAGAATTAAGTCCAAAATGGCTATTCCTAGAAAATGCCGCAATGATGGTCCCCGCTGACCAAATGGCCAACCCCTTTCAACATACAAGCCTAACTACAGAAGAGCTTCTAATGAGGGAAGCGATACAAAATTCTGTTGATGAGCGTAAGAAAGATGCTAAGGGAGCCGTAAAATTTGTTGTCCGCAGGAAACATTATTTTGGTGTAGACAAACGGACAATTGTAGAAAAATTTGATCTTAAATCAATTTATCAACGAACTAAACTTTTTCCTAAAAAGTATAACTGGTTACAAACTGAACAAACCTGTCTTGTACATCTTGATAATCCTGATGTTCCGCTTCCTTTGCTAATTCTTTCAGACCATAACACCAACGGTCTAGGGGGGAATTGGAAAAAGTCTGAAGGAAATGAAAGCAAATTTCACAACTTGGTGCTTTCATTATACAACTCTGAAAAACAAGAAACAAGTTCAGATTTTTTAGGTTCTTATGGAGTAGGGAAGATGGTTTACGCCCTAGCATCAAACATTCGTACAATTGCATATTATTCCCATTTTGAACCTAGCACAGCTTCAAATTCTGTCAACTCAAGATTTATGTCGACTGCTTTTTTTCCCAAGCACACTATGAATGGAAAAGATTATTCGGGTCATGCTTTCTTTGGTACCGATACCGGAGAAACAAATTATCCATCAAAACCGCTTGAAAATAACGCCGCAGATGAATTCATAGAAAATATAGGACTTGAAAAAAGAACTAAAAATGATTTTGGTCTAACAGCAATACTTCTTGACTGTGATTTATCCCCAGAAGTTTGTCAAGATGCATGTGAAAAGTTCTGGTGGCCTCGAAGGTTTGACCAACATTCAACTGATTATGTTGAATTAGAGTTTTTTGACGGTGAAAGAAAACTCCAATCTAAAGACCCACGCAATAATCCAGAAATTAAGCCCTTTGTTGATTGCTATTCAAACATTAAACATAATACTGACCCTGCCCAGTATGAACGTAAAAAAATTAAAGCCAAAGGTGTAAATGTTGGCACCTTATGTCTTAAGGCACTGAGTGAAACAGAAGATAAATGCTATGAGACGAAAAATTCAGTTGCTCTGATACGGAATGGTCTAGTTATTGCATTTAATCACGATTACAAGTATCAGGATGAAACCGAAAAGGAAAATGAAATTAGTACAGTAGGGGTTTTTGAAGCTTCTGATCATGCAGTTATGGATTTTACATTATCAGAACCTGAAGCACATGATAAATGGGATTTTAATAATTTGCGTTTAGCTCGGCATTTGGGTAAAGATGCAAAAGATCGAGTGCGCATTACACATGAACGTATCAAGTATCTCTTTCGAGACTTTTATCACAGTCAGAATAATAAAAAAAGAAAAGTTAATAGCAGCGGACTAAATTTTCTTGATGACTTACTTGGTGGTTTTTTCAAAAAAAGAAAAACAGGTTCACCTGCACCTCCCAAATCAAACCCGAGAGCATTTTCAATTCAAAAAATTGGTTGGCGAAGCCAAGAAGAAAACTCAGCATCTGATTGCCTAGATTTTTCTGTTTCTTTGGTAGAAGAAGTAGACATTGCAGAAGTAAATTGTATTGTTACTGTCACCCTGAAAGTCCTTGAGGATGCCGAGGGAAAACCCGGTGATCTGATTCCATATAAACTATACGACTCGGAAGGTAGGACTTTAATAGCAGAGTCTAATAAGTTTGAAATTGAACTCAAAAAAAGTGAAATCCAAGAATATCATGTAGAAGCTAAGGTAAATCCCAATTGGAGAACTCGCTGGTCCATTTCAATAAATAAGAATTCCGAATAAGAAAACCATTTAAGGAGAACGTGATTGGAAGTTTTTTCGTGGAAGGCAAATGAGCATGAGCAAATTCATCCCTTTAAAACTTCTGCAAAAGGGCTTGATAATTGCACGTATACACTTGACCCTTCTAAACCACCTAATAGTTTTCGTACAGAATATATTTCAACTGATGACTTCTGGACAAAGTTCTGTTTTCTCCTATGGATCAATGTTGATGTGGAGGTTCTTGCAAACGACACTGGATTAGAATCTAATGAAATAGTGATTTCGGTTATTATTAGGGACAGAACTCTTAGTAAATTTGCTATGGTTTACCAGTCCAAATTAATGTCCCTTCCCTCAACACCAATAGATTTATCAGAGCATTTTACAAAGTTTTCACAATCAAAAAGAATGGATGTCAGTGTAATAGCTTCACCATTAAGTATCAATAAAGTGCACGATGAATCAATTGCAAATCATAAATCGCATGTGGTTGCTAGTAATACATTGAAATTACGCCGTGAAAATAAATCCCCCTCATTCCCATACAGATGGGTGTCTAGTGATGAGTTTGTTAAAATGAATGCACCGGATGATACTGTGTGGTTGATTAATTGGTTAAGGGAAGATATGGATAATGATCCATCAGATATTATTGAAGTACTGGTTAATGATAATCGAAAAGATAAGTTTAAAAGTATTGAATTAGATAAAGACCCATCAACAAAAATTATTTTGTATGAAATGGCGGCCGCTATCCTAACTGAAATTTCATTGAAAATTTTTTCAGATTCACGGGAGCTACCTACTGAAAGTTCTGGACTTAGAAGAATGATTTTTGATGAACTCTCTGAAGTATCTGGTTTATCGATTGAAGAAATTTTTAAACTTAAAGAAAAACCGAACTTTTCAGGAATTGTACATGCTTGGGTTCAGAAGAAAGTTGGGTTCAATAGATTTTTTGTATAAATACTATTTACAATATGACTTCATCATATCCAACATTGTCCAAGATGGCCACAAGACAAGCATTTGTCGCATACATAGATAAAAATGACGTTGAAACCATAGTTGCAGAAAATGTAGAGAGGCGAAATTGCTGTCAAGGATTTGATGAATCTTTAGCTATAGAATTATCAAATCGCCTTTGGGAACTCCCTAAGACAACAGGCAAAGGGAATGCTTTTGAGAGAAGTGCTGTATCGATTGTTCACCAAAGTCTAAATTTACACCCAATTATTGCTGGAGATGAAGGTTTTTGGAGATGGCTGACCTTTGCAAATGACAATGAATTGGCGGGGCTTATTGATTGGCGTTATCCAAAACAAGAGAATGGACACGCAAGGGATATATATTTTGGACTTGGTCAAATGAAGGAAGGTATGCTCGCTTATCTATGGTTAAGTGCAGATGCAGTGTTTGACCCAAGTTTAAAAGATCCTTACTCCTTAACTCAACTTGGTGATGTAGACATTTGGAATTCCCACATTGTCGGTACTGATTTTGGTAGTGTGCCGCAATTTGCTAGGGCATTCATCAGATTTGTTTGCCAAAATGATAATAAACCGAGCCGTAAGGATTATCGTCAACTTGCTAGGGAAATAACAAGGTTAAATGCCTCTATGGCTTTTGAATTACTTGATGAGTCAGAATGTATAGAACAAATAAATGAAATTTGGGAGAAAAGAGATGAATGGATATAGTATCGGATTCACCAAATTGATGTGGGGATAACTTAGCCATGCAAATTACTGAAGAGTTCTGCATGGTAAAAGAAAAACTCATTCGAGAGACAACCGCTGGAACATATAGTGGTATTTCTGAACTGGAAGTTCCCTTTAGCCAATTCCAGTCAGTGGATTGTTCGTATCTAAGAAAGGTTTGGTGGAACTCTAGACTACGAGGGTCTAATCCTATAATACAAAAAGATTTTGATCGGCCACAGTTAAATATTGTTGACCTATGCTCAGGTTGTGGTGGGTTCGCTTCTGGGGTTAGATGGGCTTGTGAATCAGTTGGAGTTAGGCCTGTAATCCAGCTTTGTGTAGATGTATTTACAGAAGCAATAATTGTTTATAAAAATAATCTTAAACCTCTCCGAGTTCTGAACGAAAACATCGCAAATCTAGTTACCTATCCAAAGGGTGAAACTTACGAATTTGGAAACTATCTTAATCAAATTAACACGTCAAATCAAACCCTTCTCTACCTAAAAGGAAAGGTTGATTTAGTTATAGCGGGACCTCCTTGTGAGGGAAACTCAAATCTTAACAACAAAACCCGTCGTTTTGACATACGTAACGAACTTTATGTAGATGCAGTGGCGTGTGCAATTTTCCTTGAGGCAAAGGTTGTCATTATTGAAAATGTCGCTTCGGTAACTAGAACTAGGCAGCGTGTCGTAGAACGAGCTGTGGAAATGCTTGTTGGTGCAGGCTACCATACGAATAAGGGAGTTAAGCTTGATGCTTCTATGTTCGGAACCCCCCAAAGAAGAAAAAGGCATTTTTTAATTGCCGCCAAAGTAGATGAATTTGATTTAACTGAAAGTTTTGATGGGTTAAAATGTGAATTTTTATCAACCGATGAAGCAATTAATGATCTTGAGAAGGTCATTCCAACTGAAGATTTTGACAATCCATCAACCCTCTCAAAAGAAAATAAAATGCGGGTGGAGTATCTGATCAATAACAATTTATGGAACTTACCAGACTCTGAGCGCCCAAAGTGTCATCAGAACGGAAAGCACAATTACAGAGCAGTTTATGGAAGAATATTTTCCGACCAACCGTCACAAACAATAACAACTGGCTTCCTTTCTCCTGGGAGAGGTAGGTTCACTCATCCCTCATTAGCGAGAGGTTTAACTCCTCATGAAGGTGCACGACTTCAAGGGTTTCCTGATGATTTTCAGTTTAAAGGACGAAAAGGAGAGAATGTTTCTCGTCAAGGGATAGCTAAACTCATTGGCGATGCCGTTCCACCTCAATTAGGATACTTGATGGGACTCGCGGCATTGACATTACATTCTTATCGGGATTGAAATCAGACATTCAGGTATGTAGAACAGCAATTTGATTTTCTATAGAAAATTCAATCAACAAGTAAGTTCCAACGTCTATACCGGCCATTTCAAGGGCCTGATTCAATCCCTTTATTTTGTGAGTGGTAACGGTAATTTGCCCTAAATTATTACCACATTCATCCTCAAGAGGCCAGCTGCCAGGCTTGATTGAATTTTCTTTTATTGTGTGTGTTCCCGTAAATAGATGCCGATGGGTCACTTCCAATTCAACTAAACTCTCCTTAATAATATTTTCCTTAGGGCAATGTATTGAATTATACTCTTTCAACTGATTTTCGTTGAGAATAAACCTGTATTGTCCACGTGATGGTTTTGTCCACCACGGAGTATAGCTAACCATTAATTGAGCAACACCTGGCGTTTTCCCTTGTTGGACAACTGCTGCTCTGAGATCTCTTAATTCCATTATCGTTCCAGCGATTTCAGCAGCTTTTATCATTATTTTATCTTCATTGCTGAGTTGACCTGATGAGAAATTGGGACCTCTTGAAACCATGTCATTATGGAGTTCAAAATCATCAATTGCTTGAATTAAAATTTCCAGGACATCGGCTGATAAATCGTCGGGAATCTCTTTTACTTTCCGAAGCCCTGACAATAAAATTTCAATCGGTATAGTTGGTGAAACAGTTAATATCTTTCGACAGGTATTAATGATTTTGTTTCTGCCCTGATTGACTTTGTGTTTATTCCAGTAAATCTCCCGATTACAGCCAACCCAGCTCAGTTTGGATATGCGGTCAATCCCGGTGTCTATTTCGTCATATGTCAGGTTTAATTTGCTGGTTTTATCTAGCTCTTGAATAAAAACGAAATCATGGCGGTTTGCCTCATCAAGGAGTAAATGAAAGGTTGCTTCAATGCGGTCTGTTTCATTTTCTAGTACAATAAATTCTTCCCCACCAATTTGAATTGAGTCAAAACTCAAACCCCTACCAAAAGTTTTAAGCGCAAGCTGAAAACTTTTGAAACTCATTCCCTTTTGGGATAATTGATTTTGAATTAATAACTGACTGAGTGATTGTGATAAAACAGGCAATTTCTGAATAACAAGTTTCAAAACGCTTTCTAGAAGAGGTGTTTGCCAATTCAATGATTGAATTCTGTCCAATCCTTTTTGTTCAATCTGGCGGACTCTTTCTCTTGAAATGCTAAATTCGTTACGGAGTTTCTCAAGGGTAGAAATCTCTCCACCATCCCAACCAGTTCGGCGTAAAACAATTTGATATTCTCTTGATTTTAATGACTGTTCAATAGCAGCACAAAGTTCATCTTCTATGAAATTAAAATCACCAAGGTTGGTATGAACTTTAGGGTATGAATTTAGCTGGAAGGTGCGAATAGCTTGAGGCAATTCATAAGGCCAATTTGTAAAATTTGTTCCAAGGGATAATCCTAAGTGATCTAAAACCGTTTTAAGTTCCTCTACTACACTAATACTAGCATGAGGTAATTCCAAAATTTCTGTATCCTTCAGTTGAATGAGTTCACCCACCAATACAATTTCAGATTTTTCTAAAACAATTCTTGACCTCAAAGTTAAGGCAAACGCGCCAACAGCTTGGTTCAGTTTGGTAATCAAAGGCTCATGAAGTGCCAAATAATTTATTGATTTTCTCTTTTTAGTAGCACTGCGTATTGAGTTTAGAAAGAATTGGACTTCAGATAGTGACTTCTTGCCAAAATTAGGTATGCCAAGGAGATATTTTGACGATAATTGGGCTAATTCGCCAAGTGTTTTTATATTTTCATTTTTTAAACAATGGTAAATTCTTATGGAAAATCCAACTTCCTCAATCGGTATATACATCCACTCGTCAGATGAATCATCTATGGAATTACTATTTTGATAAGCACTACGCATTGAGTCTAGTACTAATTCAACTTCAGATAGTGACTTCTTGCCAAAATTAGGTAAGCGAAGGAGATCTTTAGACGATAACTGGGCTAATTCGCCAAGTGTTTTTATATTATAATTTCTTAAACTATTGCTGGCTCTTACGGAAAATCCAACTTCCTCAATCCGTATGTTCTTCCACTCATCAGTTGAATCAACAATGAAATTACTTGCAGTCAAATCTCCTTGAATTGCCAAATGATTTTTAACTAGTGGCTGACTATTTTCTGAAGTAACATCACAATCAATGAGCTCGCGTAGAAATCCATTGCTTTGACTTATATCCATAAAATAATACAATAAGCTACCAAGCTCTTCTTTAGTTTCACGGTCGCAATTTAACTCATTGGAAACTTCATTTTCTGAGAATTCAGCCAACTCACCGAGAGTATATAAATTTAATCCTTTTAGGAAGGATTGTGTTTTTTGAGTCAGTTTAATTTCAGAAAGTAGGAGCTTTTTCCAGCCTTCGTTTTGAGGATTGAATTGGTCGTCCACAGCCAAATGTTATTCAACTAAAAAAATGTATTTTATAAAATTGTAACTTCTAAGGGAGTTGCCGTCAAAATTAATGTTGCTCTATTCAACCCTGATTCTTGGCAATATTCAAGGCAGTTTCACGCGGCATTTCGGTCAAAAGATCTTTGCTTGAGCATAAAAACCATCCGCCAAACTTTCAGAATTCAAATATTTTTAATATCTCACCAGCGGCACAAACCCGATTATGTAGGAAATCTCATTTGATGGTTATGAATTCCAGCACTACTAAACCCGATTTGTTTCTACAAAAATAGTTTTTGCCAACTTTTTACCTTAACTTCCAATTTTTCCCTTGCGCTTGAGCATATTAATGTATTCTATCTGCAGGGAACTAATAACTGAATTCTTACTAAATTCATCCCAAAAAAATTCCCCTGCCGTCTCCCCTTTAACCCCAATTACCTTGATAGATGGATGCTTCTTAATCAGGCCTTCAAGGTCGTTGAAGACAGGATTGGCAATGTTTGAGTCACTACTTCCTTCTCGGTCAGCAACTTTCAGAACATCCCACAGTGCAATTCCGTGTTTGCGCAGAAACTTCAGTCTTGATTTGTAATCCAGTTTAATTTCTTCTCCATGGATGCAGGAAAGAATTTTCCAAAATTGGTTGCGATTGTCTGCATAATATTCGCGCCTAGTTAACGATTTTTCTCCAGGTAAGGTTCCTAAGATCAAAATACGTGATTGATCATCAATTATGGGCTCAAGCCCTTCTTTCATCAACATTTTCGATTCTCCACTCAGTTATATTAGAACACTAGAAAAAATGTAACGCTCGCAAAAATAAAATTTTCAAAAATATCCTTTTATGGCTTTTTGACATTATGACGTGATTTGTCTATGACCAGTTTCAATCATACAAATTATCATCAATTATAATTTCAGAGTAGTCCTATCCCATCTTTAACATTTTTCTCCCCAAAAAGTGTAAATTACGGCCAAATTCAACTTTTTTAATATACCCTTAATTTAAAATATTACCACATACCCAATAGTTACGTGTCCGTGGGTCCTCCAAAACCTCTCAAGTCGTGCCACACCTCTATTTGAGAGGTTGAACCCACCACAACCCACCACCCAATCTCCAACATGTTGATCAGAGCAACCAAAACAGGAACAACCAAAGACGGTTCACCACGCATGACCCATCGACTGGTCGAGAACTCACGGTATGGTCAATCGGTCAAGCCAATGACCTTGCCGCTGACAACGACACGTTGTGCCTGTGCGGATAACGCAACCCTCCACGTTCGCACGACCGCGACACCTGATGTTATCCAAACCAATATTCTATCAGGACATGGGACGATCACCACCGCTAATGAATGTACGCAAAGTCAGTCGTTTGACCGGGAATTGATGCGGTAAAAGGCGGGATAAAACCCGCACGACACTCAGAACATGATTGAGGTACTCAAGTGCCGAAAGTGCAACTTAGTAGTGCCCCTTGGATTTTAACACCCTCATTTCTATTGGCTTTTGAGCACTCAATGTTAAAGATGGGTTAGGCTTGGCTGGTCGGGCTGGTATTTCCGTATCATCTTGATTGATGCTTAATAGATTCTTACTCTACTGAGGATCCCTTGGATCTACTTAAGAAATCTGCTTTTCGCGATTATTCGGGTAGCAATGACCACCCTGAATCAGATGGGTCAACTACTGCTGCCCTTCAAAGATTGACATTAAGGAAAGTATAGACCTAAATACATCCCGCTCATGATTTTAAGCATTATATGGTAAACAAGGGAAGAACAAAAGAGTATTTTACCTATTGTTTGAATTCTTTATTTTACAACTACTAGGAAAAATTGCATGGCTTTTCCCAAAACAATCGTGGGGTTGACACTGAAATGGCTACCGTAGCAAATCCTAGTAATTCTGGCTCAGTCGTGGATCTATTTTGTGGGGTTGGTGGCTTATCCTATGGTTTGAAACTTGAAGGATTACATATTGCCGCGGGTGTTGACCTTGATGAGGACTGCCGTTATGCCTATGAGACTAACAACAAGACACAGTTTATATTTAAGGATGTCGGCCAATTGACTCCTCAAGATGTCCTTGGAATGTTTCCTGAAGATGGCCCCAGAATTCTGGTCGATTGTACACCTTGTCAACCCTTTTCCAATTACAACCCTAAGAATACGGACCCAAAATGGCGGCTAATCGAAAGATTTTTAGAACTCATCATAGGGGTTTTGTCTGATGTTGTATCCATGGAAAATGTTCCTGCCTTGATAAAATTTCAGGGAAAACGAGTATTCAATACCTTTGTCAACAAACTTGAAGGAAATGGCTATCATGTTGCCTGGGATATCCTTTATGGGCCAGATTATGGCTTGGCACAAACTCGTTCCAGGCTTGTTTTGATGGCCTCCCGATTGGGATCAATTGACCTCCCGCCAAGGTCCCATTCAGAATACCATCGAACTGTACAAGATGAAATTGCCGATTTGCCACCGCTAAAAGCAGGTGAAGTGTGCCAGTATGACTCTTTGCATCAAACAAGGAGCCTTGGCAAAATGAATTTAAAACGAATACAGGCTTCAAAACCTGGTGGAACCTGGCGTGATTGGCCAGAAAATCTTTTAACGGATTGTCACCGTAAACCAAGTGGACAAAGTTATTCCTCAGTTTATGGTCGAATGGTCTGGAATAAGCCCTCACCAACTATTACAACACAGTTTGTAGGTTTCGGCAATGGCCGTTTTGGTCATCCTGAACAAGACAGAGCCCTGTCTTTGCGTGAAGGAGCTTTGTTGCAGGGTTTTCCTAAGGACTACCAGTTTGTCAAGGCAGGTGAAAAGGTAAATATTTCGCGAATTGCCAGAATGATCGGTAATGCTGTGCCGGTGACCCTAGCACGAAAAATTGGCAGTTCAATTAGTCAACATCTTTTGGCATATAGTTGAGCACCAAAAAAAATACATTAAAGGATATGAATTTTTCATGACTGACCCACAACCATTTGAAATGACACTCAGCCTGAATGTACTTGAGCATCTAGGTATTAATCTTTACAGTAACATACCATCAGTCCTCTCTGAAGTTGTCGCTAATGCCTGGGATGCTGATGCGGAAAAGGTGAACATAACCTTAGACAGGGATAATGACACCATAACAATTCAGGATAACGGTACCGGTATGACCCGTGCCGACATCAACAATCGGTTTCTGATGGAGGGATATAAGCGACGCAAAGAACAAAAGGGAAAAACACTGAGGCTGAACCGAGCACCAATGGGACGAAAAGGCATTGGCAAACTATCATTGTTTTCAATTGCAGGAATTGTTGAAGTTTATACAATCAAGGACGGAGAGAAGAGTGGTTTTCGAATGAACCGCAAGGTCATTAGAGATGCTATTGAGAATGGAAGCACAGGCACTTATAAACCGGAAGAGTTATCTAAGGATGAGATAAATTTAACTCATGGAACAAAAATAATACTGAAGGATTTGAAACGACGACAAACAATTGGTACCGGCAAGGCCCTTCGTACAAGAATCGCCCGTCGTTTTTCAATAATTGGTGCCAAGTACCAATTTGAGGTTTACGTGAATGAGGAAAAAATCACTCCTGAGAACCGAGATTACTACCAGAAATTGCAGTTTCTCTGGACCTATGAGGATCAATCAGAGATTGAAGAATTATGTCTAAATCTTGTTGATAGGGAAAGAAGACCAGAAGCCAAAATTAATGGTGGGGTGATGACTGGTTGGCTTGGGACAGTCACAGAATCCAGACAGGTACGGGATGATGTTGAGAATCTTAACCGTATAGCCATCTTTGTTCGGGGTAAGATGGCCCAGGAAGACATTCTAGGCGATTTCAGCGAATATGGAGTGTATGCAACTTATTTGATTGGAGAATTACGGGTGGATTGCTTTGATAGGGATGAGGAAGTTGATGCTGCAACCACCAACCGCCAACAACTTGTTGAAGATGACCAGAGGTATATTGATCTTAAGGAGATTATCCAGAAGGAACTCAAGTATATTCAAAAAAAATGGAACTTCTTGCGTTCTCAACAGGGAACTAAAAAGGCTCTTGAAATACCTGAACTGTCAAATTGGATTGATCAATTTCCAAAGGAGACGCAAAAGAACGCAAAATCTTGGTTGGGACGTATCTATCGGTTGAAGACCAACTCTCCGGGAGAACGAATACAATTACTTAAGCACTCCGTATTTGCATTTGAGTTTTATAGGTCAACCCAAAGTCTTGCGGCCTTGGAGAAAATTGATGATCAAAATCTGGATGCCTTTTTGCCAATTTTTCATGAATTGGACAGTCTTGAAGAATGTTTATATGGACAGATAGTTCAACAGCGGGTTGGAGTCATTAAAGCATTGGAAAATAAAGTTGATATGGCTGAAAAGGAAAAAGCGATTCAAGAGTTTTTATTTGATCATCTCTGGCTTCTGGACCCTCAATGGGAAAGAGTTGAAAGTACTGAAAACATGGAAAAACAGGTTAATAAAGTTTTCAAAGAGATTGATGCTAGGCTTAGTGATGAAGAAAAGAGAGGCCGACTAGATATCAAATACAGAAAAACGGCGGGGACCCACATAATTATTGAGCTGAAAAAACCAGATCGTATAATCAAACTTGGCGAAACGGTTGAGCAAGTAAAAAAGTATTTCAATGGAATGACTAAATTGATAGAAAGGCAGGCTCAAAACGAAAGAGGATCAGTTGAAATTATCCTTTTGGTTGGCAAGGAACCTCAAGACTGGGGAGACGATGGAAAACAATTTAAAGATACAATCAAACCATTCAATACACGCCTAGTTTTTTTTGATCACTTGCTAGAAAGTGCTGAACGGAGTTACCAAGATTACTTTAATAAAAAGAAAGGTGTGGACAGGCTTCAGAAGTTAATACAAGCAATTGAAGAACTTCCAGACCAATAATCTAATCATTGCTTAATCTATCCCATCTTTAACATTTTTCTCTCCCAAAAGTGTAAATTAAGGATAATTTCAACTTTTATAACATACCCTTAATATAAAATATTACCATTTACCCGATAGTTACGTTTTTGAGATTCCGCTAATTTATCTTAAGTAGTGCCACTCCCATAATTTTAGGGGTTGAAACCACGACATGCCCACACTAAATCTTCCACATGTTTATTCGAGCGACCAAAATAGGAACCACCAAAGACGGTTCACCACACATAACCCATCGACTGGTTGAGAACCAACGGCATGGTCAAACGGTCAAGCAAAAAACCTTGCCGCGGACATCGACACGTTTTGCCTGTTCGGATAACGCGACCCTCCATGTTCGCACGGCAGCAAGACCTAATGCTATCCAAACCAAGATCAATCAGGACATGGGACTATCACCACCGCCAATGAATGTACGCAAGTCAGTGGTTTGACCGGGAATTGATGCGGTCAAAGTCGGGATGAAACCCGCACGACAATCAGAACATTATGTAGGTACTCAAGTGCTGGAAGTGCCCCTTGAATTTTAACACATTGAAAACGTGCCCCGGCTCGTATCTTGCTGACACTCAAGTGCTGGAAGTGCCCCTTGAATTTTAACACCCCCCCCCCATTTCTATTGGCTTTTTAGCACTTAATGTTAAAGATGGGGTAGGTTCACTCATCCCTCATTAGCGAGAAGTTTAACTCCTCATGAAGGTGCACGACTTCAAGGGTTTCCTGATGATTTTCAGTTTAAAGGACGAAAAGGAGAGACTGTTTCTCGTCAAGGGATAGCTAAACTCATTGGCGATGCCGTTCCACCTCAATTAGGATACTTGATGGGCCTCGCAGCATTGACTTTAAATTCTTATGGGGATTGAAATCAAATATTCAGGTATGTTGAAAAGCAGTTTGATTATCCAAATTAAAATCAATCAACAAGTAAGTTCCGGCGCCTATACCAGTCATTTCAAGGACCTGATTCAATCCCTTTATTTTGTGTGCGGTAACGGTAATTTGCCCTAAATTTTTACCACAATCATCTTCAAGAGGCCAACTACCAGGCTTGATTGAATTTTCTTTTATTGTGTGCGTTCCAGTAATTAGATGCCGATGGGTCACCTCCAATTCAATTTAACTCTCCTTAATAGCATCTTCCTCAGGACAAAGTGTAGAATTATACTCTTTCAACTGATTTTCGCAGACAATAAATCTGTGTTGTCCACGGGATGGTCTTATCCACCACGGAGTATAGCTAATCATTAACTGAGCGACACTTGTTGTTCGCCCTTGTTGGACAACTGCCGTTTTGAGATCTCTATATTCCATTATCGTTCCAGCGATTTCAGCAGCTTTAATCATTATTTTATCTTCATTACTGAGTTGGCCTGGTGAGAAATTGGGACCTCTTGAAACCATGTCATTATGGAGTTCAAAATCATCAATTGCTTGAATTAAAATTTCCAAGACATCGGCTGTTAAATCGTCGGGAATCTCTTTTACTTTCCGAAGCCCTGACAATAAAATTTCAATCGGTATACTTGGTGAAACAGTTAAAATCTTTCGACAGGTATTAATGATTTTGTTTCTGCCCTGATTGACTTTGTGTTTATTCCAGTAAATCTCCCGATTACAGCCAACCCAGCTCAGTTTCGATATGCGGTCAATCCCGGTATCTATTTCGTCATATGTCAGGTTTAATTCGCTGGTTTTATCAAGCTCTTGAATCAAAACGAAATCATGGCGTTTTGCCTCATCAAGGAGTAAATGGAAGGTTGCTTCAATGCGGTCTGTTTCATTTTCTAGTACAATAAATTCTTCCCCACCAATTTGAATTGAGTCAAAACTCAAACCCAAACCAAAAGTTTTAAGCGCAAGCTGAAAACTTTTGAAACTCAGTCCCCTTCGGGATAATTTATTCTGAATTAATAACTGACTGAGTGATTGCGATTGAAAAGGCAATTTCTGTTCAACAAATTTCAAAACGCGTTCAAGAATGGGTGTTTGCCAATTCAATGATTGAATTCTTTCCAATCTATTATGTTCAATCTGGCGGACTCTTTCTCTTGAAATGCTAAATTCTTTACGGATTTTCTCAAGGGTGGAAATCTCTCCACCGTCCCAACCAGTTCGGCGTAAAACAATTTGATAATCCCTTGGTTTTAATGACTGTTCAATAGCAGCACAAAGTTCATCCTCTATGAAATTAAAATCACCAAGGTTGGAATAAACTTTAAGGTATGAATTTACCTTGAAGGTGCGAATAGCTTGAGGCAATTCATAAGGCCAATTTGTAATATTTGTTCCAAGGGATAATCCTAAGTGATCTAAAACCGTTTTAAGTTCCTCTAATGCAGTAATACTAGCATGAGGCAAACTCAAAAATTCAGTATCCTTCAGTTGAATGAGTTCACCCACCAATACAATTTCAGATTTTTCTAAAACAATTCTTGACCTCATAGTTAAGGCAAAATCACCAACAGATTGGTTCAGTTTGGTAATCCAAGGTTCTTGAAGTGCCAAATAATTTATTGATTTTCTCTTTTTAGCAACATTACGCATTTTGTCTAGTACTGCGTTAACTTCAGATAGTGACTTCATGCCAAAATTAGGTATGCCAAGGAGATATATTGACGATAATTGGGCTAATTCGCCAAGTGTTGTAATATTATCATTTTTTAAACAATAGTAAATTTTTATGGAAAATCCAACTTCTTTAATTGGAATGTGCATCCACTCGTCAGATGAATCATCTATTGACTTACTATTTTGAGAAACACTACGCATTGTGTCTAGTACTGAGTCAACTTCAGATAGTGACTTCTTGCCAAAATTAGGTAAGCTAAGGAGATATTCTGACGATATTTGGTCTAATTCTCCAAGCGTTTTTATATTTTGATTACTTAAACAAGTGTAGGTTCTTAAGGTAAAACTAACTTCCTCAATTGGTATGTTTTTCCACTCGTCAGATGTATCTACGTCGGGAAGATTTGTAGTTGGATCTCCTTGAATTGTCAACTGATTTTTTACTAGTGGCTGACTATTTATTGAAGTAACATCACAATCAATGAGCTTTCGTAGAAATCCTTTGCTTTGACTTATATCCATAAAATAATGCAATAAGCCACCAAGATCCTCTATGGTTTCACGGTCGCAATTTAACTCATCTGAAACTTCATTTTCTGAGAATTCAGCCAACTCACCGAGAGTATATAAATTTAATCCTTTTAGGAAGGATTGTGTTTTTTGAGTCAGTTTAATTTCAGAAAGAAGGAGTTTTTTCCAGCCTTCGTTTTGAGGATTGAATTGGTTGTCCACAGCTAAATGTTATTCAACTAAAAAATGTATTTTATGAAATTGTAACTTTTAAGGAAGTTGCAGTCAAAATTAATGTTGCTCTATTCAAACCCGATTCTTGGCAATATTCGTGGCAGTTTCACGCCACATTTTGGTCAAAATATCTTTGCTTGAGCATAACAACCATCCGCCAAACTTTCAGAATTCAAATATTATTAATATCTCACCAGCGGCACAACCCCGATTATGTAGGAAATCACATTTGATGATTGTGAATTCTAGCACAACTAAACTTCTACGAAAAGAGTTTTTGCCAATTTTTTACCTTTACTTCCAAAGAAACTTCGAGTCTTGCGCTTGTGGACATAAGTTGAATTAACTTAAGAGCACTAAAAACAGGATTATCTACATATTCATGCATAAAGAATTTCTTGGCACACTTCCCGTTAAATCCAATTATTTTGATTGATGGATGCTTCTTAATCAGGCCTTCAAGGTCGTTCAAGTCAGGTTTGTCAATGCTTGAGTCACTACTTCCTTCTCTTTCAGCCGCTTTCAGCACATCCCACAGTGCGATTCCTTTTCTGTACAGAAATTCCAACTTCGATTCGTAAACCTGTTTAATTTGCTCTTCAAAGATGCAGGAAAGAATTTTCCAAAATTTGTTGCAATTGTCTGCATAATATTTGCGCTTACTTAACGATTTTTCTCCAGGTAAGGTTCCTAAGATCAAAATACGTGATTGATCATCAATTATGGGCTCAAGCCCTTCTTTCATCAACATTTTCTATTCTCCACTCAGTTATATCAGTACACTAGAAAACCTGAAACTCCCGCTATTGTCGAGAGCGGTTTAAAATCCCCCATAATTACACTATTGGGGGAATATACATCCGGTAGTGACAGCTATAAATTAAACACCTCATAATTAAATGGTTTTCGGCTATAGGAAAATCTAATTTTCGTAAATACCCTTTTTCGCATTTTGACATTATGACATATGACATGATTTGTCTATGACCTATCAACTTAACACACTTATCTCTGTAAGTATGTTTTAAAGTTATCCTGATGGACACTGACCGCTCATTCTGATGATACCGATATTGATATCATCCGGATGGTCGCTCCATCGCTGGTGCACCGACGGGTTGGAACACGTTGCCCACCCGCCCGTCAATGGTGGTATCGAAACAGCTGTTCAAGCACACCTGTTCTGCCGAGGAACTTACAACAAGGCCGTCCGTGGTTGACCATCGGGTTCGTATTCGTTGGCCCAATCTTGAATGACTGTGGTCGCAACTAGGTGAGACACAACCGCTGAATGGGGGTGTTTTTCCCGCATATAACGGACCGAAGGGTGGTTACGGTTTACCTGTGACCAAGATCTTTAAATAGGCCCGGATTAGCCAAGACGGCCTCATAGGCAAAGACATAATGATTTAACTTCACCACACCTTCCCAGAGTTTCTGGGTGCCGGGCAACGGTTGGCGCTTGGAGGGATGAAAGCCGGCGAAACCGGCCACCAGGACCACAAAGTCGGTCATGGTCATGGCTTCGGGTGGGCCAGGTGGAACCTTGAGTTGACGCCGACGCGCGACCGAACATGAGACGGTTAAAGCCATACGTGATTCATGCAAGTGGGCCGGTTCCTTGGGATGCTCGTGTGCCAGCCGGGATAATTCCCACACGCGGATGGCGGTGATGGCATCAAATGTCAGATACTCGACAATGTTTTCGGCCTGGTCAATGCAACGGTCCTGCTGGCGGCTCCCGACCTTAAGGGCATGGAAAAAATGTTCAATACTCCACCGCTGTTCAT
>MPNP01000323.1 GCA_002239085.1 Rhodobacteraceae bacterium bin131 | reverse complement strand
AGTAAGTTTAATTATCATAGGAAAAGACGATGAAAAAACTCATAATTTCAGCACTACTGATTGTGTTTGGTAGTGTGTATGCTCTCGCTCAGGACACTGAGATGGCCATGGAAGCGGCGCCCTCGGTGGCGTTGAGTGGTTCCGCCAAGATGGCTCTCAAACAAGTCAGTGGTGGGGAACTGTCGACGGTTGGTGAATATGACGTGAAGTTTGCGTCTTCGGGTGTCACCGATGGTGGTCTGACATTTGGCGCCTCTATTACATTAGATGGTCGTGTAGACAATAGCATAGCCGGTGATGGCTTTGCGGCCTATATTGGTGGTGCTGATGGCAGTTGGAAGCTGCAGTTTGGCGACAATGATGAGGGGATTGCGACAGTCGGTGGCTTTGGTGTTGCCGACCCCGATGATGGAGTGTTTGGTTCTACCACGGTGATTTCAGGTATCACCATCGTACCGGCGGTAGATGAAGTACTTGACGATGATGGAGTGGATGCCATGCTTGCTATGGGCGATTTAGCCGGTGGAACTTTAGAGCTTATTTATAATGATGATGGCGCTCCAACGTTTCAAGCTCCAGAAGCAGATTTAGACGAAGGGGTAAGCCAAGATGTGCAAGCTGAGTTAATTGTAGCTGATGCAGTGATACTTAATGCCGAGGATACATTCACTCTTGCAGCAGCTGATATTGAACGAAGAATTGCAGATGATAATAGTTATTATTGGGTTTATACTGGCGATGATGATCCTAGATCTACAGAGACGACTGAAACTGAATTTGATGAGGAACTCATGGTCTATCGCCACAGTACTTGGCTGACTGATATAGATGAAGATGATTCCATAACTGCTGCAGAAAAGCGTTTCACCTTTGACGTTACGATGTCTAGGGGTTATCAAGCGGCGACAGCAGCAGTACCACCTACGGTACTGACACCTGCATCACCAGCAAGCATTGTGCCTATAATTACGACTACGACTCCTAATAACAGATCGATTGCCCTTTCCGGTACTGTTGCGTCAGTCAGCTACGCACTCACCGCCGGTACAGGTGATGCACAAGGTTGGTCGTTTGGAACCAAATATGATGCTGGGGTCGTCGCTGTTGGTTTTGGTATGAACAGCAATAGTGTGCTCTCAGCAAGTGTGGGCGGTTCCGTGACCAACATCGGCTATGATTTCATCTATGTTCGCAAGTCGGGTGTTCTTGGTAACAATTGGAATGCGCTTGGATTGAAGGTGAGTTCTGACCTTGGTGGCGATTCCAATGTTGCCGTGAAATACTCCAAATTGTCGGACAAGAATGGCAGCGCTGGTGGAGCCATGAATGCGACCCAGATTGAGATTGATTTTGGCTTTGGTCTTGGTGGGGGTGCGAGCCTCTTTATGGAGTATGACCGCGTGAGTGAGACCATGGGCATGATGCCGGATGAATCATCGAATACGATTCAAGCTGGAATCAAGATGAGTTTCTAACTCAATCATAATAGTCTAGTGTAAGAGGGGGAACTGCGGTTCCCCCTTTTGTGTTACCGAGAACAAAACAAGTGAACCATCGGTTTGAACTGAATTGTCAGGTTATCAGTACTCACCCAATACCATTACCTCTGTTTATTCAATAATCCAAGTCGTTAATGTTCTTAGATCTGGACGAGGGCGGTCTTGAGGGGCTGATCTTTCCGTTC
>MPNP01000322.1 GCA_002239085.1 Rhodobacteraceae bacterium bin131 | reverse complement strand
ATCATCAGTCCGCTCTAGCAACAGCAAGAATATAAGTGCAAAGTCGCCCCTCCACACAAACAGTTTTCAACTTTTTCACAATTTACAGTACCATTCCCTCCTGTTCAGTGGGCATGAATATCGTAGTTTAGCCTTTGCTCATTGGCCATAAAAAACATTGAAAAATGTAATTCCGTTTAAAAATTTCTCTGTACAAACCCTCATGCCTAAACACTCAGTTATGACTACGTGATTGACCACATTCCTATTGATTGGAAATAGATTTTTTTGAAATTGAATGTATACATGAAAATAATGTCCAAATTTTGACATTTTTCATGCAATATTTGGAAAAACAAAAATATAATGCTACGGATTTTGACCTAAATCAACTTTCAGAATTTCTTAGTTTAATTTTATCCTTCCCCGTTCGGGTTCAATCTCAAAAAAATGAGAATATTCAGGTTTTTGAACTCGACTGCGAATCTGCCCTTTAAGTACACAAGGTTTGGTTGCCCTTGCAGTTTGATTATAACGTCCTCGATTATTGACCGATTGCGCTATATCTTCATAGGTCATCCAGCGATTATCATTCTCGATTAATATGTCTTTAATTTCGTCATGTAGAAAAATTCTGGGCATCTACAATTTCTCCTATCTTGAAATCTCAATAAAATAACAATTCTCCTTTGTATTCATTTTCCCTACTAATCCTAGCATTTTCTGTTGTGATACTCTTTAATCATGCATAAATTCATTCCCGTTTTGATATAAAATTGTGGGAGACCAATCAAACACACATGAGTTGAAGATCAGGTCCAACGAGATTGGTAATTACAGAAAATATTAAATTGCTAAGGATGAGGAAAATTGCGAGCGAGTCTATTTTGCCTAAATTCAAGGTTGGCTTAACCAAAATTATTAGTGATAACTGGTGGGAATTTTTCTGCAATGCAAAACGTCCAATTTTCATCAAAATAGTTACTAAGATTCACTGTATGGAGTTCGTTTTTTGTTCATTACGAATAATGATACTCAATTTAGAAAAACAGAAATTAACTCCAAGATCCTCCTTAAGTGCCTGACAATAGCGATAATTTCTATTACTTGAACCTCACTCACCCTCCCTTGAAATCATAGCTTTACGACATCAGGTTCATTGCACCTTAACATGTGGGCAAACTATTAACGAATAATGTGGTAGCGGAAGGATGCTAAATGTGCTCTACCGATGATTGAATGTACTCGGTTTCGTTTTGATGTGCTTCTTTTTAAAACTATTAATATTGACAAGAAGGCCTTAAATATATTTGATGAATTTTCTCAAGGAGGAAGGATTTGACTCTGCGTTATACAGGTAATATTTCTGATGAAATTCTAGGCTGCTCCTTCACACTTAAGAAGTTTATAATAATTAAAATTGATATAAAATTGAAACAATTTATGTTTTCTCTAAATTTAGTCCCTTTCAAATGATGACTTCAGCCATAATGGTTTGTCTACAATAAATGGACTAACATTTTATGATTGGGTGAGAATGAAAAATTATCAACTTAAAATGATATTTTCTTGTTCAATTATCCTACTTTGAGGAACTGTCAAAGCTTTTGCGGATTTGAAGCAACGCGTTCAACTTAACATTATCCAGAAAGGTTGAAACCTGCACATGAAGATCTAATTTTAGTGGTGTTGTTTCTCGCTTTTATGC
>MPNP01000321.1 GCA_002239085.1 Rhodobacteraceae bacterium bin131 | reverse complement strand
ATCATCAGTCCGCTCTAGCAACAGCAAGAATATAAGTGCAAAGTCGCCCCTCCACACAAACAGTTTTCAACTTTTTCACAATTTACAGTACCATTCCCTCCTGTTCAGTGGGCATGAATATCGTAGTATAACCTTTGGTCATTGGTCATAAAAAACTTGAGAAATGTAATTCCGTTTAAAAATTTCTCTGTACAAACCCTCATACCAAAACACTCAGTTATGACTACGTGATTGACCGCATTCCTATTGATTGGAAATAGAGTTTCTTGAAAATGAATGTATACATGAAAATAATGTCCAAATTTTGACATTTTTCATGCAAGATTTGGAAAAGCCAAAAAATACTGCTACGGATTTTGACCTAAATCAACTTTCAGAATTTCTTATTTTAATTTTATCCTTCCCCGTTCGGGTTCAATCTCAAACAAATGAGAATATTGAGGTTTTTGAACTCGACTGCGAATCTGCCCTTTTAGTACACAAGGTGTGGTTGCCCTTGCAGTTTGAATATAACGTCCTCAATTATTGACCGATTGCGCTATATCTTCATAGGTCATCCAGCGATTACCATTCTCGATTAATATGTCTTTAATTTCGTCATGTAGAAAAATTCTGGGCATCTACAATTTCTCCTTTCTTGAAATCTCAATAAAATAACAATTCTCCTTTGCATTACATTTTCCCTACTAATCCTAGCATTTTCTGTTGTGATACTCTTTAATCATCCATAAATTCATTCCCGTTTTGATATAAAAATGGGGGAGATCAATCAAACACACACGAGTTGAAGATCAGGTCCAACGAGATTGGTAATTACAGAAAATAATAAATTGCTAAGCATGTGGAAAATTGCGAGCAAGTTTATTTTGCCTAAATTCAAGGTTGGTTTAACCAAAATTATTAGTGATAACTGGTGGGAATTTTTCTGTAATGCAAAACGTCCAATCTTCCTCAAAATAGTTACTAAGATTCACTTTATGGAGTTCGTTTTTTTGTTCATTTGGAATAATGATACTCTTTTTAGAAAAACAGAAATTAACTCCTAGATCCTCCATAAGTGCCTGACAATAAGCGATAATTTCTATCACTTGAACCTCACTCACCCCTCCCTTGAAACTATAGCTTTACGACATCAGGTTCATTTCACCTTAACATGTGGGCAAACTATTAACGAATAATGTGGTAGCGGGGGGATGCTAAACGTGCTCTTCCGATGATTGAATGTACTCGGTTTCGTTTTGATGTGCTTCTTTTTAAAACTATTAATATTTACATGAAGGCCTTCAATTATATTTGATGAATTTTCTCAAGGAAGAAGGATTTGACCCTGCGTTATACAGGTAATAATTCTGATGAAATTCTAGGCTGCTCCATTACACTTAAGAAGTTTATAATAATTAAAATTGAGATAAAATTGAAACAATTTGTGTTTTCTCTAAATTTAGTCCCTTTCAAATGATGACTTCAGCCATAATGGTTTGTCTACAATAAATGGACTAACATTTTATGAATGGGTGAGAATAAAAAATTATCAACTTAAAATGATATTTTCTTGTTCAATTAACCTACTTTGAGGAACTGTCAAAGCTTTTGCGGATTTGAAGCAACGCGTTCAACTTAACATTATCCAGAAAGGTTGAAACCTGCACATGAAGATCTAATTTTAGTGGTGTTGTTTCTCGCTTTTATGC
>MPNP01000022.1 GCA_002239085.1 Rhodobacteraceae bacterium bin131 | reverse complement strand
TTTAAGTTGATGAAGTTTATATTGGTGGGAAGGAAAGTAAAAAACACCAGTCCTAAAAATTTAATGCCGGTATGGGAGCAGTAGGAAAAACCTCTGTAGTTTGTGGGAAGGAAAGAGGTGGCAATAAGATTGTCGCTATACACCAAAGCGGCTGCCGACACTAAGAAAGAATATTTACAAGGACTGATTAAGGAAAACATCGAGAAAGGAACTGAATTCTATTCCGATGAAAACTAGGACTAAGCAGGGTCAAAAACCACAAAACTGTAAATTAATGAACAACAGATACCTTTGTACAGATGGCTGATTGGGTTCTTGGTATGAACAACAATTGATTGACCTATAACGAATAGTTACAATTGGAGAAATTATGAATGTAATTACGCCAATATTAGGAGATGCCAATATCTTGATTAAAGATATTGAAGACAAATCAATTGATTTAATCCTTACCGACCCACCTTATGAAATCAATTTTGAAAACAACAAATGGGATAAACCCGCATGTCTCGATTGGAATAACTTATCAATAGAATTTAAAAGAGTTTTAAAATCAAATGGAAGCATGGTCATATTCCAAGGTTGGTCTCATGTGGCTGAAACAATGACTGAACTAAATAAACATTTTCATTTAAAAAACTGGATTATTTATGACCGAGTAAAGGGTCGTGGTGCTAAAACTAATCTTGTTTCTACTCGAGAAGATATACTCTGGTATGTAGTCAATCCCAAAGAATATACCTTTAATAAAATCAGTTCGACAATTAAAAAGAAAACCAAGGGAATGGGATTAAAAAATGGTAATGAGTTTAGGGCTTTAAGTAATGTCTGGTCAGATGTCCCCCCATTAGTCCCTTGGAGTAAGGAAAGGGTAAAACACCCAACACAAAAACCTTTGTTTTTAATGAAACGACTTCTACAAATATATTCTAATGAATGTGATACAGTTTTGGACCCCTTTATGGGAAGTGGGAGCACTTTGGTGTCTTCTCAAAACCTGAATAGAAACTGTATTGGTTTTGACCTTGATGAAAATTATTTTCAAATTTGCAATGAGAGGTTGAAAAATGTTTGGAAACGGATTCAAGAAAGGAATGAACCCTCTGAACACTAAAGAGTTTGAGTGAGTGATTTGAATTGCTTGAGGGATTATTATGAGACTATCAAACAGTAACTAGCAGCATCACAAGGCAATTATTTTCTTGAAGCGATTACGAATGAAAAAATCAAAGAGATGCTTCTTGAGAAAAAACTGGAACATAATGAAAAAACACAACAAATAGATTGAGAAAATACCAATCAAACTTCCCAACCAAAGTAAGAAAGAATGAGGGCGTAATTTCAATTTTTACCTTAAAGGTAAGTCAACTAAAATTGTTCAATGGCTTGAGCAGACCCGGTAACGATTGATTTTTCTGCTGCCTCTCCAACCGCAACGGCCCAATAGCCATCTTCCAAAGAAACTGCTGGAGTATCTTTTTTCTCAGCGACCATGGAGATAAACGCATTTAATTGGTAGTAAATTGCCCCAAAATGGGATCCAGCACGTAGGATTTTTTTGTCTAGATTAAAATGCTCCCGAAAAATCTCCCGCGACTCACGGTCTGAATATTGAACTAAGGATTCTTGATCATCGGGATTGGTTTTAAACTCCCATGAAGCTGGAATAAAGGCATCAATTCGTCCTTGCGAACTTGTGACATAAATTTCCTCCTGCCATGGAACGCTATCCGAAAACATACATAAATCAAGCATACCCCGCGTACCATTTGCAAATTCGACAATCGCAAAGGCATTATCAATCATGTCTGGCTTTTGACCATCATAAACCTCATCATGATGATTCACATCCATACCGCCAGAAGCATAAATCTGTATTGGATTACTTTTGATTATGAGTCTCATTAAGTCCCAAAAATGACAGCATTTTTCAACGAGTGTCCCGCCAGAAAATTCGCTAAAACGATTCCAATTATTGACTTTCTTCAAAAAGGGAAAGCGGTGTTCTCGAAATGAAATCATCAGTGGTTTACCAAACTGTTCTCTACGGCTAAGCTCGTATAAGCGACCCACCGGCGGCATAAATCTGTATTCCATTGCGACCCAAACTGAACTCCGACTTTTTTGGGCATGGATAAGAATGTCTCGACATTGAGCAACGTTAATGCATAGAGGTTTCTCAATTAAAATAGGCTTATGGGATAAGAGAACATCTGTGATAATTTGATGATGGGTATAATTCGGAGTCGCAATTATGTAAGCATCACAATCGACAGTTGATAACAGATCTCGATAGTTTGAGAATTTGAGTGGTTTTTCAGGAGGTATTTCTCCAGATAAATGGAGCATTTCTTCAAACGGGTCGGCGAGGGCAATTGGTTTGGCGTTATCAATGAGATTGAGATTACGAAGATGTTCCTGGGCAATCATGCCACATCCAATAACTCCTAATTTTACAACCATCTAGATCTCAATGACTGGTAGATTGTGAGTCGAAGCAAATTCAATAATTTTTTGTCTGTGGTCACCGTAAACCAAAACGAGGTGGTGCTCGATTCGTTGGTGTAGAAATTCCTTGAGAACTTCGGCGACTGGTTGTTTGAATTTGATTGTTCCAGAAGTTCCGGTGAATGGAATTGGAGCATCAATAACTTCAGCCTTTATCACGACTATACGGTATTGTCCAAGGGACTGAGAAACTCGAAATAGAGTAATGACTCCGGCTTTGAGTGGAAATTGAAATAGGAGAGGTTTTTGTCGGTTGGTATGGATAGTAATTTCTGGTGAATATTGCGGATTACACATAGAAAGTGGTGCCTGTCCACAATGCCACACGACGCCTGAATTTGTGTGAACATCCATATCAACAACATCAACCAAGAAAGATACTTCATTCACAAGGTGCTTAATCCAAAGTTGTGACAAAGCACCAAAAACATCGGCCTCGCAAGCGCAAGGCATGTGCTCGTCACCCATTAAAGAAACTGGCCCGCAGACCGCCCCACCATATTGAGTAAAGGTTTCAGGCCAACATCGTATCGCAAAACCCGATAGGTCTTTTCCATCAGCCAATTGATCAAGAGCGATCTTGAGTTTAAGCGACTTAATCAATTCAGCTTGGTTAACATCCTTGGCTCCTTTCATTTCCTTGATTTGAGCAATTAAAGGAATGAGGTCGGTTGAGTTAACTTGTTTTGCTTTTTCAAAAAGTTCATTGAGGCTAATTTTTTGAACGGTCGTATTGAAGATTTTTTTCAAATCGCTGGATTCAAATTTGCAGGTATCAAAGCCCGGAGGGTGTTCACCAATTACCCCGATGTTTAGTTTAACGAGGTTGTTTGCTTGTACTCGATTGTGCTTTTTCTTCGGTGAGTCCCCATACAACTGAGGCTCAGTGGGTTGAGTAGTAAGAAGATTTAAAATGGCTTCTTTCGAAAAATTTTCTGGTTTTTCATAAAGCCAGTTGAATGGGTGGGAACGAAGACCTAAAGCATGGCTAGCAAGGTTCAGTCCACAAAATGAATTTAATCGTAAACGGTTCCTAAGGCGAGGTTCTTGGACGGCGATTATGGAAAGAGGCTCGTTGAAGTGTTCAGCAATTGAACAAACCGCCAAAGAATCCGTAAATGTCGCTTGGAAAACTAATATCCTACTAAAATCTTGGTTTTTGAGTCGGTGTATAAATTGCTGAGTCGCCAACTCATCTGATAAAATTTCGTTTGGAAACTCAGATTCAATCCCAAGCGAATGTAAGATTGAACGAAGTTTTTGATAAGCTTCAGAGGCATATTCAAGATCAAATGTTGAACGTCCAATTGGGAAAACTGCAATTCTCATTATCGCTCACAATCGCCGTTATATTCTCTGAGTTGCGGAATATAGATTATTATAGATGTTCTAATAGTTTATCAACTTGTTGGCGAATAGGGAAACTTGACCGTCCCCCTGCCAACTGGCATTTCAGAGCTGCAGCTGCATTTGCAAATTGAATAGCATCGGCTTCGGATGAGCCTTCGGCTATTCGCAAAGCAAAGGCTCCATGCCAAACATCGCCGGCTCCAAGAGTTTCTCTTGCCTTAACCTGGTAACTTGGTATGTTTTCAATCCGCTCTCCGTCCCAGAAATAGACCCCGTTTTGCCCGTCTGTTACACATGTCCACGAATTGAGTTTAACTTTAACTCGCTTTAATCCTTCAATGGGATCTGGCGTTTGACTGATTTTTTCTAAACCTTGGCGTGAAAAGGCCACATGGCTTGCTGCTTGTAAATTTTCAACACTTGTCAAGTGCTCAACATCGGCTATTCCAGCAATGTCCCTTTGGCGAGCTAATTCAAGAACTTTTTTTGCCCCTTTTGGCCATGAAGTATCAGTCAAATAGGCGTCGGCAGTAGGGGCATTCTCAATCCATTCCGTATCTTTAACCAATCCCTCGCCACGAAAATTGATAATTTGCCTTTCGCCGTCAGAATCAATTGCAACTGATGAAAATGATGACTTCGAGCCTTCTTGGCGGTTGATTAAAGAAAGCTCCAAACCGTATGATTTTAAATCATTAACTATGAGGTCGCCAATGACATCTGACCCAACGCGAGTTCCAAAAACTACATCGCCATTAAGCTTTCTGATTGCAACTGCTGCATTCGCAGCACAGCCACCCCCAATGATATAGGCGTCATGTGTGTAATATTTTTTACCTTGGTCGGGTAACTTGTCAAGGCGATAAACAAAATCAACCACGGAGTGCCCGAATGCAAAAACTCTTGTCATCAATACAACTATCTTTGAAAAAATCGAAAATTAAAACTACTTCCTAAAGGAACTTTGTAGCAAAAAAAGTGGATAGATAAAAACATCTTCAAGAAAAAGTATTACCATTACCTAATTTACCATGTCTAGTAACCTACTCGTCAAAGCCGAAAACTTAGCCATTAATATCGGCGGAAATTCATTGTTAACCAATGTAAGTTTTAATTTGCATGAGGGTGAGAAGATTGCACTTGTCGGAAGAAATGGAAGTGGAAAATCGACTCTTCTCAAGACTCTGAACAATGATTTTGAATTAGATAATGGGCAGATTCAAATACAAAAAGGAATCACGTTAGGCTTGCTTCCACAAAATGTTGAGGTCAAAGGGTATAAAACCCTTTATGATTATGGCATAAAAGACCTTGAGGAAGATGAGGCATACCTTTACCAAATTGCGGCTCATCATTTGGATTTAAACCCATCAATTGAAACAAGTAAAGCATCTGGAGGTGAACTTAGAAAAGCCTCATTGGCTCGACTTTTTGCCAAGACAAAAGACTTATACCTTATGGATGAACCGACCAATCACCTTGATATTCAATCAATTCTTTGGCTTGAGACAGAAATTAACAAATCCAAAAAAGCATTTTTGATCATTAGCCATGACCGAAAATTGTTAGCAAACATTTCGACAAAAACTTTTTGGTTGGATCGCGGGAAACTCCGGATTTGCCCGTTTGGCTTTGCCCAGTTTGAGGATTGGCAAGAAGAATTCATAATTCAGGAAAATGCGCAGAGACATAAGTTAGACCGAAAGATTAAATCAGAAACGATGTGGTCAATTGAAGGTATAAGTGGGCGAAGAAAACGAAATCAGGGGAGAGTCAGAGCTTTGCAAACCCTTAAAGAAAAAAGGGCACAAATGATCAAAAGAGAAACAAGCTTCGCGGTCACAACCACCCAGCCAAAAGTAGATAGCCAATTGATTTTGGAAGTCTCAGAAATCAATAAAAAACTTGGTGAAAAGATCATTTGTTCCGATTTTTCTCTACGGGTCATGAAAGGAGATCGCATCGCTATCATAGGACCAAATGGGGCAGGGAAGACAACACTTTTAAAATGTCTTACTCAAACCATTCCAGTGGATAAAGGAAAAGTCAGACTTGGGTTTAATCTAAACTTTGCAGCTATGTGGCAAGATCGCGAGAAAGCCAATCCTAAAATATCTTTACAGCAGTTTCTAGTGGGTAAGGGAGCCAATGCGAGAGACAATCCTGACCATGTGATTTTTCAAGGGCGAAGTCAACATGTGATTTCTTATATTAAGAAGTTTCAATTTCCTTACTGGCAGGCAAAGGTTCCATTACAATCTCTATCAGGAGGAGAATTCGGGCGTCTCCTTTTGGCTAAAATTCTTCTTAAGGAAAGTAATTTTCTTGCCTTAGACGAACCCACAAATGATTTGGATGTCGAAACTCTTGATATGCTTCAAGATATTCTTGCAGATTATCAGGGTACTGTGCTGTTTGTATCACATGACAGAGATTTTATCGATAAGGTGGCTGGTACAACAATAAATTGGGAAAGTGAAGGGCATTGGAAAGTTTATGCTGGTGGATGGACTGATTATCAAAAACAAAAAACTAAAACCAGTGCTTATTCGCACGTTAAATCATCACAAAAAGGAACCCCTTTAGAGGTCAATATTAATGACCAAGACAAGAACATAAAGTTGTCCTTTACTGAGCTTCATAGGTTGGAAGCCTTACCCAATTTAATTGAAAGGAAAGTAAACGAGATTGAGTCGCTTAATCAACAATTATTAGATCTTGAATTGTATGAACGACGTCCAAAAGAGTTTGAATTACTTACCCAAAAACTTGCTTCTGAAGAAGAGGAAATTCAATCCTTGGAGGAAGAATGGTATTTATTGGCGCAGAAATCAGAAGAAAAAAATAATTGATGACGCTTCGTTTCAAGTAAATATCATGGATAAAATGCCCTTTATTTAATCGAATATTATAACTTGGGATTTATAAACCAGTTTTCCCAATACTCAATCCTGGTCCGCTTTGACCTTTAACAATTTTGACTGCTTTACTCGGCCTTTGATTCCTACTACAACGGCTTTCCAAAAGGGGTCTCTTGTGTGGCTTCTCTTGTCCCCATGCTTGTTTTTCTCTTTGTACCTTATGAAGGTCTCATCTAATTATACTAGCCTCTGTGAAGCTTAAATATCCAGATGCTCCGCAAAATGCGAATTTTCTTGAATGAATTGAAATCGTTCCTCGGCTTTTTTGCCCATGAGTCGATAAATTAACCGCTCGGTCGTATCTGGTTCTTCCTCAATTATTGAAACGCGAAGTAGAACCCTTTTTTGAGGATCCATAGTCGTATTTTTTAGGTCTTTTGCATCCATTTCACCTAACCCTTTAAATCGGGATACATGAATTTTTCCCTTTCCACCTAGCCCTTTTTTTAGCATCTCTTCTTTTTCTTCTTCTTTGATCGCATAATAACGGATGGGACCTTGACTCAGTCGATAAAGCGGGGGACAGGCAAGATAAAGATGACCTTGTTCAATGAGGGGACGCATCTGAGTAAAAAAGAAAGTCATCAACAATGAGGCTATGTGTGCTCCATCAACGTCGGCGTCTGTCATGATAATAATTTTATCATAGCGTAAATCTTCAAGCTTAAAAGCTGGTCCAAGTTCAACACCTAGAGCGAGGCATAAATCTTTGATTTCATTATTGGTAGAAATTTTTGCTGAGGCCGCCCCGAGCACGTTGAGTACTTTTCCACGTAGCGGTAGTAAAGCTTGGGTATTGCGGTCACGAGCCATCTTGGCTGAACCACCTGCTGAATCACCCTCAACAATAAAAATTTCTGTATCTGTATTTTGATTAAGGGCACAATCAACCAGCTTTCCAGGTAGTCGAAGTCGATTAGTTGCTGTCTTACGAATGGTCGCTTTTTCTTTTTTACGCTTGATTCGTTCTTCGGCTCGTAAAATTAGCAAGCCGATAATTCTGTTGGCCAGAACCGGGTCTGAAGCGAGCCAATTCTCAAAATGATCCCTGACTGAAGATTCAACGAGTTTCTGGGCTTGTGAAGTGGCCAAACGCTCTTTTGTTTGCCCCGAAAATTTTGGATCTTGGATAAAGCAGGATACTAAACCCCAAGCATTGCTTTGGATGTCTTCCTTGATAATCTGTTCACCTGCTTTGTTCCCTACGATACTGCTGAAGGTTTTAATTCCCTTGAGCAGAGCCGCCCAAAACCCAGCTTCATGCGTACCCCCCAAAGGTGTTGGTATCGTGTTACAATAAGAATGGGCAACACCATCATCATAAGGTGTCCAATTCACGGCCCATTCAACCGAGCCAGTAGTTTGCCCGTTTGATTTTTCGGCAAAATCAACCTTACCAGCAAATGGAGTCTTGGAAATTAATTCGAGCCCGCTCACCGACTCAATGTGATAGTCAGTTAAACCTCCAGGAAAATGAAATTGGGCTTTTTTAGGAACATCGTCAACTTCAAAATGGCATAGCCAGTTAATGCGGACCCCTGAAAACAAAAAGGCCTTGGAGCGAGCGAGCTTAAAGAGAGTTCTTGCTTTTAATCGTGCCTTTTGACCAAAAATCTCTGGATCAGGTAAAAACGTGATTGAAGTTCCACGTCTATTGGTAAGCTTACCGGCAAATATGAGTTCGCTTGTTGGTTTTCCGCGGTTATAACTCTGTTGATATCTTTTTTGATTTCGAACAATTTCAACAACCATTGATTCGGAAAGGGCGTTAACAACCGAAACACCCACACCGTGAAGTCCTCCCGAAGTTTGATAGATTTTATTGGAAAACTTTCCCCCTGCATGCAAGGTGGTTAGAATAACCTCAAGCGCTGATTTGTTGGGGTATTTCGGGTGAGAGTCAATAGGGATGCCACGACCATTATCTCGGACTGTTAGACTATGATTTTCATGGAATTCAATATCAATACGGTCGGCGAATCCCGCCACAGCCTCATCCATTGCATTATCAATGATTTCAGCTGCAAGGTGATGCAGAGATTTCTCATCAGTTCCACCAATATACATTCCTGGGTGCCTCCGTACGGGAGTTAAACCCTCAAGAATTTCTATATCTTCGGCGGTATACTGACTTTCGTCCGTTGATGTTTGTGTGTGTGTATCCATAATCTTGCTTGCTGCTCTTGACCCAATAATATATCAAGATGGTGAATAAAAAAACAGAAAAATTTTATATCGTGTAGATTGGTCTCATTTTATTGCAGTTAAACTGGAATTTCTGCTATTGCAACTTGTTAATTCCAGCTAAAATTTTACTTACTTTAGTCCATTAGTTCAGGATGCAGTTTTCAAAAAAATGCACACTAATGACGGAGTAATAATTGCTTTCCTCGGCCTTCAAAAAATATCCGGCGCAATCCAAAGCAGCTCTATATTTAGCAATTCCTCTGATTGGAAGCAATTTATCACAATCGTTAAAGCACCTAACGGATGTTGTGATGCTTGGCTGGTACGATGTTGAGTCACTGGCAGCTGGGGTTTTAGGGGCAACAATTCTTACTTTTATTCTCATTGTCGGCAATGGATTCTCGGCCGCAACGATTCCTTTGGTTTCAGGTGCCGAGGGCGAGCGAAAGTTATGGCGTGTGCGTCGGTATATTCGCATGGGTTGTTGGCTAACATTTTTCTATGTGTTGGTAACTTTGCCATTGGTTCTCCTTGCCGAGCCAATGTTTGTACTCCTCAAGCAGGATGGCACAATTTCAAAGTTGGCAAGTGACTATCTCTTATTTGCCATTTGGGGACTATTTCCCGCATTGTTTCTAACCGTTTTAAAAGCCTTCTTCCTCGCTCTTATGCGACCTCAGATTATTCTCTGGTCAACAATTTTAGGTGCCATATTCAATATCTTTGGAAACTATGCCCTGATTTTTGGTCATTTTGGATTTCCTGAACTTGGCATAGTAGGGGCTGCCGTTTCTTCAACAGTATCACACACGTTGTCATTGATCATTATGCTCGCCTATTTGAGGGGCAAAAGAGAGTTTGCACCATATGGAATTCTCATCAATTTATTCCGCTATCATCGATCTTCAATTCAAGAGATTTTTGTTTTGGGCTGGCCCATTTGTATTACCCTCGTTGCAGAAGCATTTTTCTTTTCTGCTGCGGCCATTATGATGGGCTGGATTAATGTTAATACTCTTGCCGCACATGGGATAGTGATTGAGATGTGTGCATTTGTATTTATGATCTATTTAGGGCTTGCTAACGCCGGTACATCATTAATAGGAGGTTTGGCTGGAAGGGGCGACTACACGGGCTTACGTAATGCTATTATTGCCATAATTCGAATCACTGTTGGCGTCGTAGCAGGCGCTGTCATTGTGTTTATTTTATTTCCCGAAACAATTGTTTCCTTCTTTCTCAAACAGGAAAATGCCCAATCAGAAGAGGTGTTGGCCATCGGAATAAATCTGATGATGTTTGCCGCTGCATTTCAACTATTTGACGCCTTACAAGTTGTTTTGTCGGGGCTGTTACGAGGGTTAAGAGATACCAAAATCCCAATGGTTTATTCAGGGATTGGATATTGTTTAGTCGGTTTACCAAGCAGTTATATCTTTGCGTTTAAGTTTGGTCTTGCTGCTGAAGGTATTTACCTTGGTTTTGTCATTGGCTTGGCGTTTGCATCATTTCTCTTTGGCATTCGTCTTTTAAACAAGATAAAGCGCTTGCCGATTTAAGGACAAAAAAAGTGGGAGCAAGCTCCCACTTTGAATAATTATATTAAGACTCTAAGCTGAGTAATACATCATATATTCAACTGGGTGAGGCGTGTGCTCAAAGGTGAATACCTCTTCCCATTTTAACTCAGCATATCCCTCAATCTGATCTTTCGTAAAGACATCGCCTGCGAGCAAAAAGTCCATATCCTCTTCAAGCGCTTCAAGGGCTTCTCGCAAAGAAGCACACACAGTAGGAATACCTTCAAGCTCTTCGGGGGGCAGGTCATAAAGATTTTTGTCCATTGCCTCACCAGGGTTGGTGCGACTTAAAATGCCATCAAGCCCAGCCATTAATAAAGCCGAAAAAGCTAAATAAGGATTTGCCAACGGGTCAGGAAATCGTGCTTCAACGCGTTTGGCTTTCGGATTTTCAGTCCACGGTATGCGAACACACCCCGACCGATTTCGTGCCGAGTAGGCACGTAAAACAGGTGCTTCAAATCCCGGAATTAATCGTTTGTAAGAATTAGTTGCCGGATTCGTGAAGGCATTCAAAGCTTTTGCGTGCTTCAAAATACCACCGATGAACCACAAACCTTCGTCACTCAAGTCAGCATATCGGTTTCCCGCAAAAAGTGGTGCTTCATCTTTCCAGATTGACATGTTAACATGCATGCCTGTGCCATTATCACCCGCAATAGGCTTAGGCATAAATGTTGCTGTGCGACCATAGAAATGGGCCACATTTTGAACAACATATTTGTACTTTTGGAGTTGATCACCTTGATCTTTAAGAGATGAAAAAATCAATCCCAACTCATGCTGACTTGCGGCAACCTCGTGATGGTGTTTATCAACTTTCATGCCGATGCTCTGCATGGTGGTCAGCATTTCCGAGCGTAAATCCTGCGATGAATCAATTGGATTGACGGGAAAGTATCCACCTTTAACACCAGGACGAAAACCGGAGTTTCCATTTTCATAGACTCGGTCAGAGTTCCATGGCGAATCAACAGCATCAACTTCGAAAGAAACTTTTTGCATTTCATTACTGAAGCGAACATCGTCAAAAACAAAAAATTCAGCTTCAGGACCAAAGAAAGCCACATCACCAACACCACAATTTTGGAGATAGGATTCGGCTTTTTCGGCTGTTCCGCGTGGATCTCTTTCATACGCTTCACCTGTATCGGGCTCAACGACTGAGCAGTGAATACAGAGTGTGCGTTCGGAATAGAAGGGATCAATATATGATGATGCTGAATCGGGCATGAGTTTCATATCGGAGGCCTCGATTGATTTCCATCCAGCAATCGACGACCCGTCAAACATCATTCCTTCTTCAAGAAAATCTTCATCAACCTGTGAGCCGACGACAGTCACGTGCTGCAGTTTACCTCGCGGGTCAGTGAATCGGAGATCAACATATTCAATCTCTTCTTCCTTAATTTGATTTAAAATATCGTTTGTACTCATTCAAAATATCCTATAATACAAAATCAGGATTAGACCCTCAATTAAAGGGCTTCATCTCCTGATTCATTTGTTCTAATTCGGATCGCATGTTCAACATTTGAAACGAAAATTTTACCATCGCCAATCTTGTCAGTCTTAGCTGAGGCAAGAATGGCTTCAATTGCGGCATCAACGAGATCATCAGGTAAGACAATCTCAAGTTTGACTTTAGGCAGGAAGTCCACAACATATTCAGCTCCACGATAGAGCTCGGTATGTCCTTTTTGCCGACCGAAACCTTTGACTTCAATGACCGAAATTCCTTGCACTCCAATTTCTTGGAGGGCTTCTTTTACTTCATCTAACTTAAACGGCTTAATATAAGCATCAATTTTTTTCATTCTAAATCCTTTCGATTTAAAGGAATAAACATCTTTGGAACTTGATATCTCTTACAACAGTATAAATTGGGGCATATGTCTATAATACTGCTGTTTCACCCAATTAACTCAAGACTTATTTCAACTAACTTTGCCTAGAAACTAAATCCACAACATTCACTAGGGTGGAGACAACTAAAGATTTAATTTACTAAATAAATTTATTTTTTCAACATAATTCATTCAAGGCTTTGAATTTTTATACTTTGATGAAAAAAGAACGAGATAAGAAATGACACGAGTACTCACCACTTCGCAAATGCGCCAAGCTGAAGAGGAGTTTATTCAAGGTCATTCTGAAATTGAAACGGCTTTAATGGAAAAAGCTGGGCAACAAGCTGCGGCAAAAATAATTGACTGGCTTGAAAGGAATCCGACCTTACACAATCGACCGCTATATGTCCTGTGTGGACCAGGAAATAATGGAGGCGATGGGTTTGTGATTGCTCGTTTGTTACTGGCGGCAGGATTTGAAGTTTCTTGCTGGGAGTATAATTCCCGAAAACCACGTTCTCATTCATCAATTAGAATGCGGGAAGAGTTACAAAGAATAAAACCTGTCGAGTCAATCTTTGCACTCCCACAATCGTTTGACCACGAAAAAGCAATCATTATTGACTCCTTGTTTGGGTTAGGATTAAAACGGCCACTGGCTCATGATTTATGCACCATATTAAGCGTGATTACAGAGCAAACTCCAGTTTTAGCGATTGATGTATTATCAGGACTAAATTCAGATTCGGGTCGATTTTTGTCGGAAACTGACTTAAGCAACTTTAAAGCCACTCTAACATTAACGTTTCAGCTATCTAAATGGGGGCATCATTTAAATGACGGCCCGTCTCGTTCAGGGCATATAAAGGTCATTTCAATCGGGCTGGAAGATCAAATTGAAAATTTATACCAAGAAGATTGCCTTTTTCCACGCCTTTTTAAACCGACGGAAATACCTCTGGACTCTGTTTTATCAAAACAGTTTAACAAACATAAATACAACTATGGTCATCTGCTTGTCCTATCAGGAGGTCCAGGAAAAGTAGGGGCAGCTAGGCTGGCCGCGCTTTCAGCCTTGAGAGTCGGAACTGGTTTGGTTACACTTGGAGTTCCCTCAACGGTGTTTAATCAAGTCGCTAATCAAATTCATGCGCTAATGGCGATTGAGGTCAACTCAAGTCAGGATCTCAGAGAAATTATTTCAAACTCCAAAATTAATACTCTGTGTCTCGGGATGGGTCTCGGGATAGGTCACCAAACTCGAGAATTAGTTTGTGTCGCCTTGAGAGAATTCGACAATGTTGTTCTTGACGCTGATGCATTGACCTCATTTGCTGATAATCCCGAAGAACTATTTAACCATTCTCTTAAGGAAGGCGTCGCGACTCCTCATTTTGGGGAGTTTGAAAGGTTGTTCCCAATCCTTTCACACCACATGACATCAGGTGACATCGAACCGACTGAAGCCGTGATTAAGGCAAGCAGTATAAGTAAAATGGTGATTGTCTTAAAAGGGTTAGAAACCATTATTGCAGCCCCCACGGGGCAATGCCGAGTATGTAAGGGTAGCGAAATGAATCATGTGCCATGGCTTGCAACTGCAGGTTCAGGGGATGTATTGGCAGGAATGATTGCTGGATTAATTGCCAGAGGACTAAATAGTTTTGTCGCGAGTGTAATTGGTGTCCATTTGCATCAATTAGCCGCTCAGTACCATGGGCCTGGACTTATTTCAGAAGATTTGCCGAATTTAATTCCCAAGATATTACAGCAACTAGAAATAAGATGACTCTTCGCTTGATTTTTTGAGCAATTATACCAATTAAAGCACTCCTTAGAATTGAAATATAGTGAAAATGGTTTAATTTTTCTTGTGCTGTTTTCCCCTGTTGAGATTGCCGAAATATGAACTAATGCGAGTGAATTCTTTATAAGTACTGTAAATAATTCCAAGCGGGTGTGGCGGAATAGGTAGACGCACCAGATTTAGGATCTGGCGCTTTCGAGCGTGGGGGTTCAAATCCCTTCACCCGCACCAAAATAGCCAATGTAGTAGCTAGGATTGATAAAAACGAGTATGGAAGAAAAACAATTTAAATTCAACCCGAATCAATTGGAAACCCAATCCCAATTAGTTAAAGACGGGTTAAATCGGACCCTGGAAATTGCTATTTCCAATTTTCAGGTCAATGAATTGCTTGACGAATTCTTAAAAGAATTGCAGAAATCTTCTGATCTTCCTGGGTTTCGTCAAGGGAAAGTTCCCCTTCAAGTCATAAAAAACCGTGTGGGCAACGAAGCACGATTTTCCATTATCAAAGATATTATTGAAGCGTGCATGAGTGAAAAGATTGAGAGTGAAAAAGTTGAATTGCTTGGCACTCCTGAAGTGCAATTTGATTCACTAAACAAAGAATTTGCTGCAACAGCAAAAGTTTATTATGGCGTTAAGCCACATTGTCCAGAACCAAATTTGTCAAATATTAAACTCACTCGCTACGTTCCTGATAAAGACCAATTGCTTGAAGAAATTACAGAAGATTTTTTATATGAGCATGCGGAAAGGGTGCCTTACGATTCAGAATATAGTGCTCAATTAGGTGACTGGATTGAACTTCATTGCTGGATTCAACCAAGTGAACCGACTTCAGAAAATTACGGCAGTAAAGAACATAAAACTTTAGAGTTTCGAATAGACCATACAAATATGATATTCGGAAAGAAATTTTGTTTGCTGGGCTTTAAGCCCAATGATGGTTTTACGCTGGAATTAATTGACCCGATAAACATCAAACGGAAACCATGGAAAATTGAAGTTCAGGTGGTTGGAATTTATCAAAAGATTAAAGCCAATAAAGACCTTGAATTAGCCAATAAGTATAACTTTAAGTCGGTTGAAGAACTGGACAAAGTTCTATTGAACAGAAAGCTGCTTCAGTTTACATTCCTTTCTCAAAAGGTTTTTGAAACACAATTTGAGCAAGAATTAATTAAAGATTTATCTATAGAACTTCCCCATATTGCTGTTATTGAACAAATGCGATATGCATGGAGCAATCTCGGATATGATCAATCTGAAGGCAATGAATTAGAGCATAGCGTTGATGAATCTGAGTCACAGGAGAACTCAGTAAGATCTTATGGTTTAATTGAAGGGAAGTATCCATGGGATAATGCTGATGAAGAACACTTAGATAGATTTATAGCCTCATCCAAAAGCAACGTTATACGATCACTGGTCTTCAGTAATTTTACTAGAAAAAATGAAATATCTATCAGTGAAGATGAATTGGAGAATAAATTTAACACGCAAAAAGCTTGGTTGCTAGAAGAGCAAAATCGATTGCAAGGAAATACTGCTAAAGTTATCAATTTTGATGAGTTTAAATTCACTGATTTGGATAAAAAACTTTTACATGAATTATATAAAGATGCCATGGTAACTAAAGTTAAACAAGAAATGCTAAAATTAATCCCCCAATCAGAGGAGATAATCAGCTTTGCAGAATTGACCAAAATTAACACCAGCTTACAAGATAAAATTTTCTAAATCTCGCTGTACCTCACATCAATCAATAACCACCTGACTTGTATAAGGAATCCTCATTTGAATCAATTTTATAACGCACTGATCCCAACAGTGGATGAACAAACTCCTCGAGGTGAAAGAAGATATGACATATTTTCGAAACTCCTCAAAGAACGAATTGTATTCGTGTGCGGAGAAGTGACCGAAGAAATGGCAACCCTCGCTGTTGCACAATTATTGTTCTTGGAATCGGAAAATCCCAAAAAGGAAATTGCTATGTACATCAATAGTCCAGGGGGCGAAGTCGACTCTGGATTGGCGGCGAGAAGCGGGCGGCCCGGCCGGTGAAGGCTCCGTCGTACGACAGCGGGTGCATGAGGCCCCACGGGTCCCAGGAGGCCGTGCTCGCCTGCGGGCGGCCGAGAACCTCAGGGTGACGCAGGGGCGCGGCCGTGACCTTGGCGATCGTCGGTGTCATCGCCGAAGCGTAGGGGAGCGCGGGTGCCGTCGCCCCGCCGCGGATCTACCCGCGATAGTCCACCCGTACGGTGGATTATCGACAGAAGTTCACTACAGGCGGCGACGCGCCCGGGTGACGGCTACCGGGTCTCGGGCTGAAGGTTGCTATGTACATCAATAGTCCAGGGGGCGAAGTCGACTCTGGATTGGCCATTTACGATGCCATGCAATACATTTCACCACCCGTATCAACCCTGTGTTTTGGGCGGGCTGCGTCTATGGGGGCTGTTTTATTAGCTGCTGGGGCTAAAGGAAAACGGTTCTGCTTGCCCAATGCCACCATCATGGTTCACCAGTCAATGGGCGGCTTAAGGGGGCGGTTTACAGATGTCCAAATCCAATACACTCACATGCAAGATCGGGAAAATACCTTAAAGCAAATTTTAATGAACCATACCGGCCGGACAAAAAAACAAGTTTCAGATGCAATAGCACCAGGCGACAAATTTATGAGTCCCAAAGAAGCACTAGACTGGGGCCTTATAGACAAAATTGTCGCTAAAAGAAACTAGTATTGATTGAATATCTTCAGCTTCTATTTAAACTGAGAAGCTGTAAACGATAATTGTGGAGTAATTCTCCTTGAGTTATATGCAATGAGTAAAGAGAACCATAATAGCGACGACGAACTCACGTGTTCTTTTTGTGGTAAACACAAAAGCGAAGTCAGGAAACTTATTGCTGGTCCTAAGGTTTACATGTGTGATGAGTGTGTTGAGCTTTCAGTTGAAATCATCCAACAAGACCGTGAACCGCATTTCCGAAATGAAGACCCACATGCCGTGCCGCCGCAAGAAATTTATCGATTCTTGGATGATTATGTCATCGGCCAAGAGCAAGCCAAAAAAGTGTTGTCTGTTGCCGTATACAACCATTACAAAATGCTGAGTTACAACAATACTGGTGATGTTGAAATTTCTAAATCTAATATTTTACTCATCGGACCAACGGGGAGTGGTAAAACCCTCCTTGCTCAAACGCTTGCCAAACTATTGGAGGTCCCCTTCACTATGGCTGATGCTACGACATTAACCGAGGCTGGTTATGTCGGAGAAGACGTCGAAAATATCATTGTTCGTCTTTTGCAAGCAGCGGAATACGATGTACAAAAGGCGCAAAGAGGCATAGTGTATATTGATGAGCTTGATAAAATTACTCGCAAGTCAGATAATCCGTCAATCACGCGCGATGTGAGTGGAGAAGGAGTTCAACAGGCACTTCTTAAAATTATTGAGGGAACGGTGACCTCGATTCCTCCAAAAGGAGGGCGTAAACACCCCCAGCAGGAATTCCTTCAAATTGATACAACAAATATACTTTTTATCTGTGGTGGAGCATTCTCAGGCTTGGAGAAAGTTATTCAACAGCGTACCCATCCTGCGGCCGTGGGCTTTGAAGCTAATATATCTGACTTTGAGGAAAAAGGGTTAAGTGAACTACTCGCTGATGTTGAACAAAGTGACCTGATGAAGTTTGGTTTAATTCCTGAATTTGTTGGGAGAATCCCAGTTATTGCAACCCTTGAAGAGCTTGACGTTAATGCGCTGAAAAAAGTTCTAGTTGCCCCACGTAATTCCCTAGTTAAACAATACCAAAAACTATTTGAACTTGATGGAATTAAGTTAACTTTCACCGAAGACGCAATTGCTGCGATTGCACAAAAGGCGGTTGAATTGAAGACCGGGGCACGTGGCTTACGGTCAATAATTGAAGATTTATTACTTGATACAATGTTTGAATTACCCTTGGATGGTGAAGTCAATGAAATTGTCGTCTCTGATGCCGCAGTTTTATCTCAAGCACCGCTATTGAAGTTTTATTCGGAAAAAAAGATGTCTAATTCTATGCGCTCACGTAAAGCTTGGTAAATGAGTTTGTTGTGAGTTAAGTTGAACGAATCAATAATAATTAATGTCTCTAGCAATCAGAGGATAAGGAACGTCGCCAGAATTACGAGCCCAAAGGGTGTATGCCGGCAATCTTATTTCTAAAACTGCATTGGAAATTTAATTGAACCCTGAATAATCGGTGGTCTTAAGTAATTGAATTTGTACAGCTTTTAGTCTATAGTACCGGGGTCTATATCTTGGTGTGAAGATACAAGAACAGCAATTGAGGATTAAATTGTAATACAACAATTGTTTACTTTTCTTTTGAGCAAACGGGCTTTACGAAATGGACTTAATTAAACGCGTGTTAACTTGGTGGCATTCTCAAACATTGGGAACGCAACTGTTTACGTGGCGGAAAGGCATTCGGGTTGGCGAAGACCTTGAAGGAAACGTGTTTTACCAAACCAAAGACGGTTTACGACGATGGATTGTTTACAACGGTGCAATTGAAGCAAGCCGAGTTTCTCCTGAATGGCATGGATGGCTTCACTACACTTTTTCAGAGCCACCCACCGAGGAGCCACTTTCAAGAAAAAAATGGGAAAAAGACCATATTCCCAATTTAACCGGTACATCGCAGGCTTATGTTCCTAAAGGTTCCTTACGCAATAAGTCCAATTCAATTCCCTCTGACTACACCCCATGGAAGCCAGAGTAAGCCCAAGAGTTAAGAAAATGATGGATAGCAAAGTAGAGGCATTTGTGGGATTTGTAGTCCTGGTGTTTGCCGCAGGGTTTTTGTATTGGCTTTTTCAAGCTAATGACGTTTATGTCGCAGGCGATAGTTATGAAATTGTTGCTGAATTTAGATCAGCTGAAGGGGTTGGAGTGGGTACCGAGGTGCGTCTTGCTGGAATAAAAGTCGGATCTGTTTATAAAATGAGACTTAACCCTGATAATCTTAAAGCCTCTGTTCACATGTCGGTCGATTCAGATATCCAACTCACGACGGACACATTATTTTCAGTTTCCACTGAGGGCTTACTCGGTGGAAATTATATTGATGTATCTCCCGGAGTAGAAGACGCGGTTATCAAACCAGGAGAACAGGTAAAATTCACTCAGTCTCATGTTGATTTTCTCACTCTACTAGCTCAGTTTGTGGGTGAAGAAAGTTAGTCAAATAATTCGCCACGGAATCGTGCTGTGCTGGTTTGGGCTGTCCGTATCTGCGCAAGGAATTGCACCAGAGTATCGCGATGAGCCAGACTCAGACTTTCAGGCTCAAACCGGCCGGAGTGCAATTATCCGAAGTCTTGACAGTATTGCTGGAAAAACAGAAGATTTTGAAATTGCAACTGGGCAATCCCTCAATACTGACCGCTTCAGTATTACCCTCCACGATTGCCGCTACCTTCCAGAAAATCCTCAATTGCATTCCTTTGCTTTTGTCGAGATTAAGCAAATCAGTGATAATACTGAAATCTTTAATGCTTGGTTGATCTCACAATTGCCGGCTCTATCTGCGGTTGAGCATCCACGCTATGACTTTTGGCTGATACGTTGTACAACTTCGGAGCCAGAAGAAGCAAGCGGAAGCGAAGTGAATTGACTTTTAGGGTGTTTGATATAGGTGGAGAGTAATTTCTGAAAGCGTTCTTCGGAAATTTCTTCAGCCCCCATACTTGCTAAATGTGTGGTCGGAACCTGAGCATCAAGCACTTTGAAGCCGAGCCGATTGAGATGGTCAACAAGGAAAATGAAAGCAACTTTTGAGGCATCGGATTTTCGTGCAAACATACTTTCGCCGAAAAATACTCGATCAACTGCAATACCAATGAGTCCGCCAACGAGAACACCATCTTTCCACGTTTCAATCGAATGGGCAAGGCCATTTTCAAACAATTGTTGATAAACAGATTTTATGGCAAGATTGATCCACGTGTCCGGCCGCTCTGCACATCTGTCAACAACATCAGTGAAGCTATCATTCATGGTTACTTCAAAATGCTCGCTGCGAATTCTTCGTTTAAGTCTTTTGGAAACAATGATCTTATTCAAAGGGACAATAAATCTCTGTTCACTGGTGCACCAATCAAAGCTAAACGGGTAATCGGAACCTCCCATCATGAAGTTTCCCCGGGCGTATTGTGAAACTATTCTAGCTAGTTTTTGATTCACTTGAATTCTGATGGTGATTAAGCCGGCGATTCAATATAACCTTGGTTACCCATAATGGTTTTTAATCCAACGCTCCAGCCAGTGGATGTCATACTCAGAATTAATGAATTCTTTATCCTTTAAGATTTCTTGGAAGAGGGGTGCAGTTGTCGCAATCGGGTGCACAATTAATTCTTCTAAAGCACGTTTGAGTTTTGCTATTGCCCGGCTACGGTCAGTGCTATGAGCAATGAGTTTGCCAACCAAGCTGTCATAGTCCTGGGGGATGGTATATCCGTTGTAAAGTGAGGAATCCATGCGAATCCCTAACCCACCTGGTGAATGATAGATATCAACTTGACCAGGGCAAGGTCTAAAGTTAGGTAAGGCCTCGGCGTTGATGCGGACTTCAATGGCATGGCCTGAAGGCTTCAGTGAATTTTGTTTAAAGGAAAGCGGATTTCCTGCAGCGATATTGATCTGTTCTCTGACTAGATCAATGCCAAAAATAGCTTCGGTTACTGGATGCTCTACCTGTAATCGGGTATTCATCTCAATAAAATTAAATTCTCCCTCATGATACAGAAACTCAATAGTCCCGGCACTTGAGTAACCCATGTTAGTGATAGCATGAGTACAAATCTTACCAATTTCAGCGCGCACCTTGGAACTGATAACGGGGCTTGGTGATTCCTCCAACAGTTTTTGATGTCGCCTTTGGAGAGTACAATCACGTTCCCCAAGATGAACTGCGTTTCCGAAATTATCAGCCAATATTTGAATCTCAATGTGGCGGCCATTGGATAGAAATTTTTCTAAATAAACTTCCCCGTTCCCAAAGCTGGCAATAGCTTCTTGCTGAGCGGTTTGAAACGCCTCACTAAATTCGGATTTGTTATGAACGATTTTCATTCCCCGTCCCCCACCTCCAGCAGCTGCTTTAACAATCACTGGGTAACCAATTTCTTGCGCGATTGTTTTGGCTTCCTCAGGGGAATTAAGACTTTCGTTCGGTCCGGGGACACATGGAACACCAAGTTCACTCATCACCTTTTTTGCCGAAATTTTATCCCCCATCATGCGAATATGGTGTGCTGATGGGCCGATAAATATGATTTCATGATCTTCAACCTGCTCAACAAATTCAGCATTTTCAGATAGGAACCCATACCCTGGGTGAATCGCTTGTGCACCGGTAATCTCACAGGCCGAAATTATGGCTGAATACGAGAGGTAACTATCTTTTCGTCCGTGCGACCGAGGTGGGCCGATGCAAACGGTTTCATCGGCCATGCGGACATGCATAGCATCTTGGTCTACGGTCGAATGAACGGCAACAGTTTTAATGCCCATTTCCTTGCACGTACGAATAATGCGTAGGGCAATTTCACCCCGATTGGCAATCAAGATTTTAGAGATCACAGGTGGCAACCAATAGCAATTTTTAGTAACGACACTGAAGGCACGTTTGATAGTTAGCGGATAATCATCAGTTCAGAGTTATATTGGACGGGTTCGCCATCCTCAACAAGGATTTTTTCTACGGTACCTGAGTGAGGAGCTTCAATGTGGTTCATGGTTTTCATGGCTTCAATAATCATGATTGTTTGACCAGCCGATACAATTTGACCAACTTTTACAAATGGTGCTTCAGCCTCGGGGCTCGCACCTAAATAAGCAGTGCCAACCATTTCTGAATAGACCATTCCTTCGGTATCGTTGGGGAGTGCTTGTGATTCATTCTCAAACTCTAAAGATCTAGAATTCATTGGTGTCGGATTGTATTGTGATGCGCCCAGATGTGGAATGGGTTGAACAAGTTTCCCACTCGAAAGTTTGATATTAATGGTTGATGATTTGCTGTCCTTAATGGAAATCTCAAAGTCATCCAAGCCATTCTTTTTGTATATTTCAACGATGCTTGAAATAAAGTCAATTTTATCATCTGAGTTATTCATTATAATTTCTCGTTAGTCATCTTGGACTCATATATAACGCGGGCAGCAGTCTGTTAACTCTAACCTTCGTCAATGATTGCTAATAATTCGTCTTTTTCTAAATAGCCTCTATAAATTTTATTGTTAATAATAAAAGTTGGGGTCGCATTAATGCCCAAATCAGCGGCAATGAATTGGTTGGAGTAAATCACTGAATCAACACTTTCGTCAAACATTTTATTTTCCAACTCTCCTTGAGGTATTTCAATCTGCATTGCAATCCCATTAACAAATTCTTCGGTAATTGGACTATCTAGGGTTATAAGTTGGTCATGGACATTTTTGTAGGTTTCGGGACCAGCTAACTGCAAGACAGCAATAGCAAGACGGGATGAAACTATTGATTCCTCACTTAGGATGGGAAACTCCTTAATAATCAATTTAATATCATCACGGTCTTGAAGCAAGCTTTTCATGACGGGGTGTGCTCGTCGGCAAAAACCGCATCGATAATCAACGTACTCAACAATTGTAATAGGACCATTAAGATTTCCTCCCGCCCACGAATCCTTATCATTAAATAATTGGTCGGAATACAATTCAATAATTGCGGCCTCTTCTTGAGCTTGATTTTGTGCGGCTTGTTGATCAAGAATTTCGATGACTTCAATAATGACTTTAGGATTCTCAAGCAAATAATCGCGGACTAAATTACCAAAATCTTCTTTGTCATTGATAACAAAGGGAGGCGTTTCCTGGGCTTGAGTAATGAGTGGAATACACGTACCAAGGGAAATCAAAAGGACAGCACCTATTGACTTCATGAGGTGGTGGAGACATTGAGCAAAGTTTTTGTTTGCCTGGATAATTAATTTCATCGTATTTCTCCTCAGTGTTGTTGCGCGAGATTTGATTTCACTTCACTATAAATGAAGACGGTGAAACTAATTGAATAATTCATAGCAAGGAATCTATAGATACGACTATCTACTGTTAGCGTTTTCACCCAACTCATCAGGTAGTGAGTTAGTAAAATAGGGGGCGCCGATGCTATGCTCATTGGCAGGTGCAATTTTATTTAATACTTGGGATATTTCATTTTGCTTTTGATCATTTTGTTTCACTTGATGCTCAACCTGTTTATGACCAGAGGGTGTTTTAGTGGATTTTTGTTTCTGTATTTTGGCAGTTGATGTTTGCTTCTCACTGGGTTGATGATTGTTGTCATTCGCTGTTTCATTTTGGGCACCAGCTTTAATGGGTGTTTTACGAGTCGGTTCAAGAGTTTGGTCTGTTTTTGCATTTTTTACAGCCTTTTTACCCTTTGCATAGTTTTTATTTTTATTTGAATTTTTCTCGCTGACTTTCTCATTGGCCTCTTGGAGTTGTTTCTTGCCAGCTTTTTTCTGGCTTCTTCTTGAGCGCTTGGGGGGTGGCTTTTTAACTGACCGTGTCGGTTCTTTGCCTCTAGTGGAAATTGAAGGATCTTCTGGTGAGGCGGTTTTTACACCTGCTTTCGAAGATGGATTTTTGATTTTCTGACCAACGGTGCCATCTGGTTCATCGGTTTGAGTTTTAACATTAATTTGATTTGAACCTATGGGATTATTGATTTGTTGTACATGGCCATTCGCTTCTTCTGGAAATTCCGATTGAGAATCACCATGCCTCTCATAGGTATTTTTTGACCTGGAATTTTTACTTTGGTATTGCGAGGTTTCATCCAAACGCTGTGACGACCGGGTTTGTCCTCGACTCTTTCGCCTTAGTCTAGGTGAATGCGAACTATTGAGGTAGCTTTCGGCTGCTGTACGCGAATCAAATTTGAAAGTTAATTTTTCTTTGTCGGCGTTGTAAATTCTAAAAGCATAGTCGCGGGAATTCCACCTGGTTTCAACTTCGAAGCGCATCCGGCATCCAAAAATGTCTTCAATACGAGTAATTTCTTTGCGTTGTTCATTCAGAAGGTACTCACTGATTTGGCTTGATACGGAAATATTCACATTTCCCACTTTTCGAAAGGAACATTCGGCTTCAACATGACGAAGGATATTAAATGCAATTGTTTCATCAAGGAGAATTCGGCCAGTTCCATCACAGGCAGGGCAACGTTTTGTTGTATGCCCAACAAGGTCTTCACCGGTTCTTTGGCGGGTCATTTCTAAAAGGCCAATGCGCGAAATCGGGCTGGTGTTAATCCAAGCCTGATCACGTTTTAATGCATTACGAAATAAATCCTGAACTTCCTTGCGATGATGCCATGAATCCATGTCAATGAAGTCAATAACGATAATTCCAGCCAAATCGCGTAATCGCAACTGGCGTGCTATTTCTTCAGCCGCTTCAAGATTAGTTTTCAGTGCTGTTTCAGCAAGGGAACTACTTTGATTTGATTTTGCCGAGTTGATATCAATTGAAACTAAAGCCTCGGTTGTTTCAATGACCAAGTGCCCACCTGATTTTAGCTGAACAATGGGCTGGTGAAGCATTCGAATTTCATCATAAGCACCCCATTGGACAAATAAAGGGCGTGTGCCCACATGAAGTTGTACTTTATCAATTTCATCCGGTGCTAAGGCTTTCACGATTTCTTTTGAGCGTTCATACCCTCTTTCTCCCTGAACAATGATTTTATCCAAACCATCACGAAAATAATCGCGCAAAGTCCGTTCAATAATATCACCTTCTTGCTGAATTAAAGTGGGGGCTTGGCAATTTTGAGATTTCTCAATGATGTCCTGCCATTTTTGTCTGAGGAGTAAGTAATCTTTTTCAATTGCACCATCTAAAGGGATGGACTTGATGGTCCGCATTATTAATCCAGAATCATCAGGGAGATGAAGTTTATTAAATATGTTCTTGAGTTCATCCCGAATTTCTTGTGAATGGATTTTGTTACTGATTGAAAATCCTTTTCTGCTATTGGGCAGATACACACAATATTTGCTCGGGAGGCTAATATAGGTTGTCAGCGCTGGCCCTTTAGCGTGGAATTCATCCCGTGTCACCTGAACCAGTACGATTTGCCCTTGTTCAATGACATCTTGGATTAGAAAGTCGTTCTGTTTGGCTGGTTGACCTCTCTCAAAATGGGTACTCGGATAGTCTTGCTTACCGTCACCACCGTTTAAGGTTTCATCAGAATCTTTATCAAAGGGAAATCCGATTTCCGAAAGATTTTGAGTAAAATCAGAAAAATCACTCAGAAAGGTTGTATTAGTTGCCTGTTCTTCCGAATCGTTCGGTTGTATTTCAAGGTCTTCCTGAGTTATATCTGCAAGGTTGTAGTAATCAGGATGAATTGCCCGAAAGGGAAGAAATCCATGACGTCCTGTTCCGAGTTCAACAAAGGCAGCTTGTATTGAGGGTTCAATTTTATCAATCCGTGCAAGATAGATGTTTCCAGTCAACCGATTGGAATTATTTGCCTCCTGCTTATATTCTTGGATCTCACGTCCCTCAAGAACCAGTATTCGGGTTTCGTTGTCCCCGCTGGTATCAATAAGAATTGAAGATTGCATATTAGTCTCTTGGTTATTTGGGTGATGAGGCCATAAACAAACTCATTATCCACCCGTAAATTAGTATTTTTATTCTTTATGTTCGTTCGCATTACTTATTCTTGGTTTGGAACGGTGCCGATGAATTATTGTAGTTCATGAGATGCACTACCATGGGCTATCATTATTGGTTATTAACGCCTTTTTGAGCCATAAATATAATTGACCTATTGGAATTAGTTACGTAAGAGCCTTTAGAGACGTCTTGGGTTCCCAAAACTCAAACTCAGATAGCTCCCGCTTTTTCTTTCCGCCTCAAACTTTCAAATTATTCCGTTGTTAATCAACGGTGATTAGTTGCCTCAATACATAATAGAGTGTTTTCTAAATTTCAAATGGCAAAAAATAACAGCCAGCTATTCACTCTTTAAGAATCAAGCCTTAGAGTATAGTTACACTAAATTGTGTGAATAACTTGAATTAAGAAATGTTTAATTCAAAATTTGACTAACATTATTTGCCTCTAAACTGCACTATATCTATTTTAATGTCAGAGTCAGTTTTCGATAAGCTAATTTACCCCTTGGGTTCAAAGATTTATTAGCATGCCAAATTTCGCTAGAGAATCACACTCTAGAATAGCACCAATACCGCCTAAACCTTTGTCGGTCAGTTCTGTATCGATTAGAAAGCGCATGTGGAAATTCGCTTTAGGTTTTGTAGCTACTACTGTTAGTTGGCTAAGTCTTGCAGTAATTTTTGGTTTCGCCAGCTTATTTCTACTCGTAATAGTGTTCGGTTCGGATCTGCCTACCTATGACGAACTCGGTGATTATTCACCGCCAACGATCAGTCGAATATTTTCTACAGAGGGTAAACTCATTGATGAATTCGCAGCTGAGAGGAGATTATTTACGCCCATTGAAGAAATACCCGATTTGGTCATAAACGCAGTGATTTCGGCCGAAGATAAATTCTTTTTTGAGCATCGTGGGTATGATCCGATTGGTATTCTTAAAGCTGGTATTCAGGCCTTGCAGGGAGATCGGTTACGCGGTGCTTCAACAATCTCCCAACAAGTTATGAAAAATTTTATTTTAAGTGGAGAACGGTCCATTGAGAGAAAAATAAAAGAGATCATTCTGGCAGTTAAGCTTGACCGTAGTTTAGGCAAGGAAAGAATTCTTGAGTTATATCTTAATCAGATTTTCATGGGGCAGAATTCCTATGGAGTCACTGCCGCCGCACAGACCTATTTCAATAAGACATTAGACGAACTAACGATTGCAGAGGCGGCTTATCTCGCTTCTCTTCCCAAAGCCCCATCAAATTATCATCCCACCAGGCAGTATGACCGAGCTCTGGTCAGGCGTGATTTTGTTATTAAAGAAATGGTTGAGAATGGATTCATCTCAGAATTGGACGGTGAGAATGCTTGGAGTCAAGATCTTAAAACCGTATTTAGTGGAGATTATCCTCCCTTTCGCGCTTCGTTGCCACCACGCAGTTATTTTACAGACGAAATCCGTCGTCAACTATCCGACAGGTTTGGCCAAAAAGAATTATTTGAAGGTGGGTTAAATGTCCGTGCAACAATTAATCCAGATCTTCAGACTGTAGCCGAAAATGCTCTTCGCAAAACCTTGGCAAATTTTGATCGGATACAAGGAAAATGGGTCGGGACTGGCATCACTCTCCAATCATTAGAAAATTTAGAAGATCGCTTAAGAGATTTGGTACTACCACGTGATATAAATGGATGGCATTTAGCAGTCATAATCTCTTTTGATGATAATCAAGCACGGATTAAAGTAGAGGGTTTAGACGAAAGCGTTGAAAGGTTTATTCCCATAGAAAATATCCAGTGGGTTAAATCAGATTCAAACGGCCAATTGGAACGAGGTGACCGTAGTTTTAAAGATTTCTTGGAAATTGGCGAAGTCGTCTATGTGACACCGATAAGTTCCTCAGAATTAGAAAAGCAAGTATGGGATTTGCATCAAATTCCAGAAGTTCAAGGAGCATTTATTGCCATGGATACCCAAACGGCACGGGTGTTATCTATGGTTGGTGGGTTTTCCTACCAGTATTCATCGTTCAACCGAGCAACCCAGGCTTACCGTCAACCTGGTTCAGCGTTTAAGCCGATTGTTTATGCAACAGCACTAGATTCGGGATTTACTCCGGCAAGTGTTGTTTTTGATGCACCTATTGAGATTGAAACACCTGAAGGGTTATGGCGTCCCTCAAACTATACGAATAAATTTTTTGGAGCAGTTACCTTAAGAACAGGTCTTGAATTATCGCGAAACCTGATGACGATTCGCTTGGCTCGAGAGGTTGGGCTTGATAAAGTTTCCGATTATGCCGTGAAAACTGGAGTGTATGACGATATGCCTCCATTAATTGCTAATTCACTTGGTTCAAAGGAAACGACATTAATGAAACTCGCCGTGGCTTATGCCATGTTTGCCAACGGTGGTCAGAGAGTATCACCGACTTTAGTTGACCGCGTCCAAGACCGCGAAGGGAAAACAATTTATCTTCATACCCAGCAAAATTGCACCAACTGTAGAGTGAGAGAATTGCCGCGGGGAAGTCTCCCTGAAATAATTACTGAAAGGCCACAAGTGATAAACCCAATAACAGCTTACCAAGTGACTTCAATGCTGACTGGAGTCGTCGAAAATGGAACAGGTTCCCATTATATTGATACGGAATTTCCTGTAGCAGGTAAAACGGGTACAACAAATGATGCCAAAGACGCTTGGTTTATTGGTTATACCCCTGAAATTGTTGCCGGTTGCTATGTGGGTTATGATAATCCGAGGTCCTTGGGTCGAAGGGCCACAGGAGGAAGGCTTTGTGGGGTTGTTTTTAACGATTTTATTAAAGCAATCGAAAAAACTATAGGAACATCAGATTTTGTCCCACCTGAAGGAGGTCTGTTTGTTGAAATCAATCGCAAAACTGGTGACCCGGTCATTGCTAATGAAGGCATGGATATGAGTCAGGTTGTAGCCGAATTTTTCCGGTACGGGACCGAACCTGAAATTGGTAATGAATATACCATCGATGGTGGATTTGAAATTTCGACTGACCTTGAGGTTGTTGAATTCACTGACTGGGACAAAAGTTTAACCGATACTGACAACTACACAATTATTCCTGCCACTGATGGTAAAACTGTTCAAGAAGGGAATTTAATACAAAATGATTCACTTGAAGAACGTCCTTCTTTTTTTTCAATTTCAGCGGGTGGATTATACTGACCTGAATTGACCCAAAGGTTCTGTTTGACAATTTTTTTGGGCAGGGTCAAAGCAATGGGTTTTTATCGTTGTTGGATTCAATCAGAACTTGGCAATCAATTTGACAGTTTAAAATCGATACCGGCCAATATATTTTCACAGTACTCCTTTGATTAAGCACCCAAGCCGGCTCTAATTTTGGTAGTAAATATATTGTCCCAAAAAACTTAATGGAGATACATGCCGCTATCAAAAATGTGGGAGCGTATCAGGACACAAGGTTGATTGATTCCGTTTGATCTGCTCCCTCTCTTCAAAATCGGGACTCGTGTCTTGAGAATTACCCTATCACCTTGATTGACGCTCAATAAGGTCGGGAAAAGGATAGAATAGGAAATTTAGTTCACTTATCTTTACTATTCCCGTTTAAGGGCACGTCTTATTTATTCTAATAAGGTAATTCTTAACATTATTTGTCCACTCAGTCATCTTTTGCCTAGTATTTTTGTTTTGCTTATGATGCACTCTGGGCAAGCAATGAGTCTGATTGATGTTGACCAAGAGCAGTCAAATAGAACACAGAAACCAGTTTGAAGATGATCGGCAACGCGCGGCCGTGGCCGCATTCAACACCCGTGCCCGAATAAAGGACACGGTAGACTGGGAGCGCTTTAAACCGATCTTGGAAGAAGTATTCGGCTCTCCTCGTCACAGTGGTCCTGGACGTTCTTCGTGGGACCAGATGATCATGTTTCGTGCTCTTATGTTGGGTGTCATGTCTTCCCTGAGTGACCGCTCACGGCAATATATGGTCCTGGACCGAACCTCCTTCAAGCCGTGTGTCGGTCTTAAGAGCACGGATCATGTTCTGGCTCAGAGGACGGTGTAGAAGGACCGGTACCAGTTGGCTCAGGTGGGTGCTGTTGACGTCTTGTTTGAGGGTTTCACGGCTCCATTGTCGGAGCATGGTTATCAGTTGTCAGCCGGGACCTTGGTGGATGCAACCATGGTTCCCTTTTTCCGCCAGCGAAACCGTCGGGACGAGGATGGTGCGGTTAAGAAGGGGCGTATTCTTGTGGCGTAGGAAGCGGGCCCCAACCAATGACGCCCGAAGGACACGGAGGATCGGTGGACCATGAAGAATGGTCACACCGATGAGGGTGACACGAACCATGTCGCAGTTTACCGGCGACAAAGTTGATTGGTCAGTGAGTGACAACAGCGGCCCGTGTCCATGGTCGCGGGATGTTGGAGCCTGTGCTGGCCACGAGGCCGTCAGGGGATCCTCAGCTATGGGTTGATTGTGCCTATCGCTCGCAGGAAATGGTCAAGGCGTTGCGGAAGCGGGGTTATCAACCTCGTATGGGGTTTCAGGTCAAGTGTAGTCAGACGTTGAACGCTCATCAGGTTTCACTGAACCAGGAATATTCTCAAGCGCGCTGGCGCGTTGAGCTTGGTTGTGGCACGATGCCTAATGCCATGCCGGTGATGCGTTGGATTGGAAAAGTCCGGGCCACCGGTTGGATGTTGGATGGGTATGCGGAGACCGGAGCCGACGTCTTATCACAGGGTGACGTGTGTCGAGAGAGTGGCAGTGTCAGGCTCTGTGTGTACAGTGGTGTGACCAATGGTGAAAACGGGTTGATTTGTGCCAATTTGGGACGTTGAGCGATATGAATTGAGAAGCAAGAAGGAGACATTTTTCCCAATGTTTCCAGGAGTAAAATAGGCGAATTCAAATTTTTGGGGGTTGATAGAGGTGCCCTGCTATCAGTACAAGAAAGTTTGCCATGATTTGCAAGAAAGAAAAACAGGTCCAATCGGTGGTGCACGTCACCCATTGACTATAACCGTTACCTCAATTGACAAAGGAGGTAGAATGAAACAAGCATCAAATCTGATGCGGGTGAATACCGGTGCGAACACCATTTCGGACAGGGTCATCACAATCGTTCACAGGCCTTTGTATATCGGGTTATCTTGGCCTTTTTCATGGACCAGATTGTTGAACAGTGGTGTGGCATGATACAACGAACCAATGCACTCCGTCAATCAAGATGTCTCTCAGGGAAGACATGGGGAGGATCTGTAGGGAATACTTAATTCACAATTGGAAACACGTGTATCGTTGATTATGTGACGAACGCAATGACATTGATGGGGGTGACGCTTGGGATGAGTTATGTAACCCTTTTCTGATGTGTTCATTTCAGGGTTTCTAAGTTTCCAAATTGAGGAAGTAAAAGATAGGGAGCCAAGCCCTTTGGTGAGTTGCGTCTCTCTATTTGTAGACAAATTTTTTGTATGAATGTGTTGAATTCAGTTGCAATACTTCTTATTGACTTGTTAGTATCAGAAAATAATAATCACATTTTATGAAGGATATTGTGAATATGAAACGATTTCAACTCAGGGTGAAAGCATCAGAAAAGCAACGATGCTGTAGCTCCAAAAAGGCATTCACCCCCCCCCCCCATTATAAGGGTTTAATTGATCGTTTAAGGGTCAATAATCCTCACTGTTCTCAATCAATTTCGAGCCGCTGTTTTGGTCAGTGGTTTGTTCTATTCGTTCTCGTTTCGTGGAGTGTGTTTTTACCAGCGACCGTTTCGGCTCAGGATGTGTTCACCTGTTCTGCCACAGCTAATACTGATAATAGTGGTTTGCCCTCAGACTCTTCCAGAATCTTTTGTAAAGTAACTGATACAACTAACGCGGACGATATAACGATTGCCGTTTCAAATAGAGACATCTCTACCCCTGAAGCATCTAATAATCACGGGATTTGGGGAGAGCATGCAGGCCCAGCAACAATCGATATTACAATGACAGGGGGTAGCATTACCACCAAGGGTTTTTCTTCTTCTGGAATTATGGGAGAACGTAAAGGCACGGGCACAGGTGATATCAATATTGCAATGAATGGAGGAAGTATTACCACGGGAGAAGTCAATGGAGTGCTGTCTCGCGGAATTTATGGATTTTATTCTGGAGAAGGCAAAGGTCGGATCAATATTTCAATGACTGGAGGAAAGATTACCACCCGTGGAGGACAGGCCCACGGGATAAATGGAGAACACAAGGGCACAGGAGACATTGCTATTAGAGTAGTGAGGGCGACAATCATCGCCGAGGAAGTAGCTAATAATTCAGGTAGTGATTCAGGTGCTGGGATTTATGGACGACATCTAGGTGACGGTAATATCAGTATTTCCGTCTCTGGAGGAAGCATCACCACCGAGGGTACTGATGCTCCTGGGATTTCTGGAGTACATCAAGGCAGCACTGGTAATGGTAATGTCGGTATTACAGTGTCAGGAGGAAGCATTACCACCACGGGTGCGAACCGCTCTTACGGGATTTATGGAGTACAAAATAGCGCGGATAATGTCGGTATTACAGTGTCAGGAGGAAGCATCTCCACCACGGGTGGGAGTGCTCACGGGATTTATGTGGAGCAAACAAAAAAAGGA
>MPNP01000320.1 GCA_002239085.1 Rhodobacteraceae bacterium bin131 | reverse complement strand
AATAATTGTACCGCTTAGTGGAGGATTAATAGATAAATCACTTAATACGTTTTCGCAGTAAGTATTATGTATTTTCCAACTTTTCCCTTCGTCTATGTAAAGATTGCTTAATCTTTCAGCATCAAGTTTATTTATTTCTTTGCTTGAAACCAAAACAGAACGAATGTTCACAGTTGAGAAACTATTTGCATAAAGGATAATGTCCTTGTTCTTCCAATTATCCTTTAGAACTCCAACACCTTCTTGGGAGTTTTCATACCAATTCCCTGAATAATTTTCCCTAGGGAACATAAGTGTACTAATCGACTCATTAATTATAGGGTTCATAATTCGTTCCTTAACTGAATTTAATGGCCAGTTATGGGTTAAATCGCCGGGAATGCCATTATTTTAACCTACTATAGAACCAAGTGCATTAGCATTACCGAGGTCAATAAAAATAAGCATCGACATCTAAGAAATCAAGAGGTAAGAGAATTCCTTGACAGGTGACTTAATTCAAAATTCCAGTCGCTGTCCGCTGGTAGGCAGACATTCTCGCTTGCCAGATGGAATAATGGTTGAAAAAATATCTACCGATAGATGCCTGAGACCCCAAGCGGTTCTCTGACGGTGGATTAACGCCGTGTTAATGTTGCGTACGGAGAGCTGTTTCGCGGGCAGCGATTGAATAGAGGCCTATCCCTTGACCCGTGCTTGGGCGAATGATGAACATGGACGAAATTATTTTTACGATGTATCCCAGAACGTGTGACGAAGTTTTGTGAAACCAAGGCTTGGGCGGATGATCGGAATGAGACGACCAAGCCGATTGATTGACAGTTCAAAACCGAGGATGCACGCATCAAATTGAAATCGCTTTATCCATCAATTCAATGAAGTTAGGACACTAGGTCATTATCGGCCATCACTTGAAATCCACCGTACACGCCAAAGCTATGAACCTTCAGGCGACTTGAACCAGTGGCAATGCTCACATTCGCGCCTCCAGACACTTGCCTAATACCAGCCCATCCCGACACCCTTTCTATCAGGGGTGTCATAGCCTGCTGGTCAAATGAAATAGCTCATCCCTGTTGTGGTTTAGCCAGGTGATTGACCACGACCCCCACAAACACCAATAAAATTTGCTTCGTGGGTGAGTTGGGGTTAGATACTCAAGCAGATGTATTTCATCTCAAGGTAATCTTCAATTCCATGCCGTGACCCTTCTCGGCCAATTCCCGATTGCTTGATACCTCCAAAAGGAGCCGACTCAGATGAAAAAATACCAGTATTAATTCCAACAATCCCATACTCTAAGTCCTCGGCCACTTTCCAAACCCTGGAGACATCCTTGGTATAGAAATAGGCGGCCAAACCAAAAATGGTGTCATTGGCCAATTCAACCACTTCTTCATCACTCTCAAATTTGAAAATCGGAGCAAGCGGCCCAAAGGTCTCATCATGTGCGACCATCATATCCTGAGTCACATTAGTTAGAACTGTTGGCTCAAACCAATATCCTCCAAGCTCTGAGCGAGAGCCACCCGTGATAACACTTGCACCTTTATCTTTGGCATCCTCGATGTGGGCAACAACTTTATTGACAGCGGCCTGATTAATTAGTGGTCCGGTATTCACACCGTCGCCAAAGCCATCGCCCAGAACAAGTGACTGTGTTGCTTCAGCCAGTTTCTGGGAAAACTCTTCATAGATCCCTGC
>MPNP01000319.1 GCA_002239085.1 Rhodobacteraceae bacterium bin131 | reverse complement strand
CATCGGCATTACCAGTCTGAATCACATCTACCCAGTTAAATACCTAAAAGAACTTTATGATGTAAATTAATAATATAGTGGGGATATCCGAATTGCTCCCAAGATACTTTTTTAATCAGGATTCTCAGTTCTTCTCTTGAGGGAAGATCCTCACCGTGTCCAATATCCTCGCCAAGGTGCTCGTATTTGGAAATATTGTTATGTTCTAAGTCGAAATGTAATTTGCCTTTTTTTTCCTTTATTTCGATTATTGAAAAAGGTCTCTGGTCACGTTTAACACCCCGGTCATAGCCAATGACTTTTCTATTGGGAGCGTCTACAATAACTAATTCTGAATGTGGAATCTCATACATGCACAATTCAATGGCAGGTGTATGGTGTATATCATTGTCACGGTAACATTCATATCCGCTTTCCTCAAATGCTGGCTTAATCATTGTATCATACAAATCGTCTAGATTAAGTGAGCTGCCTGACTCATAGTCAGTTTTCTTACCACATCTTATTACAGCAATACCATTAAATTCCATGCCAACCCATAGCTAATTGTAAACTCTTGAGGTTGTTCAATAATTAATATCGTTTTTCTTTTGAATTACAAGCCTTTCTCGCTAATTTTGTTACTAGTGTCCGTCCGAAAACACAAATTTTTTAATACCCTTGCAATACAGGGTTATGAATTGCTCCCATCGCTCTCAAGATTAGTCTATATTTTGATTTTTGACAATAAAATGTCCTTTTTGAGCACCAATGCAATCATTTTTTAAGGGACGAACATAAAACAAACGGCTCCTTGACAAAAACGTGGTGATATGGAGATAGAAAACATCAACAAGGTGAACCACAAATCCCGTGATAATAAATAATGGCTCTGCTCAGTGGACTTAAACGTCTGTATGCCAACGAGCTTGTACGGGAACGCCGGTTTGCTCTCATGGCGAAGGAAGTGATGCCGGCGGCTAATCATCAATTGGGTAGTCTAGATATGGACGTGTGGCAGATTTTGGTGATGGGGGAGATGAAGCAAGGTTGAGGATGTGATTGTGACCCTCTCCATAACTTGGTCAATCACCACAAACTTATCCGCCAGCTTTTGGGTCATCGTAAAATCTTCGAGAGCAAGAGGTTCACGTATCAGTCGGTGGTTAATAGTGCCCATCTGTTGACACCTATGGTGTTTGCTGGCGTGAGTCAGCTGGTAATTGAGTGTGGTCATGGCGTTTTCAAGAAAAAGTTGAATACCATTTTGTAAAGTGTAGTCCATTGCCCACCGCATTCGTCATGTCTACTGACAGATGGACCAGGTGGAGTGTCGGTGACTGAAGGGTGAAACGATGCCGTTGGACGAATAGGTTTGCTCTATCTTTGAGCCGTACACGCGCTGGATATCAAAGGGTCAAGCCGGTATCTAGGCTTATGTTAATCTTTACATAACCAAGCTGAATTGGGTGTGTTGGTATGTGTTCGGGAAGATCAATATGGGTGTATCCTGCAATATCGTGTGATGCAGGCGGGGAGTGATGCTGACAATGCCGTTTCGATGATTAAAGAGACCTAAGAGCGCTTTCCGTATCTGTTAGCTTGTCGCTTTGACCGTGGCTTTCACAGTTGGCGAGGCAACGCCTTGGTACGCTTCTGGTTGAAAATACCCTTCCCCACAAGGGGCGTTGGGCCAAAGCTGACTATGAGCGGGAACATGCACCGACCTT
>MPNP01000318.1 GCA_002239085.1 Rhodobacteraceae bacterium bin131 | reverse complement strand
AGAGGTATCGGATGAAGACAATGGAAACTCCAAATAAAGAGACATACAAATGTAATCAATTGAACATAAGCAATTATAATCTTACGTTGATCATTATTCAAGCGAAATGGTTAATTTCAGTCATTCCCGCTAATTTTTTTAATTGACATAATCAATGTTTTTTTGATTCTCAAACAGGTAGATGAAACTCATCAATAGGCTTTATCTCCTGTCCTTATCTTCGTCAATTTTGAAACATTGAAAAAGTCAGGAAAAATGTCCAACGTCCCACAATGATTCATATCGTCAGATCTGTTCAAACCAGCGATAAAGTTTGACAACGTGTACTCCGACATGTCGGTACTGAATTTGATGAAAACAAACCACCTTCCATTGATAGCAACGTTCGTTCTATCGAAAATGATTCCCAAAAGGAAATCAAGGAGTTCCGCGCTCTGTTCAATACTAATAAATATACGGATCTAATTGACCTGTCATGTCGAGCGAGAGACAACTCTGTCACCGAACATGTAAAGAAATAGGAAACAACTGTTAATTTCTTGTTCGCTGAACAGATTCTATCAGTTTGGTTTTGTTATGATAAATAGATTTGGGTGTGTTCTTTATCGTTTCGGGATTAAGGTTTAATCGTTTTTGACAACTTTTTTACCATTTCGTTGAATTCGGATTCGTTCATGAGGTGACGTGACCCCGAACCAACACGATAACCCAATTTGCGCATATGCCGTCGGATGAACTTGGGATCTCGGTTGAAATAATCAGCCAAATCTTTCGGAGTGTAATACTCTTTTTGATTAGCTGGATATTTTTTACTTTCCGGCTCTTTCACCATTTTATTTATACGATTTACTTCCTTGTTAAGCTTGTTAACTGCGTCCTTAAACGAATTATAACTTCCTTGATCTAAGTTACAGAGTTCTGATAATGAAATATCTTCAAGAAGCTCTTTTGCACTAATCACCTTATCTTCTAAATCGCTTTTTTTGGCTCGCTGATACGCATCCTCCAAATTAATTCTTCCCTCTTGGAATAAGTCAAAGATTTTCTCATCATTAATGATAACAGGGAGTTTATCTCTTAGGTCCTTGGCAGTAAATTCATTTTTATCTTCGGAACCATCAAAGTTTTTGATTGCCTTCAAAAGATTTGGCAGTCCATCTTCGCTTTTCACCTGTTTCTTTATCTCTGGATTGCTAACTATGACTTGGTAATAGCTGAAATGTGGTCTCTTATTGTCTTGGTTATCTTTCATCATTCGTATAATTTCAATCCGCTTCCGGACAGTAGCTTGGGTCTCACCAAACACCTCAGCTATATGCTTGTATTGCCAACCATTTTCCCTTCTTACATAAGCAATATTAGCTTTTTCATATGCTGACCACTGAGTTTTGCCTTTGACATGAATTTGGCTAAGATACGCGAATTGCTCATCATCCGTAAGACTGGAAACTATATCGCAAGGGATTAAATCCCAATCTCCATCAGGGTTTTCTTCACTTAGCTTCCGATAAGCTGCCAAACGAGAATTTCCCTCTATAACTACCTTGGTATCATGACGAACTAGAATAGCCTCCATGAGACCACCATGCCTCTTAATTTCGGCTTTTAATTTCTTTACGCTTGGTTCTTTTAATAATTTTTGGTAAATTATTGCCTGTTGTTCATCCTCTAACTTGTCTAGAAAATCAGGTTCTCCATGAGTATAAGCGTA
>MPNP01000317.1 GCA_002239085.1 Rhodobacteraceae bacterium bin131 | reverse complement strand
TTTTTCTTCCAAAAGCCTAATTATTCACAAATGCAACAATCCTTTGAGGTGAGAACATGAAACAAAAAAACCTTAAAGCAAATTGGTGATATTGGTATTGAGAACTTTGAGTTGGACCTTAAATCACGAGTTGATATTCAGCATCTGTTCAGGGGTCTTCATCATCTGTATACCGACTCGTCTCTCCGAGTTCAATTGTTCACCTTGTTGGAGAAAGAATTAATTCCCGAGCCCAATCGCAAATTGTACCATCCTAGGTTGCAATTGTAGCAGATTTTGGTAATGGCCGTAATGAAGCGCGGTTTAGAATGTAGTTTTGAACATATCCATGAACTGATCAATAAACCCGAGAATATCCGCCAGTATTTGGGTAATAGTGAAATCTTCCAACGCCATTATTTTACGTATCAGTCAGTGGTTGATAATGTCAATCAGGTGCGTCCTGAGGTGTTAGCAGCTGTGAGCCAAATGGTGATTGAGAGTGACCATGCTGTTTCCAAAAAGAAACCTTGGCGAATTTTATCAAAGTCGATGTGATTCATTTGTGGTTGAGACTGATGTTCATTATCCAACGAAGGTCAGTTTGTTGTGGGATGTGATGCGGTATCTTGTTTGAGATACTGGACGTTTGGTCAAGGCAACTGACATCAAGGATTCGTGGCTTTGGTGTAATTTGGCCATGAAGGTCAGTCGTGCTCGTCCAGAACAGGTGGAGGATTATCTTCGCCAGAGTCATTGTCCAGTGATGGGGCGGAACGGCCACTCGCAAAGCAATCCAGAATCCTACTCCAAAAAAGGTTGAAATCATTTACCTCTAGTATTGATCATACCCACCGGTATGATTGGCTAGGTGTTTCGTCATATACGGAAAGGTAAAACAATACATGCGGGCGAAACGGTGCTGTCTATTTTTGTACCTCACTCGCGCTGGACAACTAAGGATAAGACTGGCACCATATTGAATTGGGTGTCCTAGTCTGTCATCTGGAAGATCAATATGGTTTGTCCTGTATCCCCATTATGTTGCAGGGGAACGATGTTGATTATGCCATACCGCTGATTAAAGAGACATAAGCTTAATTTGAGTCTCTTTTTGCATGTTGCCTTGAGTGTGGTTTTCGCCATGTGGAGAAACAGTTACGACTTGATGATTCTTCCGCGCAAGGGATGTAGGTCCAAGGATGACCAGGAGTGGGAAATGCTCCGGTTTTAAAAGCCATGCGACATCATTCGGGGATTGACTCGACGATTAACAACTTGGAACACTCGTGGCTTAACCGTGTTTTTGCCTCTGGTTCTGATTATTGTGCCGGTCACACTGGAAATGATTTCTCAACAGGGCGAGAGTGTAAAAAATAATTGAGAGCGGAATGCTGCCTTTCGTTTCCTGAATGCCTTTCGCCGAGTTCTTCTCCATCTCAAGATCATCATCCGCGGCAATGAGCTGAATTCCAACTGAACCTTGACCAAACTGTAACAGGAACTCCGACTGCGATGTATCCTTGTTGCCAAGGACAGCGGTAACAAAGCATTTTTTGATTGGATTACGAAACACCCATAATCCAGTTCTTTACCTATCCTAACTGAGGAAGGATAAGACCACGACACATCACCCCCTTTGGGTCCATGACGTTCTGCTCAACGACATCTATACTCAACTTAACGTGAATGTTTATATCTATACCCAATGCAATCCGAACAAAACATCAAAGAGTTGGACCTGGGTCACTGATTTGGAACTTATTTAA
>MPNP01000316.1 GCA_002239085.1 Rhodobacteraceae bacterium bin131 | reverse complement strand
TTTTTCTTCCAAAAGCCTAATTATTCACAAATGCAACAATCCTTTGAGGTGAGAACATGAAACAAAAAAACCTTAAAGCAAATTGGTGATATTGGTATTGAGAACTTTGAGTTGGACCTTAAATCACGAGTTGATATTCAGCATCTGCTCAGGGGTCTTCATCATCTGTAAGCCGACCCGTCGCTCCGAGTTTAATTGTTCAACTTGTTGGAGAAAGAATTAATTCCCGAGCCCAATCACAAATTGTACCATCCTAGGTTGCAATTGTAGCAAATTTTGGTAATGGCCGTAATGAAGCGCGGTTTAGAATGTAGTTTTGAACATATCCATGAACTGATCAATAAACCCGAGATTATCTGCTAGTATTTGGGTAATAGTGAAATCTTCCAACGCCATTATTTTACGTATCAGCTAGTGGTTGATTATGTCAATCAGGTGCGTCCTGAGGTGTTAGCAGATGTGAGCCAAATGGTGACTGAGAGTGGTCATGCTGTTTCCAAAAAGAAACCTTGGCGAATTTTAACAAAGTCGATGTGATTCATTTGTGGTTGAGACTGATGTTCATTATCCAACGAAGGCCAGTTTGTTGTGGGATGTGATGCGGTGTCTTGTTCGTGATACTGATCGTATGGTCAAGGCAACTGACATCAAGGATTCGTGGCTTTGGTGTACTTTGGCCATGAAGGTCAGTCGTGCTCGTCCAGAACAGGTGGAGGATTATCTTCGCCAGAGTCATTGTCCAGTGATGGGGCGAAACGGCCACTCGCAAAGCAATCCAGAATCCTACTCCAAAAAAGGTTGAAATCATTTACCTCCAGTATTGGTCATACCCACAGGTATGATTGGCTAGGTGCTTCGTCATATACGGAAAGGTAAAACAATACATGCGGGCGAAACGGTGCTGTCTATTTTTGTACCTCACTCGCGCTGGACAACTAAGGATAAGACTGGCACCATATTGAATTGGGTGTCCCAGTCTGTTTTCTGGAAGATCAATATGGTTTTGTCTTGTATCCCCATTATGTGGCAGGAGGCTGATGTTGATTATACCTTACCGCTGATTAAAGAGACATAAGCTTAATTTGAGTCTCTTTTTGCATGTTGCCTTGAATGTGGTTTTCGCCATGTGGAGAAACAGTAACGACTTGATGATTCTTCCGCGCAAGGGATGTAGATCCAAGGATAACCAGGAGTGGGAAATGCTCCGGTCTTAAAAGCCATGCGACGGCATCATCCGGGGATTGACTCGACGATTAACAACTTGGAACACTCATGGCTTAACCGTGTTTTTGCCTCTGGTTCTGATTATTGTGCCGGTCACACTGGAAATGATTTCTCAACAGGGCGAGAGTATAAAAAATAATTGAGAGCGGAATGCCGCCTTTCGTTTCCTGAATGCCTTTCGCCGAGTTTTACTCCATCTCAAGATCATCATCCGCGGCAATGAGCTGAATTCCAACTGAACCTTGACCAAACTGTAACAGGAACTCCGACTGCGATGTATCCTTGTTGCCAAGGACAGCGGTCACAAAGCATTTTTTGATTGGATTACGAAACACCCATAATCCAGTCTTTACCTATCCTAACTGAGGAAGGATAAGACCACGACACATCACCCCCTTTAGGTCCATGACGTTCTGCTCAACGACATCTATACTCAACTTAACGTGAATGTTTATATCTATACCCAATGCAATCCGAACAAAACATCAAAGAGTTGGACCTGGGTCACTGATTTGGAACTTATTTAA
>MPNP01000021.1 GCA_002239085.1 Rhodobacteraceae bacterium bin131 | reverse complement strand
TGCCTCTCGGTGACAGCCGCATGTCCAGACCCGCCAAGCGATGACCCAGATGGCGTATCAGACTGAACGCCATAAAGCACAGGGCGATATGAGCCTTGATACGGGACGCGGTCCAATGATAGATCGGACGTATCTTCAAGTTTATGTAAAGCTTTACATAATCAAGTCGGTCTTCGCAATGCGAAAACTTTCTTCAATCCGCTATAACCCACGATACCGTGCCAACAATTCCGTGGCCGGGATGTTCCGGAGATTGGTGATCACCCCATGCAATCCATCCCAACGCGCATCGTCCCGGAGCTTATCTTCATCCAAGACAACACGGGATTTTCTCATGAGCTTGATATACCGCCATCGTCCACCACGCCCCATCATCTCCCGGGGATTGTCCGAGTTCGCTAGTTTCTTCAGCAACTTGTCCACAGCTCGTTGACGGTCGGCAGCATCCTTGCGGGCCTGTGCCGGACTGTAGGATACCACTAAACGGCGCCCCTTGTAGCGAAACACACCGATGGAATATTCCGTTCCATGCAGCGACCGATAGCGGTGCGTGTTCAAGATCTGTTCCTTGAGCCGCGTGGGTAAGGAGCGCAGGCGAGCCCCCATGATATAATGTTCGTTATCATTTTCAATCGCCGTGAGATTGGCATCGGTCATCAGACCAGCATCCGCCACATGAACGGCTGTGATATCGGGGTGGCGAGATAACAAACTCTGTCGCATCGGCAGATAACTCGCGCCTTCCCAATTTGCCCCAGGAAACACCTGATAGCCCACCGGTAGACCTTCACGGGTCGTCATTAGAGCCAGGAGGATCTGGACTTCACGCGACTTGCCATCCTTGCTATATCCAAATTGACGTAAGTCATCGTCGGCGACGGATTCAAAGTACAGCGTGGTACAATCACAATAAATGACGTCCAGTTCACGTGCAAGGAGTTCAAGTGATTGGTCGGCGATGCGCTGTTGCAGCCTGTCAATAAACTTGTCATTCAAGGTATCCATCATGCGATAGACCTTATGCACGGGGATGGAGATACCAAAATCATACGCCATCCTCTGGACGCTGGCTCGTGTGGCTTCTGGCCGTGCTAAGCGAGCCATGACCATGTTATACAAGATGCGATTGGCGGCCTTGAAGCGTGAGGGTGCGAGTAGACGGTCAAAGCCCAACTCCCGATAGAGTTTACCGTAGATTTCATGGAAGCCCAAAATAATACGGTTTTCTTCATGGATGGCATGGGTATTGACCATCTGGCGTGGTGGTTGCGGAGCCTTGGCTTTGGACGCGATTACCATGGTGGCCATTTCTTTGGGTGACCATACGGCCGGCTGTGTGTCATGTCGCAACCGTGCTTTAATATGTTCGGCCAACTTGACTAATTGTTTGATGTCGTCGGGATGGATGGCCATGCCGATATGTTGGACGATGCGTTGGCGTGGTTTGCCTTGTTTATTGCGGTAGCTTTCGACGATTTGGACGGAAGTTTTTTTGGTTTTGGGCGATGTTTTTTTTCGGATGTACATAATGTTTCGACTTTGAGAAAGAAAAATGACTTTTTGTTGATTTGATTCCAAGGCTATCGCATTTACAATTTTTACAATGGTTTTGCTTGCTGACGAACTATATTTTTTCAAAATTATCAACATTTTTGCCAGTAAAAGAAAAATCCTTTAAACTCCTACTGGAAATAATCTATGAGTGTAAATTACGTGAAATGTGATAGAATGTTATTTCAAATGCGATAGTCCTAAGTTGATTCTGGGCGAGGAATATTTAAAAGTCAAAAAATATTTGCCTTAGGCACTACCAGAGAGTGAGCGGTATGACACACTGTAGAATTTAGAGCCGCTGTGGATTTAATAAAATGAAAAAGCGAAAATGGGAGCTAAGTGTCGAACTCAGGAGTCACAAGCCATTCATATACCATACGCCCCTTTCATCTCATTCTTAAGTGCTCCAAAAACATTCTCCACTCAAACCTTGGCCCTAGAATAAGCATGGTTCAAGGCAAGCTGAAGAGAACGCAATGGTGTGTCACGCTGACCTTGGTAATTAATCCAAGGCTTTAAGCCCTTCTGGCATAAGCCAGCAACCCTTTCATCCGACCGATACGCATCTTCCGCCCTGACTTGTCTTGAACAATCAGGTTTGAAATCCTCCAATAATACTTCAAACACCAGACTGTCATGGACATGCGCCGCCGAGACCATCCAATTGGTCATTAATTTCTTTTCACGGTCATTCGTAATGAGGTACTTAAAACCAAACAGTAGACCCTATTGTTCCTGAGCCATTGAGCCACTGTGTCCTTCTAACGCTACTTGTAGGGCTCATTTTTTCGCGCCATCGGATCCACTCTCGAGAGTGACATTCTCCACCGGGCTGTTACTTTGACGGGTAACCGGAACAATCGTTGCTTCAATCTGCTTCCCTGTCTGCAAACCATAACCATGTGCTGCCAACTGTTCCATGAACACGGCAACTAGTTCATCGAAACGACCCGATTGGCTGAGTTGATTACGATACTTCCATAAGGTTTTTTGGTCCGGAACCTGATCCGTGCTCCGCAGACCGACAAACTGCTTGAAAGAGGTGCGATCCAACAGCATGTATTGAAGATGTCCATCACTCAACCCATTCATCACCCCCAACAGTAGCGACCGGAAGATAATCAGATAATCCCAGGAACTGTGCCCTTTACCTTTCGTCTGTGGTGGGCCAAAAACCTCCTCAAGGGTCGGGGTAAACAGGTCCCAGTCCACCAAGTCCTTCATGCTTTGTAGATTGGTGAATTCCTTCAGTGCCTGACTTTGTTGGTTCTCTTCAAGCAAGTGGCGGTGGTCCATATGATAGCTCCCAAGTATACATCAAAATAGAATCATTTATTGTGTCGACCCTAAGATACACAACGACAACTAAAATACCAAGAGCAAAGGGCTTATTTGGAATAATATTGTAAACAAGCGGTCAAAGTATTTAATCAAGGTGTCCTTAAATGAGTTTGATAAACTCAATCGTATTATTACGCAGTTGGTTATACAGGAGTTGGTGCATCGTTTCTTAACAACCCTTTATCTTTGAGTTCGGCCCAGAACTCTTTTGGGATGTTATGATTGAACCAATCTAAATTCTGTTTTAGTTGTTCAACTGTACGCGTCCCTGCCATGAAAGTGGGTATAGCTGGATGAGCAACGACAAATTGGAGTGCCGCTGCCGGAAGTGGTACTTTGTGGTCAGCACAAACACTCTCAATTTTACTTACCTTTTCCATAATGTCTGCTGGAGCAGGTGCGTAATTGTATTTTGCCCCCTCAATAGCTCCCGTCGCCAAAATACCCGAATTAAAACCACCTCCAACAACAACTGCTGCATTACGCTCTTCACACAGAGGCAAAAATTTATCCAGAGAGTCCTGTTCTAGAAGTGTATATCTTCCAGCCAATAAAAAGCAGTCAAAATCTCGCTGTTCTAAAGCCTTATGGCAAACTTCCCACTCATTCACTCCTACTCCAATTGCTTTGATTACACCTTCATCACGTAAGCGTTCAAGAGCTTTCCAAGCTCCATCCATTGCTTGTGCAAACACTTCTGGTTGCTGCTCGCCACGGGTAAATACGTCAATATCATGAATAAAGCAAATTTCTATGTGTTCAAGTGCAAGCCTCTGTAAGCTATCCTCTAACGAGCGCATGGTAGCATCGTAGCTGTAATCAAAATGCATCGTGAAGGGGGCAGCATTAGTCCATGGGGTGAAGTCAATGTCTTGTCTTCTTGCGGGTTTAAGGATTCGTCCGACTTTTGTGGACAGAATGTAATCCTCACGTTTTTTCCAGCGAAGTCCTTGCCCTGTTCGTAGTTCGGCAAGTCCGTGACCATACATTGGAGCTGTATCAAAATAGCAAATGCCAGCATCCCAAGCACACTGAATCATCTTGTCTGATGTATCGTCGCTAATTTCACGGAAGATATTACCAATAGGTGCTGTTCCAAATCCAAAACAGCTGACATTAATATCGGTACGACCAAACTTTACTTTTTGAATAGGCTTCATTTAATTTCCTTTAGTTTTTCCAATTGTTATTAACATGACCAATTATTAGTATAATTTAGGCAACCACGACAGATAAAACTGACTATTTAGTTAGAAACTACAATAGATTAAGATTTTAGGAATGTAAATACCATTTTGTTTCTTTTCTGTAGAACTATTTTGAGCTTCAGAATTTTACTCACATACCATACCAATATCCATTTATACCGTTGTATGCTCTTGCTGAATATTATTTCGTTGCAGTGTTTTATGCTAATATCTTAAGACTAATTTACGAGTTGGTCAATTGCTATTAATAATATGGTCAATGAGTATCTCCGTGGCGAGCAAAGAAACGCTCAACAAATCCAACTAATGACTTCTACTCGGGTCAACACCCATTAAAGTTTAATCGAAACGAGTTGGGAAGTAATTGCGCTGATATGGAGTTCACTCAAACTTATAACTTGTTGGACTTAAAGTCCAATTCTTTAAGCATGGACGCTCTCATTAAAAACTTTTGTGGCTTGCCAGTTACAGTCATTGGAAACTCTGATTTAAATCGAAAGTACTTTGGTATCTTGTAGTGAGCTATTTTACCTTGACAAAATTGTTGTAACATTGATTCGTCACAGTGTTCGTCGGTTTTTAGTATTACCCAAGCACATACCTCTTCCCCAAGTTGCTCATCGGGGACTCCAAAAACCTGCACATCTTTAACTTGAGGGTGTAGGAAAAGAAAATCTTCAACCTCCTTGGGGTAAATATTTTCGCCCCCTCTAATAATCATGTCATTTAACCTACCTGTAATCGTACAATATCCTACTTGGTCAAGTATTCCAAGGTCACCAGTATGCATCCAACCATCAGAGTCAATACTGCTTTTTGTAGCTTGTTCATCCTCCCAGTATTCCTTCATAACTAAGTAACCTCTGGTACAAATCTCTCCTTGTGAACCGACAGGAACGATACATCCTTCTTCATCAATAATCTTGACCTCGGCATGAGGATGAATCCGCCCTACAGTTGTTACACGCTTTTCGAGAGGGTCATCAACGTGACTTTGAAAGGAAACTGGACTTGTTTCAGTCATTCCATAAGCAATGGTTACTTGGCTCATATGCATGTCACTTGTTACACGTCGCATAACTTCTATTGGACAAGGTGCTCCCGCCATAATTCCAGTACGTAACGATTGAATATTGAGAGGATAACTAGCTAACAGGTCTAGCATTGATATGAACATCGTTGGTACAGAATATAACCCGGTGCATCTTAACTCCGAAATCGCTTCAAGAGTGGCTTTCGGACAGAAACTCTCGTCAGGGAGTACAATACAAGCCCCTTTGGTTATGCATCCCAACACACCCATTACCATACCAAAGCAGTGATATAAAGGGACTGGAAGACAAAGCTTATCATTCTGGTCTAATTGGATTGTATCAGTAACAAACCGTGCATTATTTATTATATTACGATGGCTAAGAGTTGCCCCTTTGGGTGCTCCAGTTGTACCGCTTGTAAACTGAATGTTTATGGAATTACCCGGCTTGAGTTGAGCAGAAATTCTGTCAAGTTCTTTGGTACTAACATTGGAGCCTAAATTCTTGACATCTTGGTAGTCCATAATCTGGCTATCTGAAGAGCCACCGATTTTGATTATGTTTTGAAGGGTTGGAAATTTAGGACTAGTCAGTTCACTTGAGTTTCCCTTATCAATCTCAGGAATTAAAGATCGTAACATCCCAAGATAATCGCTATTTTTGAAGGATGTTGCAGAAAATAAAGCCTTGATTCCTGCCTTAACTAAAACATGTTCAAGTTCAATTGGCCTGTAGGCAGGATTAATTGTAACCAAAATAGCGCCAATGCGAGCCGTGGCTAATTGCAATACCACCCATTCGGGTTTATTCGGTGACCAAATTCCAACTCTGTCACCCTTATTTATTCCTAATTTAACTAGTCCCGCGGCAAGTTGATCAACTTCCTCATTAAGTTTGTTATAATTCCAATTGACTCTTCCTGGAAAAACAAGAGCTGGATTATTGCCATAGTCGTCTGCAACCTCTTTTAGAAATTCCGGTATGGTCTTGTTCCAAATGGGCTCTGTGCGACACCCTTTTACATGCGAGATACGGTTCAATAATACAGATTCACTCATACCTACCAAACATTTATATGCGAAGACAATTAACTGGATTTATCTTATTCGTAAAGTTGTGATTTTATCAACATATGCTACGGCCGCAACTAGGGAATTGCATTTTCAGTGAAGCAATATAATACTAAGAAATAAGTGGTACCCGAGGTGAGACTCGAACTCACAAGATCAAAGATCGGGGGATTTTGAGTCCCCTGCGTCTACCAATTCCGCCACTCGGGCAATTCCAATATCACTTTTATTTTACTTTTGAATATTAATCAAACTGATAATACCCGAAAACTATCACCACTTTAAGCAATTTCAATACTCTTATAATGGCTCGTATATATCTGTTAGTTATGTTGTTGACAGTGGCAAAGAAAAATTTTGATGTTAAGCAATAATAGTCATATTATCTGACTTTGTCGATTTGCCATTTTGACAAAATTGCATCTCAAGTTTTTTGGGAATGAACTTAAGAATTTGCCTTCTCGCATTATTTATTCCTCTAACATGGAGAATCATTCCTCAACTCCGTTGGCGATACAATTGGTTTTCTTTGACTAAAATATATTCGACTTCTTACCGACCTCTTACATTTCAAATAATCAATTATGAACACAATTCATCGATACATACCGGCTTTAGCTGTAACCATTTCTCTTTTAGTACTGCTTACTGCACTTGGGTTTCAATATCTTGGTGACATTCGGCCTTGCAAACTTTGTCTATGGCAGCGATGGCCTCACGCATTGGTTATAATTCCATTAATTGGCTGGATTGCCAGACCAGCATCTTTTTGGTTATTAGTCGGTGGCTTATTAATGCTGATTGGAAGTTTGCTCGGTGGTTATCATTGGGGTGTTGAAAACCAATGGTGGATGGGACTAGCAAGTTGTTCGGGGTCTCAGTTAAACGCTGGCGAGCTCGTAATTGATTTCTTAAGCCCGGTTTCGGTACCCCGATGTGATGAAGTTGTTTGGTCATTTTTAGGCTTGTCAATGGCTGGATGGAATATGATAATATCTTTGGCCCTCGCATTCCTATGGCTGTATGCCTTCAGCCAAAAGTATTCAACAAACTGTAAAATTTCTGACCAGTAATTCCAGGTCGGTTTTGATCATTTCTTTCACGGGTAAATCATCGGGCCTCTAAAATAAAAAACTTTTTTTGGAATTATTTGCATCATTGTTCCTTATGGTGTAGCATAAGAGTCATCTTTTCACATAATCAGGAGAAATTAATGATTGACAAGAAGGAAAAATTTCCTAGTGCAGTGCAGATGTACGCCCAAGAGCATCTTGATGGTAAAATGTCAAGGCGAGAGTTTCTGACTCGAGCTACCGCTTTGGGTGCAACAAGTGCAACTGCTTACAGCCTCATCGGTTTATCAGCACCTCTAGCTGATGGTCATGACATTCAACAGGGTGGTGTAGTTCGTATTCAGATGAATGTCCGTGGTTTAAAAGATCCACGCACTTATGATTGGTCTGAAATGGCGAACTTTACCCGCGGGTGGCTTGAGTATTTGGTTCAATTAAATCGTGATGGCTCAATTGAAGGACGGCTTTTGGAAAGCTGGTCGGCAAACGAAGACGCCACACAAATTATTCTTAATGTCCGCAAAGGCGTGAAGTGGAATAATGGTGATGACTTTACCGCACAAGATGTTGCTTTCAACATCAGTCGATGGTGTGAACAAGAGGTGGAAGGCAACTCAATGGCGGGCCGGATGGGTACCCTCATTGACCCCGAAACCAAAGTTGCTCGAGATGGTGCGATAGTCATTCTAGATGACCATACCGTTCAACTCAATCCACATTCTTCTGACATCACCTTGATTGTTGGTATGCTGGATTATCCTGCGGCCATTGTTCATTCCTCGCATGACCCTGACAACATGCTTGGAAATCCAATTGGAACCGGTCCCTACCTTCCTGAATATCTTGATGTCGGTGTTTCTGGGGCTTTGGTTCGTAACGACAACCATAGTTGGTGGGATGCAGGCAATGGCGCTTATCTTGACCGTATTGAGTTTCATGATTTCGGAACCGATTTTTCAACGCAATTTTCTGGTGCTGAGGCTGATGAATTTGACCTTTGCTATGAAACAACCAGCGAATTTATTGAGCTTTATCAAACGCTTGATGGGTGGGGAGAATCAGCTGTCCAGACCAATGCAACTGTAATATGTCGAGGCAACAAGCTCTCAATTGATGAAGCCGCTGATGGAATACAGCCATACTCAGACCCGAGGGTAGGAGTTGCTCTTGCCAAGGCAGTAGACAATTCGATTTGTCTTGAGCTTGGTTATAGCGGTCTTGGTGTTACGGCCGAAAATCATCATGTTTCACCTACTCACCCTGAGTATGCTCAACTTCCACCTCTTGTCGTTGACAAGGCCGAAGCATTGAGGTTAATGCAGGAATCAGGATTAGGTGATTACGAACATAATTTGATTTCAATTGATGAAGATTGGATAAGTTCAACTGCAGATGCTATTGCCGACCAATTAAGAGATGCTGGAATCAAAATCAAAAGGACTAACCTTCCAGGGGCAACCTTCTGGGATGACTGGCAAACTCATCTCTTTAGCATGACCAACTGGAACCCAAGACCATTGGGAGTCCAAATCTATATTCTTGCATATAAGTCTGATGGTATTTGGAATGAAACAGGGTTTCAAAATGAAGAATTTGATACTCTTCTTGCCCAGTCATTAACCATTATTGATGCCGATGAGCGCAGCAAAATAATGGCGCGGCTTCAGGAATTAATGCAGGAAAATGGTGTTATCATCCAACCGTACTGGCGTAACCTTTACAGGTTCCACAAGAGTAATTTGGTAAATGCTGAAATGCATCCCTCATTTGAAATACATTCATGGAAATATGGTTGGAAAGCTTAAGCGCCACTAGCTTATAAAGATAGAGATGGGAAAACCATCTCTATCATCACCGTATTTCGTTTATACGAATTCCACGTTTAGGTCAGATTTAGATTAATGATTAGCTTTTTAGCGCGCCGCATTGGGATCACTATCCTAACGATTGTGTGTCTGACCTTTATTGTTTTTCTCCTGACCAATCTTGATGGCAACCTTGTGAAGTTGGCTAAATTTATGGGTAATCAAAGGATGACCCAAGAACAGGTTGACAATTGGTTGGATAAAAATGGCTTCAACCAACCCGACATCGTTCGCTATGGGGAGTGGCTTGGAGTTTTACCTTCCTTTCGGAATGTTACTGAAGAAAACCGGATACTCGGGCGCTGTAGTCGCCCTGGAGTTTCGCCCGAGGATACCCCTGAATACTGCGGGATAATTCAGGGAAACTGGGGATGGTCGGTGATATTTAAGGACGAAGTAGGTTCCATTCTGGCTACACGCCTCAAGCATACCGGATGGCTCATGTTTTATGTGATGCTTGTTATGGTTCCATTTGCTCTTGTTGTTGGTGTTTTAGCTGGAATGCGCGAGGGTTCAAAGACGGACCGAACTCTTTCAACTTTTTCCATCATTACGACCTCAACTCCTGAGTATGTTTCAGGTGTCATTTTAGTAGCTATATTTGCAAGTTCTGCGATTGGATTAAAATGGTTTAAGGGATCGGCCTCATCAGCTCTCAATGACATAACTTTTGAAAATTTTACCCTTCCAGTAGTCACCATGGCATTATACGGAATGGGATATATTGCACGAATGACACGGGCCTCAATGGCCGAAGTCATGACCTCGCAATACATACGAACCGCACGCCTTAAAGGATTGAGCTTTCCGGCGATTGTTCTTAAACACGCCATTAGAAATTCACTTATAGCTCCTTTTACCGTGATTATGTTGCAGTTTCCCTGGCTGCTGACAGGTGTTGTTATTGTTGAGACTCTTTTCAACTACAAGGGATTTGGTTGGCTATTAGTTCAAGCCGCATCCAACAATGACATCAATTTGTTGATGGGTTGCTCAATTATTGCGGTTATTGTTGTCCTGTTCACCCAGCTAATTTCCGATATTGGATATGTCTATCTCAATCCAAGGATTCGAATCAGTTAATCCCTAGAACTATGGAGTCATTACCAACATTTCAGATAATCGGGGCTATTTTTGTCAATCTGTGGGTCGTCTGGGTCGCGTTATGCGTATTCTTCGCGGTCTCCTTCTTCACCAAAGAACATACTGGGCTTTATGGGCGGCTTTTTGACAGCACGATAGGTATGATTGGTGCGGGCATGGTTATGTTCTGGGTGTTTACGGCTTTGTTTGCCGATATTATCATCACTTTTGATCCATTGGGCCAAATTTCAGGTATGAAAAACAAAACCCCTGGAACCCCCGTCCCTGACTTAGTGGGACAGTATTATCTCTTAGGGGGGGATCGCTTAGCAAGAGATGTGTTTTCGCGAGTGGTCATGGGGAGTCGAACAGTGTTAACTATAGCCCCTGCAGCGACATTATTTGCTTTCATGGTCGGTATTATTCTAGGATTGGTCGCTGGCTATTTCTCAGGTAAGTTTGATGCGATTGTCAGTTTCGCGGCAAACCTTGTTCTAGCGTTCCCAGTTATCCTTCTTTTTTATCTGATGGTCACACCCGCTATCCAAGATGTTGGTATACCTCAGTTTCTCGCTGGAATAATGTTTCTGTTCCCAATTGCCTTCTTCTTGATTCTTGTAAACTCCAAGCTTTATACCCAACCTATTAAACGCAACCTCTATTTTGCAGTCATTTTGGTGATTGGATTATGGATGTACTTTGGACTTGCTTTCAATATTGACCCCCTAGGGGTGATTTACATGGATCCAAATTTACTGAATGTTTTCGTTTCAGTCGTTTTTGTTAACTCTCCAACAATCTTTCGAATAGTTCGAGGGCTAACTCTTGATATTAAAACCCGTGACTATGTTGCCGCGGCCCAAACTCGTGGAGAAAAAATTTGGTACATTCTGCTCTGGGAAATCCTTCCTAACGCACGTGGACCATTGATTGTCGATTTTTGTTTGCGGATTGGATACACAACAATTTTACTCGGCACGCTCGGATTTTTTGGACTCGGTGTTTCTCCCGAAAGTCCAGACTGGGGATCTACAATTAATGAAGGTCGAAAGGTTCTGACCCTTTACCCACATGGTGCAGTCCCTCCAGCATTAGCGTTAATGAGTTTAGTACTAGGTTTAAACCTTCTCGCTGATGGTTTAAGAGAACAATCCTTGAAAGATTGAGTTATGCAATCAGAACCAGCCAATGAAACTCCCATACTTGAAATTGATTCACTTTCGATTTCGTTTTTTACGCGAGCCGGAGAAATCCCTGCAGTTATGGACTTTTCGTGTACGATTCAGACCGGCGAAGCACTAGGGCTTGTAGGCGAATCAGGCTGTGGCAAATCAACTGTGGCCCTCGGAGTCATGCAGGATTTGGGTCAAAGCGGTCGTATAGTCAATGGAACGATAAAGTTTAAAGGCCAAGATTTAAGTCAACTTTCAAACTCAGAATTACGGTCTCTTCGAGGCTCTGAGATTGCCATGATTTATCAAGAGCCGATGGCCTCACTGAATCCGGCCATGAAAGTTGGGGACCAACTCATGGAAGTACCCATTATCCATGAAGGTATGAACCGTACGCAAGCCCGTGAGCTAGCCCTAGAAGTTGCCGAGGCCGTTCGATTACCCGACCCAGCACGAATTATTGGCTCTTATCCACACCAACTTTCGGGTGGTCAACAGCAGAGAATTGTCATTGCAATGGCTCTCATGTCTAAGCCCTCTCTTTTGATTCTTGATGAACCAACTACCGCACTTGACGTAACTGTTGAAGCCGGAATTGTTGACCTTATCAAAGAACTTGGGGAAAAGTATGGTACCTCAATATTATTTATTAGTCATAACCTTGGTTTAGTTTTAGAAACCTGCAATCGTATTTGCGTTATGTACTCGGGTGAAGCTGTTGAAACAGGTTCTATAAATGATGTTTTTGATAAAATGCAGCATCCGTATACAGAAGCCCTATTTCGTTCAATCCCATTACCAGGTGCGGATAAGAATTCTCGTCCTCTCGTTGCAATTCCAGGGAATTTTCCCCTTCCTTATGAACGCCCAATGGGTTGTAATTTTGGTCCACGATGTGAGTACTTTGAAGCCGGTCGATGCGATAACAAAGAAATCCCAATGCGACAAATTGACGGTTTTGAGCGTCACCGCTCAAGATGCATAAAATTTGAAGAGATTAATTGGGGAGAGCATGTTCGTGCCGATTCCGTGGAAGAGAAGCAAGAATCTTCGAAACGCGTATTACAAATCACAAACTTAAAAAAGTATTACGAGGTAACTGCCAATGCTTTGTTTCGCTCGTCAAGGGATAAACGAGTTGTCAAAGCCAATGAAAGTTTATCATTTGACGCCTATGAGTCAGAAACTCTGGCGATTGTCGGTGAATCAGGGTGTGGAAAGTCAACTTTAGCAAAGGTATTACTTGGTCTAGAAACAGCAACAGATGGTGAAGTGAAGTATAATAGCCAAAATGTTCAATCGATTCCTATTGAAAATCGGGATGTCGGAACAGTCTCATCGATTCAAATGATCTTTCAAAACCCCTTTGATACTTTAAACCCGTCAATGACTGTCGGGAATCAGATTGTTCGCGCTTTAGAAATTTTTGGCATAGGAACGAGTAACCCTGATAGACAAGAAAGGGCGCTTAAACTTTTAGATCTCGTCAAACTGCCACGTGAATTTGCGACCCGACTACCAAGACAGCTTTCGGGAGGTCAAAAGCAACGCATTGGGATTGCTAGAGCCTTTGCCGGAGATGCCAAAGTAGTTGTTGCCGATGAACCTGTATCAGCATTGGACGTTTCAGTACAAGCTGCCGTGACTGATCTATTGCTTGAGATTCAACGCCAAAACAAGACCACTTTGATTTTTATCAGCCATGATCTTTCAATTGTCCGATATCTATCTGATCGGGTATTGGTTATGTATCTTGGCCACATTGTTGAACTCGGGACAACTGATCAGATTTTCTCACCACCCTATCACCCCTACACCGAAGCATTATTATCCGCAGTACCTGTGGCTGATACCTCAGTGGTTAAGAAACACATTGTCCTTGAAGGGGATATTCCATCTGCTGTAAACCCACCACCTGGTTGCCCTTTCCAAACTCGATGTCGTTGGAAAGAGAAAGTGAAAGACAATCTCTGTGAAACCGTTATTCCCGAAATGAAAACACTTGGGGGTGGACTTCAGATTAAATGTCATCTACCACAGGAAGAATTCGACAGTATGGAACCGGTTATTCAAATCACGGAAAACCCACTACCCAAATAGAATCTTTACGACTTCTTCAGGCTTAAGAGTCTGCTTAACCGCTTGAATGGGGTTCAAGCTCCGTATCCCAATACAGAAAATCAAGCCATGTTTCATGAAGATAATTCGGCGGAAATTTTCTCCCTTTATTATGAAGGTACATATTAGTCGGCTGGCGTGGAACCGAAAGAAGCTTCATTTTTGACTCATCAATCGACTTTGACCCCTTCTTGAAATTACAATCAGGGCAAGCCGCAACAACATTAGTCCACGTCGTTAAACCACCTTGACTAATCGGAATAACATGATCAAAGGTCAATTCATCTGAACGACCGCAATACTGGCAGCAAAAGCCATCTCGTAAAAAAAGATTGAAGCGCGTGAAAGCAGGTGCCCTTTGCGGTTTGACAAAATCCTTTAAAGCCACCACCGAAGGTAATTTCATACTCATTGATGGCGACCGAACGACTTTTTGATATTCATGTAAGACACTCACCCGGTCAAGAAAAACAGCCTTGAGTGCTGATTGCCACGGCCAAAGGGATAGTGGAAAATACGACAAGGGTTGAAAATCTGCATTCAATACCAATGCCGAGAAATTATTTGATCCTAAAGAAACTCTCATAACTGCTATTTTTTCATTAACCGCCTTATGGAAATAAGCTCTTATTGCAATCCTATCAACATTGGCGTCAAATTAACTTTCAAAGTTAATAGAAGTTTTCTGCAAATTAAACATAAGATTGTAAGTCTCATTAGCGTCAATTCAGTTTCCCATTTTTGTCACTAGCAGTGGTTCTATTGGGCCAGCCACCTGAAGAAAAAGGTGACTATACCCTCGGGTATAAGTGACACATACACGATAAATTATATCGGTGAATACAGAAGAACATTAATTACTTGACATAAACATATAAATATTTATTTATATGCTTATATCTCTCAAATTACTTGAGTGATTTTCTATTGGTTTTTACTTTCATTGGATTGGGCATTGGCGGACCTTGTTACAATTTTACGTGCTGCGGGAGAATCCAACCGAATACGTATATTGACTCTTTGTGCCGACTGCGATCTTTCGGCCGGCGAATTGACACGTATTCTCGGTCAAAGCCAACCAAGCATTTCTCGTCATCTTCGTTTGCTCTGTGATGCAGGGTTATTGGAACGCCACCAAGAAGGGAGTTGGGCTTTTTTCCATCTTCCAACATCGGGTACCGTTGCCAAGATTGTTCGGTTTATGGTTGAACAAATTGAGGATGATAATCCACTTGTTATCCGTGACCGCGACCGCCTTGATGCGATCAAACGGGAACGAAGAGCACGCTCTGAACGCTATTTTAATCAAAATGCGGCCCGATGGGATCAAATCCGAACCATGCATGTGGATGAAAAGCGAGTTGAAGCTGAGATTCGTAATATGGTCAGTACATTACAAGTTAAAGACCTCCTTGATATTGGTACTGGAACAGGCCGGATGTTACAATTATGTGCGGACCAAGTGCAGCATGCAATTGGTATTGATTTATCACACGACATGTTGTCGGTCGCTCGAGTTAACTTGTCGGAACCTAATTTTAATCATTGCATAGTCCGGCACGCCGATATGTACGGCCTGCCTTTTGGTTCACCGAGTTTTGATCTGGCTATTCTTCATATGGTTCTACATTTTGCTGACCAACCATGGGATGTGATAGGTGAAGCATCACGCGTAATCCGCTCAGGAGGGCATCTACTCCTTGTGGATTTTGCTCCCCATGATGTTCAAGAGTTGCGGGAAAAGCATGAGCATCGGCGTCTTGGTTTTCGCAATAAGGAAATAGCGTCATGGTCAAAGAGTCATTTGCTGAAAATCAGCAAAGCTCAATCCCTGCCGAGTAAAAACCTTACTGTAAATATTTGGCTGTTGTGTAAGGGTCATACCCATGCTCCAATGCATGCCAATCTTCCTCAGAGGTCTGGTTAATGAATACACACCAACCCGAAGTCAGTTTTGAGTTTTTTCCTCCTAAAACAGTGGATATGGAAAACAATCTTTGGGATTCAATCTGTGCATTGTCTCCACTGGCTCCGTCTTTTCTGTCTGTAACATACGGAGCTGGAGGTTCAACCCGTGAGCGGACCCACAACACTGTAGCGCGAATCATCTCTGAAGCCCAACTTCCAGTCGCTGCTCATCTTACATGCATTGACGCATCTCGTCACGAAATCGATAACATCGCAAGACGATACTGGGATATTGGTGTTCGGCATATTGTTGCACTCCGCGGCGATTTACCCAATACCACAGCAAACCATGGGCCTAGCACAGAAGGCTATTCATATGCTGCTGATTTGGTAACTGGCCTTCGCTCAGTGGCTGATTTTGATATATCTGTGGCAGCCTATCCCGAAGTACATCCCGAAGCTTTGAATGCTGCATCTGACCTAGAGAACCTAAAGCGCAAAATTGATTCTGGTGCCAGTCAGGCAATTACTCAGTTCTTCTTCGAAAACGATACCTTTCTTAGATTTCGTGATCGCGTTGTAGCCGCAGGAATCGATGTCCCACTGATTCCCGGTATCATGCCCGTCAGCAATTTCAAATCCATGCTTCGGTTTGCTAAATTATGCGGTACACGTGTACCTATATCAATGCATAATACCTTTTCTAAACTTGACGACAGTCCCTACATGCAACGCCAAGTTGCAATCGATCTTGCAACCCAGCAGTGCGATGAACTCCTTGCCGAGGGCACCAATACATTCCATTTTTATACACTCAATCGATCAGCACTCATTCGCGCGGTTTGTGAAAATATCGGGGTAAAACCCAACATTATTAAATTATCATCCAAGGAAATCCACAATGACACACTCTGAGACAGAAATTCGTCAATTGCTTGATGAACGAATCTTGATACTCGATGGTGCCATGGGAACAGAAATTCAGGCCCTCAAGCTGGATGCATCCGATTTTCATGGTCAAGAATTTGCTGGATTTGATCAGGATCTGACTGGCAATAACGATATCCTGAACCTCACTGCTCCAGATCTAATTAGAGATATTCATATAAGTTTTCTAAAGGCTGGTACGGATATCATCACCACAAACACCTTTAATGCCACTTCAATTTCCCAGTCAGATTATGGAATCGAATCATATGTTGATCGCATTAATCAGGAGGGCGCACGGTTGGCAAAAGAGACCTGTTATGATTTCACATCCCGCGATGGCAAGCCACGCTGGGTGGCCGGGGCAATAGGCCCAACCAACAAGACGACATCAATTTCACCAGATGTCAATGATCCAGGTTTTCGTGCGGTCAATTTTGATATGATGAAAGACGCTTGCAAGGATGCCGCAAAGGCTCTTCTGGCTGGTGGTGTTGATCTTTTTCTTGTTGAAACCATTTTTGATACTCTCAATGCCAAAGCGTGTATTTTTGCCCTTTCAGAACTTTTTGAGGAGACCGGTGAAAGTCGACCGATTATGATTTCTGGTACTATAACTGATGCATCTGGACGGACTTTAACAGGTCAAACACCGGAGGCATTCTGGAATTCCATACGCCATGCCAATCCATTCACTGTTGGGCTTAACTGTTCGTTTGGAGCCCGTGATATGCGTCCTCATCTTGCCGATCTTGCACGGATTGCAGATACTTTCATTTGTGCTTACCCAAACGCTGGTTTACCTAATGCGTTTGGTGAGTATGACGAAGATGCCATGGTCACAGCTACGTATATGCGTGAATGGGCGGAGAGTGGTTTGGTAAATATTGTTGGCGGTTGTTGCGGTACTACACCGTTACATATTGAGGCGATTGCATCAGCCCTTGAAGGGTTACCACCTCGTCCCATTCCTACTCAACCCTTGGCGATGCGTCTATCGGGGCTTGAGCCATTCACAATTCCATCATGACCAACTCTACCAACTTCCAGACTTCGGGGAGTCTGTTCGTCAATATAGGTGAGCGGACAAATGTAACCGGCTCCGCACGTTTTCGCAAATTAATCACAAGCGATGACTACGACACGGCGCTGGAAGTGGCTCGCCAGCAGGTTGAGAGTGGAGCTCAAATCATTGATGTCAACATGGATGAAGGAATGCTTGACTCGGAAGCGGCAATGGTTCGATTTCTTAATTTGATCGCCGCCGAACCCGATATCAGTCGTGTGCCCATCATGATCGATTCTTCGAAATTTTCAGTCATCATTGCGGGGTTAAAATGTGTCCAAGGCAAGTCAATTGTAAACTCCATTAGTCTCAAAGAGGGTGAGGAAACATTCCTTGAACAAGCGAAACTAATCCGACGCTTTGGTGCTGCCACAGTTGTAATGGCGTTTGATGAGCATGGACAAGCTGATACAGCCGACCGAAAATTCGATATCTGCAAACGCTCGTATGATCTATTAACAAGCAAAGCAGGATTTCCACCTGAAGATATAATTTTTGACCCTAACATTTTCGCAGTTGCAACAGGGATTAGAGAACATAATGACTACGCGATAGCCTTCATTGAAGCAACGCGGAGAATTCGCCAAGAGCTTCCTCACTGCCATGTGTCAGGAGGCGTATCAAATCTTTCTTTCTCATTTCGTGGCAACAATCTGGTACGTGAAGCAATGCATTCTGCCTTCCTCTACCATGCAATTAAAGCGGGAATGGATATGGCCATTGTCAATGCCGGTCAGATTGGTGTTTACGATGATCTACCATCCGATCTCCTACACTGCATAGAAGATGTTTTGTTCAATCGCCGAGATGACGCAACTGACCGACTTCTAGAGATTGCAACCAAATACCGTGACACAGGAACAGTCATGGTTAAGAAAATTCAAGAATGGCGTGATACCGATATCAATGAACGTCTCAAATATGCACTTGTCCATGGTATCAGCGATTTCATCATTGAAGATACAGAGCAAGCAAGACTTGAAGCAAAGCGCCCATTACATGTCATTGAGGGACCCTTGATGGACGGAATGAATGTAGTCGGAGACCTCTTCGGTTCTGGTAAAATGTTTTTACCTCAAGTGGTAAAAAGTGCACGAGTGATGAAACAGGCGGTCGCTCACTTAACCCCTTTCATGGAGGCCGAACGGGAGCAGGCAGGTGAAGATGCCAAGGCCAACGGCAAAATCCTTTTGGCGACTGTCAAGGGCGATGTTCATGACATTGGCAAGAATATCGTCGGGGTCGTTCTTCAGTGCAATAATTATGAAGTCATTGATTTGGGAGTCATGGTTCCTGCTGACCGGATTCTAAAAACAGCTTGTGAAGAACAGGTCAATATTATCGGACTATCAGGACTGATTACTCCAAGTCTTGACGAGATGATTCATGTCGCTCAAGAACTGCAGCGTGAAAACATTAACCTTCCTTTACTTATCGGTGGCGCAACTACCAGCAAGTTACATACGGCAGTCAAGATCGCTCCAAGACGTGAACAACCCGTAATTCATGTAACTGACGCATCCAAGGCCGTAGGTGTTATGAGCAACCTTCTATCACAACGAACTTACCATTCTTTTACGGCTGCGATCCGTACCGATTACGATGCGATACGAACAAAACATGGTAACCGAAGCCACACGACAAAAAGGCAATCCCTTACCAATGCGCGGTCTAATCGAGTACCTATCAACTGGACCGAATTCAATGCACCGACTCCAACATTCTTGGGAACATTACGTTTTACGAACTATGATCTCTCTGAACTACGACAATACATTGATTGGACACCCTTCTTTCGCACTTGGGAACTGGCAGGCCGTTACCCCGACATTCTCAATGATAAGGTGGTTGGTGCTAGTGCCCGCGAATTATTTGCAGATGCCCAAGCCATGCTTGATAGAATGATTGCAGAGCAAAGTCTTACACCTCGCGCGGTCATTGGTTTTTGGCCAGCAAACAGTCAGGATGAAGATATCATTCTTTACTCTGATAGTGATCGCGATCAAAAGATAGCAACTGTTCATACGCTCCGGCAACAAATGCAACGCCGCAACACGCGGCCAAACATTGCACTTGCAGATTATATCTGTCCCGAAGATACAGGGGCGATAGACTATATTGGTGGTTTTGTTGTTACTGCTGGTGCTGAAATTGATACCATTGCCACACGATTTGAGCATGCCAACGATGACTATAATGCAATTCTTGCAAAAGCACTAGCCGACCGGATCGCTGAAGCTTTTGCTGAGCGAATGCACCAGCGAGTCAGGACCGAATTCTGGGGTTATGCAATCGACGAGCAACTCACTAATGAAGCACTCATCGCCGAAAATTATAGGGGCATTCGCCCGGCACCTGGATACCCTGCTTGTCCTGACCACACCGAGAAAGGTACCTTGTTCCGCATCCTAGATGCTGCAGCAGTAACCGGTGTCACATTGACTGAAAACTATGCAATGTGGCCACCATCATCCGTAAGTGGATATTACTTTGCTCATCCCCAAGCATCTTATTTCGGGCTTGGTCGAATTGAGCGTGACCAAGTTGAAGACTATGCCGTGCGAAAGGGTATGGATATTGCTACGGCTGAGCGCTGGCTTTCCCCCAACCTTAATTATGACCCTGCTTAACTCAATCCATGTCAACATAAACTTTTCTGAATGGCTTTCATCAATGCTGGACAGTATGTAGCTAAGTCAAGCCCAATAACGATTTAGAATTAATAGATTCATCACTTGTGTAATTCATTGCTAAATTTTAACTTTCTGGTGATTTCACTCCTCCGTGTGTTGTTCAATTGCGACCTCTTGTGCGACCTCAACGACAACTGGAGACGCTGAAGGGGAGATTGGAGCATAGGACATAGATTCATAATCGGTTGGCAATTTCTTTAACTGCATTCGAATAATATTGAAGGTGCTCAGGCCAAGCATAATCGCTGCAATAAAATAGAAAAATCCAGCATCACCAAAAAAATCCATCGTCCAACCTACTAAAAAAGGACCACTCACTGCCCCAAATCCATTAAGGAAAATCATCCTTCCTGCACATGCTGGCATATCTTCATAATCAAGATAGTCATTCGTGTAGGCAATCAACAACGAATACAGCGGGTTGGTGGTTGCACCAATAACAAAAGCGACAACCAACAAGGGTATGAATAAATGCCCTAAGAGCCCTCCAATAAGTGCCGTGAGGGCACAAGTACTTGACAAAAGTAAAATCAATTTTCGCCGATCAATTAAGTCAGATAAATAACCAATCGGATATAGAGATACGATACCACCAATATAAATCATGGCGATGAATAATGAGTTTTCGGCAATCGATAAACCGACTCGAGCTCCAAAAACTGCTGATAATCCAAATAGAGCCGAAAACACTGTCCCTAATAACACCATACCGACGACACCTAAGGGTGAAACTTCTAACAGCTTGGCAAGTTTCATCGGTTTGGATGTTTCATAGGGTGGGGCTGGATTGATTGAAAGGAGGATTGGCATGAATGAAACAGAGACCAATACCGATGCTAAAACAAACAAAAAGTAACCTGTGTCCTCATCAAAGTTCAGTAAACTTTGAGCTGAAGCCAAGCCTAACATTTGGACAATGATATAAATGGCTAGAATCTGCCCACGGTTTGAGTTGGTCGCGCTCTCATTTAGCCAACTTTCAGCAACGACATACACTCCTGAGAAACCGATTCCAATTAACACTCTTAAAATAATCCACACCCAAGCAAGCGGAGCAATTGCATAAATGATGAGAACAGCCGAAATTGTTGATGCCAACGCAGCAAAAACACGAATATGACCAACTTGAGTGATCATGACTGGGGCTAAGCGCGAGCCAATTAAAAAGCCAAAAAAATAAGCTGAAGTAACGAGCGAAATTTCGATCGTCGAAAAGTCTTGAGCCACTCCTCGAATTCCAACCAAGGAGCCTTGGATCCCATGACCGAGCATTAATAAAAATATTCCAAGCAAGAGTTGCCAAATGGACTTTAACGTTCCAAACATACCACACCTCCCCAAATTAGAAACTGAATGATATTTGCAATTAAATCTAAAATTAAAAGTCCTTATTGAGAAGTTTTTTTACCTCTCACGAAATAACAGCGAACTATCGCCATAAGACAGAAAACGATAGCCCTGATTAAGAGCATGTTGGTAAATTTTGTGCATTGAATTATGACCGACAAAAGCCGAAACAAGAACAAGTAAAGAGGATTTAGGCAGATGGAAGTTCGTAACCAAAGCATCAACAATACGAAATTCGAAACCTGGCTGAATAAATAAATCAGTTAACCCTGACCATGCCTCTAAGGGACTCCTTCTTGCAACAGTTTCAATTAATCTTAAAGAAGTTGTTCCCACAGCAATAATTTTGCCACCATTGCGTTTTGTTGCCACAATTTCGGCGACGGTAGCGGCAGAAACTTCGCCCCATTCACTATGCATTTGGTGCCGTGTGATGTTGTCATCGGTAATCGGTAAGAATGTCCCTGAACCGACATGAAGGGTCACTTCTGATATATCAACACCTTTGCTGTCTAATTTATTGAGAATCCCTTCATCAAAATGTAGCGAAGCAGTTGGTGCCGCGACGGCTCCTGATTTCCTAGCAAAAACTGTTTGATAGTCTTTTTTGTCTTGAGCATCAACTTTACGCTTGGAAGCGATATATGGGGGGAGTGGAGATAAGCCAATTGCCGCGAGTTCTAAAAAAAATTTATCACCAGCCAAATTGAATTTGACCTTGCAGAATCTTCCCTGAACTTGTTCAACCTTACACTGCAAGTCAGCTGAGAAAACCAGACAATCACCGGATTTTAATCGGCGCATGGGTTTAGCCATAGCAAGCCATTGATGTGGACTAATTTGACGATCAAGATTCAATGCAATTTTGACTGCCCTAACTGACTGACCGTTTTGGGTGCGTGGTTTCCTTAAACCTTCAAGTGCCGCCGGAATAACTTTCGTGTTATTAACAATCAGCCGATCACCGGCATTAAAAAATTGATCTATGTGATTAATTTTTGAATCAGTCAACTCTTGCTGACGATAAACAAGCATTTTGGACTGACTGCGCGGTGAGACTGGTCTGAGTGCAATGCAGTCATCTGGCAAGTGATAATTGAATTCAGATATCTTCACAAAATTGGAATGAAACTTGGGAAAAAGAATGACCCAATAAGGGCTGGAGTTAACTTAGGGATTGGATTAATTGCAATTTGTAAATCATCAATATTTCCAGAAGCCTTATATTCCAATGTTAATACATCCTCATTACCCGTTGGTAAGAGCAATCGGATCGGAAATACGATATCCATTAAGGTACTCAGCTGTGAAAGGAATGTAACGCCGCCTAAAATGTCTACTTTTCGTGATTCAAAATCATAGCTTCCTTGTGCTGATATACCTGAACCCTCAAGGAAGCCGGAAGAGTTCTGAATAACAATCAAACTATCTTGGATATAAAATTGTCCACCAATGAAATCAAAATTGTATTCATTCAATACAATTTCCTGTTCGCTATTGTTTGATTCAAGTGCCGCTTGAATTAATTGAGATACCGAAAAGCTCAGATTATTAATTTTTACTTCTCCCTGAACTATCTCAGACTGCGGATTCAATCTTAAAATTAACTCCATTGCCCCACCATCTGCCTTGGACGCTAAACCGGCATCTTCTATAAGCATTCCAGCTTGACTTGATGTGATTGTTAATTGTACTTGCTCCTCAACTCGTTCAATCTTACCATTTATTTTTGCCCCATCATTGACCAAAGATGTGAATTCGACAAACGTATCATTTTGTAAATTTATTTGGCCTTCAACTTGGTTTAGTGTGAGTTCGTCAGTTAATTCTATCTCATTTACAAATATTGACATAGGTGGATAGTCTTTTGGACTATCATCCTTGGCAATATTAACGAAGTCAAGATTTCCAATCTTTCCGGCAAATTCTAATCGCAATGAACCATCTTCCGATTCAGTAACAGTCAATGGTCCATCATAATTGTCCTTTACTTGAAGTTTATCAAAATAATAGACACCCGGTTGATTATCGTCATTAAAGGTAATACCACCTGCTAAGCTTATTTGATCACTGGCGAATTCCAACCGCGATATAGCAATCGGATTGTCAAGATCAATTAATGCTTGGAAAACTGCTTCGGCACCCTGTGGTTTAACCCAATTGATTTCTGGTATATCAATTTTAATATCTTTTAAGTTTGATAATAACTCCAGCTGAGCTGGTTTGTCAGGGTGAATTTGAATTGTATATTCAACTGGATTAGATCCTGAGACTTTACCTTGTAAAAAAGATATATTAAACTCTTCAAGAGCTAATTCAGATATAATAATCTCACCAGTTACTCGAGATTGCTGAACGGAATCAGTTCCGAATTTTTTTGACCAATCAAGAGTGACAGGAACATTACCGAGCAGACCATCACCCGTAAATTGTATCCCCTTATCACTATACTTGACGTCCAAGCTTTCAGCCGTCATGACTTTACTTAAAGCCAACTCCTTTGATATGACTCTTTTTAATTCTCCCGCGCCATCTAATGTAATCAATTCGTAGGTGACCACATCTATCAGCGGAAGGGTAATTTGAACCTGCCCTAGTACATCGCTTGAAATAATATCTTGAGGAATATTCTCCTTTTTTAGGAATTCAAATGGTACGTAATCAAGTAAGGCAAGTAGTGGTTCAGAAGGGCCATCTATATTCAGGTAAATGCTTGATGGAATTTTGCTATTGGCCATTTCTGGGATGTATAGTCGAGAGCCTTTAATGTCTATCGAACCCTTATCTCTGACCATGATATCCCCTTCTTCCAGAAACAAAGATAAATCATCATTGGTAATTGAAAGATAGCCCGAACCGCCTTGAATTGGGGGCAAACCTCTAAGGTAAGTGAATTCAAGGTCAGAATACGTTAGGGTCTGGGTTAGAATCATTGGCGATTGGCCAGAAAAAATAATTCCACCTGGAGCTTCATCAATATTGAGCTGGGTAACGTTTTTTGCGAACCAGTTCCGCGATTTCGTAAAAAGAGTTTTAGGCCACAATGGGATTAGATTTTTAAGATTGAGCCCCTGCAATCTGTAGTCAATTGACCCGTGGGGTCCATCTTGTTTAAACTGGAGATTACCAAGGGTTAGGAGTTTGACATCATCCTGAATGAGAAAAGCTTGACCAATAGTTAATTGCTGTTGATTAAAAAGATAACTAAAATCAACTCCACCCCTTAACCCTGTCAATGGTTGTTCAAATAAAGTTGGATTGCTTGAATTGAGCTCAAGAATTTCCAAATTTCCTTGAAGTTCACTTTGGGATAGAAATTGGGGAAGAAACAGCGTGCCGAGAGCATTAACTTCAAAATAGTTTGTATTAAGACGAAACGTTGGCAGAATGGTTTCCCCAAGTACATGATCATATGAAAACTCGGTTTGAAACTGATTGATAACAACATTTTCGTTAAAGGTACGAGAAGGTATTGTAATCCCTCCACCTTCTATCTTTCCATGAGCTTTTTGTGCTTGAATATCAATCTCTAGGTCAATTCCAAATTGACTTCCTGAATTAGACTTTGGCAATTGGTCTGACCCTTGAAGTGAATTCCATCCTAATAGGAATTCAACGGCACTCGCTTGACCATGTGCGTCAAGTTTTAGCAACTTGTTTGAGTAATTTAATGAAGCGTTTAACGACCCAATATCCACTTGTGAAGTCAGGTTTGGATTGGAATCAAAATGGGAACTTCTGATGTTGACTTGACCACTAAAGTCATTGGTAAGGATGCCAGTGTAGCCAATCAACTCTCCTGTTAATGAAAAATAATGCGGGGAAATACTCACAATTCCTTCTTCAAGGTAAAAATTCTTGCCTTGAAATTTTCCATTGAATTGGGCACTAATTTCAGTATCTCTAGCGAAATTTCCCGGCGGCTTACTTAATGGTGATTTAGCAAGGAGAGTTCCCGTTATTTCCTTCGGAGAAAAAGTGTTATCAAAGCTGACCTCAAAGGATCCACTTGGGTTCATAATGTACCGTTGTGATTGGATGAATTCCACTCGATCTAAAAGTGAATCCGTTCGCGACAAATCAAAATTTATTTGAATCTTTTTCCCTTGAATTGGGGTGATAATGAAATCGCCAAAAAGGACTTTTGATAAGCCCTGGTCGTTATCCCTAGCATGGAACAAATCCACATTTGCTTTAATATTGCGATTGTTTGAAAATACATCCCCTTGAAGGACGACATCAGCAACAAGTTGCGTAGGCCAATCTCTTTGGTTGATAACAAGATTAACTATGTTTAACTTTTGTTCTGATAGGTTGTAGTTCAGGTCAAATGACGCTTGGGCGAGGTCAAAAATAGATTCATTCCCTAAATTATTATGACCTGAAAAATACAAACTTACTGAATTTTGGGCTAATAAACCACTACGTGTAATATTTCCTTTCAATCGGGCGTTGAGAGCACCAAACCCATAAATGTTGAATTTGGTTAGTGATTCCAAACCCAAAAGTCTTTCTGGATGATTTAAGTGAGCATCAATTCGGTATGTGCCAGGATTGTCTTGATTTGGAAGCGTTACTGAAGCTCCGATATTGAAACTCCACTTGTTTGTCGCTGTTATATTTTCATGATTTGGTAATTGTGAAATAACTGCAATATCACTCTCGATTCTGACTTGTTCACTCGATTCTAAAATAATTCTCCTGAAATCGGCACGTACCTCCATCCCCAATTCGCTTGAAAAGAAGACAATATCACTCATCGTCAGCAAACCACTTGCGTACGCATAGGTGAAATTAAACTGGGCTTTTTCGCTCTCTACGCGAGTGTCCGTATTAACTCCACCTTTATTTTCTTGCCTGAGGTGAACGCTTCCTTTAAATCCTTTGGGACTAAAGTTAGCTAACACCACATAAGTACCGTTTTCCAATAGGTCCTTTTGTTGATTATCGCCACTGATCCAAGATGTGTCTTTGAATAAGCTTGACAGCCGTCCTTTGACTTCTAGTGCAAAATGGTCTTGTGTGTCACTCATTCTGATATTGAATTGGAGCTGAAGTGGAGTTTCATTGGTTTGAGCTTCAGTTAACCACACTCCTTCAATTGCTTTCTCTGAGACAAGTTGAAGTGATAGATCTCCCTTTAAAAATACTTCATCACCACCAGAATTATTGCTCCTAAAACTAAATTGCTTAGCACTCAACTCTTCTATGCCAAGAATAAACCAATTTGCTGCTATAGTGTTTAAGATACCTGCTATTCGTTGCTCTATCGTCGTGTTTTCTTTGCTCTGACCTGACTGTAGGGTTTGAATCTCAATATTCGTAATGACTACTTTTCTGATTATTGAAGTTTGGGACAGCATTCCCGACCAAGGAAAAAAAACTTCCCCATTCCCCAATGTGATAAGAACCGAGCTGTCTTTCATCTCCAATTGGGCATTACTCACGAGAATTTTGGGCAATAAACTTTGACGATCTATGGCAAATTTTAGGTTTTCAATTGTGACCGATTTAATTTGGCTATCCTGAGTTAATTGATCCTTAATGCTACTTTTTATGTATGCAGGAACGGGAAATTGAAAATACACTAAGGTAATGAATATAACTGCTGTGATAGCAACAAGCACACCTACAGAGTATCCTGTATATTGGAATAGTTTTTTTGGATTGATTCGGTGAACCACTTAACTTATCTCAACAATTAAGACACAGCTTTTCTAAACTCGCCATTGGAATTAGTGCAATTGGCTAGAGATTAAGTAAAATTTCTCTCAAACTATAACCTGTTGCAGTATTATCTGATAGAATACGCCCGACAAACAATGTCAAGCAATTCTACGAAAATCAAAATTATTTTAACATTACCTTTCACGTCTTTGTAAAAAGTCTAGTGTTTACCTTTGACAAGCCATAAATAAATCACTAACCATTTTTCTATCATTATCACAATAAAGCCTATTGAAGCGGCTTGTATTTTAAATTTTACGGCAGGTGTTCATGTCTCAAAGTCAGGTCAAACCAATTCTTGCAGTTCCTAGGTTAAACGGACTGTCTGTAGTTATTCGATCACAAACATATGAAAAGTTTATCTTTTTAGACCGGCAGACACAAATCCAATCGCTTATTCTTGCTTTTATAACTCTCTTTTGGCTCGTCTTCACTTCAATAACAACCATTGGGGATTTTTTATTAATTGATACTCGGGATACCGAAAATTCGACCATCGACCGATCTAGTTTAATTACCATAATCGAAGAACGAAACGCCCTTCGTACGCAGATTGAAAACTTAAATTTGCAACTCCAAGACTCATTAAAACTAGTTTTTGAAAAAGAAGCCCTGATCAATGACCTCAGAAAAGCATTTGATGAGGAAAATAATTCCACAACAAATTGGGGTGTTTCTTCTCGTGATACTTCTGGGGCAAGACAGGAATTAACTTCTAACAATCAAACTGATATCGTTATCAACAGTTTACTGACGGCCTTAAGTTCAAATACAGAGCGATTAAAAGGCTCTGAAAGTAAAGTGAATGAACTTCAAATAGAGATTCAAAATAGCCTGACGCAAGAACGAATCGAGGATGCCCGGATCAACACAATTCTATCAAGTATTAATCAGTCAATAAATTCCGCCACGCAAGGTTTAGATAGTATACTCAGCGGCCTCAATATCACTTCATCCAACTGGAACAGGCAAGTTAGGTCTCTTTATCAAGGGATTTCTGAAAATACAGAAATCAGTTTTAATCAGAGTTCACAATTTGATGTATTCCCCAACTCTGATATCGTCAAGGCGGTTGAGAATTCCTTAAATGAACTCAATGATCGGCGTTTGGTGTTCAAAGCTCTCCCATTCGCAAACCCTCTCAAAGGAAACTACAGAGTCAGTGATAGCTTTGGGATGCGTACTCACCCGATTTATCAAGATCGTCGCATGCATAGCGGTATAGATTACTCGGCTCCATACGGTACGAATGTCTATGCCACTGGTTATGGCGTTGTTGAATTTGCTGGTCGTGAATCTGGATATGGAAACATAGTTATCATTAAACATTTATCTGGCATTCGTTCAGCTTACGCTCATTTGAGCAAAATAAATGTAAAAAAAGGAGAAAAAGTTGCCCTTGACCAAGTCATTGGCAAGGTGGGAAGTACCGGTGTTTCAACTGGAAATCATCTTCACTATGAAATTCGAGTCAATAAAAATGCAATTAACCCAATGAAATTTATTAAAGTTTGAAAAAAATTCTTATCTCTTAACGACACGCATTATTTTTAACTAGGAGAAAATTGTTATGCCAGAAATGAATCCCTTCCCGCGACCTCAAAACGCCTCACTCTCTCAGCAAGGAACAAATCCGACTGCACCAAAGTCTCATCCTTCCGTGATTTCTCGGGAACTCAAAATTGTTGGAAATCTTCATACGACCGATGAAATCATCATTGAGGGAAAAGTTGAAGGTGACCTCTCTGCTCTATCCGTTATCATTAAAGAGAGTGCCGAGTTTGAAGGCCATATTCGAGTTGATGAAGCAACGATCGATGGGAGTTTAAAAGGTGAAATTAGAGGAAAGAAAATTCGCCTTAATAAAACCGCTCGTGTTGCCGGCAATATAATTCACGGAAACATTCAAATAGAAGCCGGTGCTCATTTTGAGGGCAATGTTAAGCGGTCAGAAGATCCGATTGGACTTAAACCAAAGAAAAGCTCTCCTAATGACAAACAAGCGACTGCTCCTTCTGTAGCACCTTCAGCAAAGGCACCATCGGCCGGAGTTCACGCGTCCCCAAGGCCCTCGACAGAGGGTCTTGGCTCTAAAGGACTAAATATCCCCGAACCTATGAAAAAGATTTAACTTAGCTACTAGTTGAGTGGGAGCTATAATTCATCTTATGGAATTAACTCCCATTCAACTGCGTTGACAATCCAACAGGCTTTTTTCAGAAGCTAGCTCGTAATGATTGTTCATTGAGAAAAGCTAGCGCGACCTTCCAACAACATTTTTAGCTAACACTGAAGCCATAAATCCATCAATATTCCCATCTAGAACCCCTTGAGCGTTAGAGGTGCTGTAATTGGTTCTTAAGTCTTTAACCATTTGGTAAGGGGTTAGAACATAAGATCTGATTTGATTCCCCCACCCGGCATCTCCTTTATTCTGATGTAGTTCATGTAACTTCTCATGGCGTTGCTTCAATTCAATTTCATATAACCTTGAACGGAGAGCGAGCATACAGTTGGAGCGATTGACATGTTGTGATTTTTCCGAGGAGGTCACAACTATTCCAGTTGGTAAATGAGTGATTCTTACCGCTGAGTCAGTTGTATTAACATGCTGTCCACCTGATCCAGACGCCCGATAAGTATCAATACGTAAATCTGCTGGATTAATATCAATCTCAATGTTTTCATCAACGACTGGATAAGCTCCTACAGAACTAAACGAGGTGTGTCGCCTTGAGGCACTATCAAAGGGAGATATTCGGACCAGCCGATGAACCCCTGATTCTGACTTTAACCAACCGTAAGCATTTTGCCCTTTTACTTTGAATGTAATTGAACGAAGTCCTGCCTCATCGTCCCGATTTTGGTCAATAATTTCTACTTTATATCCTCTTTGTGTTGCCCATCGTTCATACATTCTGGCAAGCATTTGAACCCAGTCACATGACTCCGTTCCACCGGCACCTGCTTTGATTTCAAGGAACGAGTCATTTCGGTCTGCTTCATCATCAAGCAGAGCATTGATCACCGCTTTTTCAAGGGTTTCGTGCAACTCCACAATCGCTTCTTCTGCCTCTGAAACGAGTTCGTTTTCGCCTTCTTCTTTGCCTAATTCAATGAGTTCTATATTTTCTTGCAGAGAACTTTGATAGGTATCAAAGCTGGTAATATTATCCTGAATTGTCTGGCGCTGGCGCATCAAGTCTGCTGCTTTATTTGGGTCATTCCAGAGATTGGGGGTTTCAATCTCAGCATTTAGCTTTGACAATTTTTCTTCGGCGGTCTCTCGTCCTATTTTGTCATTCAGAAGGCTGAGCGATTCATTCACTTCATTTATGATTGTTTGGATATCTACTTGCATTTCAACTCTCAATTCAAATTACAGAAGCGACTTTACCCAAGATAGTTCCTCGGCCTTCATTAACAATTACAACACCCTCCACTTAAGAACCTAGGCAAGTCTTGGGGACTCTCAATGTCCAGGAACGATAAATTTTATTATAGACCATTTGAATAATAATGCTCTTTACCAATAACTATCCTTATTCCCTTACATTTAAGGGCACCTCTATAAATTCCCAAGGTCAGGATTCATCTGTTTTTGCCCATGAAAAACATTTGATTATTCTGAATAAGGTCTTCTCTTTGTGACCATATTCATCCGATAATCTTACCCAAAAAGGTAATATTATGCCCTTCTTCATCATTGATAAGACCACATCACATAAGTGACCCTACATTGGCTACACTTCAATACCTTTCATCCTTTGATTAGACCTTGGCTATCATCTCCAAATAACACAATCGCTTGATATTTTAACAGCAATTCCGCAGACCAATCCGTACCGTGGTACGCACCTATTCAACACATCGCATAACCTATTCAGACATGGAATTGCACCTTTTCTCATTGTTCGCTTCAAGCCATGAAATATTCAATACCACACTTTGTAAAATGTCATTTTGGTTCAATCTTCTATTGGGATTGTTGCTTCGCCATACCCACTAATACCTCTCTAACAGGTCTCAGTGTGCTCTCTAAACAAGAATACCGGTACCCTCTCCCGAGAGAAACTAATCCTGTCCCTAATCAATGCTGCTCTAAACCGATAACCAAGAAAACTAGCTTTGGCTCACATCCCCAACAACCATTCATCAGAACGACCACACCAGCCCTAATCGTAAACCATAAGCCGTGTCATCCGCTCCCAATCCATGCGCATACACCATCCCATGAACCGTCGTGTCTCCCTGATGCAAAACACCCCCAACATCCAATAACAGACGCGTCGCCTTCGCCTGACTTGATAACACCTCATCACCAACCATCACACGACTCACTTCACTCATAGCCGTCTCAATACCCGCCGAACCGCGCAACACAACACGACGGTCCTCATTCGCCTGAACCATCGTCCGCTCACCCCGGACACCAACACCCGCTATCACCCGACGCTCCTGACCACTCACACGCAAGCCCAACGAATCCTCAAACGGGGTCACCGATACATTCGCATGCTTCAACCATCCCCGACCCGTCACACGGGTCTCGTCATCAACACGAAAGTGACGCCCTCCTTCAAGACCCAGCGACCATGCGGTCCCCTTGGTCGTCCCACGCACCGCACCCGATACTAGATTAAGCGTATACCGCGTCCACTGTAAGTGCGCCTGACCATACAGGTCCGTATCACCCATCACCTGAACACTACCATGCACACCAACACCACGCACCTTCACACGACTTGACCCCGCGGCGATGTTTACATTCGCTTCACCGGACACCTGCCGCAGACCCGCCCATCCTGAGACCTGTTCGCTTAACGGCCTCATGATATGACCGTAGAGAGCCTGCTGGTTATACGAATAGCTCATTCCGGTTGTGGTTTGGTCCGGGGTGTATTGACCCCGTCCTCCACACACACCGATGTAATTCTGTTGTGTAGGTACATGACATGCGATGGTATCAATGCGGCGAAGGGCTCCAGGTAAGGCTTCGTAAGCACCGGCAATCGCTTGATAGCGACGCACCCAATCCTCTTCCTCGGAGAAGTCAAGCGTACTAAAATCTTCGTCAGGATTGAGAGAAAGTTCCTGCAGGGACCCAAGCGGAAGCCAAGCATCAATGTGGCCGCTATCAAAAACATTCGTACCATTGACCGCGAGGATTGTTTCGCCACCCTCATTCACAATACGACCCGGCAAGCGCTCCCACGGCTTACCGTCCATTGAGACAAGATTAACATACAGCTTTCTTTGCGGTTCTTCACCGGTATCTTCGTCAGTCCGGTTGTCGCCAACCGCAAGAATGGCAATACCCGATTGAACTCCAAGAACTCCTTCGGGGCCAATCGTCACGCGACCACCACCCGCCATGAACACACCCGCACCGTCAGTACCATCCTCCTCGCTCGCTTGACCACCCTTCACTGTGCCATCAATCCGAACCGTCAATGGTCGGTAACCATCCTCATCCAATAACTGCCGGGTACCATCATCGTCTACACTCACTGCCGGAACCCCCTCAATTTCGCCGTCATCGTTTAAACGACCGAATTGTATACCATAAGCACCAACACCATTCGCCGTGATATTGTCAACGACAACCTCACTTGACCCGATACCAGCATGCTCAATGTGTATACCATGTGCATTCGCCCCCTCAGTCGTGATGGTGTGACCATCTCGCGTGGTAATACTCAAATTACCTTCTCCAGGATTTTCAACATAAAGCCCGTAAGCATTCTCACCCATGGTTGTGATACTTCCCCCTGCTACATCAATAACTATTTTCTCGTTAGCTTCGTCGTCGGTGGCTTGGGGTCCTTGATGGCGGACATAAATTCCGTGAGAACTCGCTCCTTCAGTTATGATTGCCGCCTCCTCTAATACACTTATACCGATGTTTCCTGTGCTGCCACTGCTTTCATGGAAGGCATAAAGCCCATGAGCACTCTCCCCCGTGGTGGAAATGCTTCCTCCTGACAC
>MPNP01000315.1 GCA_002239085.1 Rhodobacteraceae bacterium bin131 | reverse complement strand
TTAGATTTCATGGAAGTCATAATGAGCTGGCTTTCTTCCTAGATGGCATTGATATTGACCATCTGTGATGGTTGTTTAGGGCCTTGGCTAAAGCTTTGAAGACGCCGACTCTGTGCAGTTTTGGGAATTACTCTCTTGTTGGTAAAAGGACTGAAATCCTTTCAATACCAATTCAGGTTAGGCTAAATTCTCAATAATGGTATTTGGGCAGTCACAGGTTCAATTGATGTTACCGGTCAATTCTGTCCATGTATGAGACTTCAATAGAAAAATTGTACAAACCGCAATAGAGTGCTTTACGATAAACGTTGGAGAACGTGTTGTATAATAAGTTCGAACGGAATGAGCAAAACACTGCTTTTTATAAGCTCAATAAACAGTTTCACTGTCGCTTCTGAATGTTGGTGACCCCAAATAGAGCAAGATTCAACTTGTTAAAGACTAGCTGTGATAAACTCCAGTTTTTTCCTAACTGAGTAGGACCTTTATCCAGCCCACTTAAACGGGTGAGTGTTTCATAATAGAGCGAGTCTATTGGTCGGCAAAGCGGTACTTACTATGCAAAATACTGCCTCAATCGGGATTTATTATCCGGGCAGGGATAAATGTTAGATTTAGTCAATAGGTAACTCTGCAATACCTCGTTTAATTTGGTCAAACGGACATGACGACCACTATGGTTAACGAGGAAAACCACTTCATAAATTTTCCTCCAATGTAGGGTCAGTGTGATACAAGGAGATTTAGGGATATTGATTGACTGGCGATGTTAAGTCAAGTTCACAATTCAAAAAACTTTGCAGAGAATAACCCATTCTGCATTTTCCGAATGCGTTTTACCAATATATCATGTATACACTCCAAGCAGGGCCTGGTACTTTTGGACCTCCTGCTTCACCATAACATTTATATCTTTCTTGAAGATATTTTTCTAAGTCTGTTGCACCAGCGTAAGACAGACCTTTTTGAATAATCTTATGCATCGCATGATTTGGAACTATATTTTCTTCCTTAAGTGTTTTCACTCTCTGTTCAACGTCTGTTGACATTCCTATTCTGCAACCCATCACTTTAACCTTTCAGTTATGAGATTAAACCTATCACGTAATGCAATCATTGATAAATTATAACCCTTAATCCCCTAACTATAGGTATATATGGCTTCCGTGGTTGGCATTTATCATGACAATTTAACGGAAAATATTATTCTGGTTTAAGTCTATTAGTAAATTGGACCCCTATCGGCGAACTAAATTAAAATTATGGAGTTATTTAACTATTCAGGTAGTATCAGTGACGGATTAGTAAAGCTTCATCGGCTGAACAAGGGAATCATGGAGTGCTGGTATTTTATGTGTCAGGAATGGGTTTCGCGGGAGTAAGCTGCCATCAGGTCAGCCGCCTCTGTCCCAAGATATCAAGTGCGTTCCATCCCTGTTTGTGGGCCAATAGGTTAATAGGTTAAACATTCGGTGGATGAGCTGTTTAAGTACCTTTTGCAACAAGGATTTATCCAGCCGGACATTTCAGGAAATTATGTTTGCCCCATTCCTTCACGGCGAAGCCGGCATCTTGCCCAGGCCGGCGCGACAGATCCACTGGAAGAGAATCCACCTTCCAAATAAGGTTCTTCAATTTAATACTCGGTGTGTCCCGACACTCCATGATTCCCTTGTTCAGCCGATGAGGCTTTACTAATCCGTCACTGATACTACCTGAATAGTTACAAAATGTTATCAATCACATGATTATGATGTCATTTTTGGCGACCAGT
>MPNP01000314.1 GCA_002239085.1 Rhodobacteraceae bacterium bin131 | reverse complement strand
AACTGTGTTCATGCCTAATGGTAATACAACTTCATCAAGAGTTGTTCCATTCGTTGCGAGGAGCCAAAACCTGACATTTGTTGTTCCCCAATCAATGCCAACCCATTGTTCATAATTGTTCATATCTCTTAATCGCTCATCCTTTAGGTTGGTTTTATAGTGTTGAGATAATAGCAAGAAAGTGTTGTTGTAAAAAGAATCTATCGAATTTTAAATTATTTATGCACGCCGAGTATGGCAAATCTCTTTCTCCTCCATGAGTGCTCAAACATTTACCCATATAAGGACGAAGATGACCTACCCTCAATGTAGGGCCAGTGGATATGATTTCGGAACCAAGCAGCTGACTTCTCATACCCGGTTTCACCTCGGTAAATCTTACTAACATGAAAATAATCTCCTCTTCACTGACAACAATCTCCCAACCATTTTTTTCAGCTAACAATTCAACCTGGTGGAGCACTGTTCGCTTGTTTACGTCTACAAATCCGTGGTTGGAAATAATTCCGTGAGCTAAGGCAGCTGCCTTCTGCCAAATCCAGTGATGTTAACCATGATATGGCCGTGCAATGGTGGATTAAATAACTTTTTCATCGCGAATACCTTTCATCCCTCCATCATGCAAAGCAAACTGATAACAGTCAAGGACATCCTGCCGGGTTACTCAATAGTTTCTACCTGTTGGCAAGTGCTTCCATTGCCTTACGCCGCTTAATATAAGTATTCTTTTTAATGATCCGATTGCGTACAAGCTGCGTAGCTAGGACAACTTTCGGCGATTAGGATTGACTTGAATTTTATTTACTAATATCTATATATTAATTATCAATATAATTTTAACTTTATTAATAAAATGTTATTATTTATTTCTCCAGATAGAGCCCAGAAGAAGATCAAGGAAAATACTAGGGCACGACGTTTACAATTAGAACTAACACAAGAAGGCCTTGCCGCTCGTTCTGGCGTACCCCTGCCGACAATTCGACTATTTGAACAAAAGGGTACAATATCACTCACATCTTTTCTAAAGATCCAAACAGTACTTGGGGGGTTAGAAGATATTTTGAATGCGACCCAAATCCCTGAAAACCATTTTTCATCTATTGATGAAGTTCTCAAAGCAGAAAACAAGCCCCTCCGCAAGAGGGGAATTCGAAAGTGAACACTTTAAAGCTTGTGAAAGATCTTAAGGTCGGTTTGAATTTTGGTGATGGTGTTTATCCTGTCGGGCGTTTGGCCATTCACAAGCACCAAATCTACTTTGAATATGACCAAAATTTTATTGGTCATGGTTTGGAAATTTCTCCATTTCACTTATCCCTTGGATCTGGAGTTCGTCGCTTTAATACACCACATTTTGGGGGACTGCCGGGAGTACTATATGACTGCTTACCAGATGGTTGGGGCCGACTACTTATTGACCGTTTTGTACAGTCTAAAGGTTTTTTTCCATCTGAATTATCTCCCTTGGATAAGTTGGCCTTCGTTGGGATTCATGGTCTGGGTGGATTGGTATTTGAACCTGAGAAACATATTGACTGTCCTCACGGCGAAATAAGTTTGGATACCGTGTTCACACACACCCAGGAAATTTTAGAGGGAAGGTCTAATAATGTACTTGAGGAGTTGATTGTTCTTAATGGTTCTTCTGCAGGCGCAAGGGCAAAAGCTCTTATTGGGTTGGATGATTCAAGGAGTCATGTAAAACACCCGTATGCTAACTTTCCAACAGGATTCAGCCCATGGATAGTAAAATTTCCTAACACTCAGGATG
>MPNP01000313.1 GCA_002239085.1 Rhodobacteraceae bacterium bin131 | reverse complement strand
GAGCTGCATGGGTTGTTTCTTGACTGACGTGATTACGGGTTTTGGAATGGTATGAACTGATTGCTCCACATTGACATCCAGCACCAAATACTGCCCAACTTGGGTGAGCAACGAGCATCAACAGTAACAGACCTATCAAAAAAAAGAATTGTTTCATCATTGATCATTTCCTTTTCCGTAAAGTAATTGCCAGATTTCGGAAACTGATTGATTTCCATCAGGCTGCTGATTTTGTGTATTAAATTCATGGCCCTCTTCCGGCGAATTCGTTAATGTCTTCGGGGTGGAGTCCTCTTTTTGAGACGACCCATACGGTAAATTTTTGCTTGAAAGCGGACTTGCCCGTGTTAAGTTGCCGTTTTGGGATTCGAAATATGACGGTAAGCTAGACCATTTTTCACTAAGTGGGCGTGTATTCTTACGCCATTCTCGTTCTGCAAATGAACAGAATTGACTAAACCCTTTTCCATCAGGATTGGCAACTTGGTCAAGGGCTCCTTTGAACAATTCGTCTAGTGAACCGGTAGACGAAAAATTCGCAATCGATAAACTCATTAGCCCTTTAAGGCAACTTAATTCTTCAATTGATTGTGGAGGTTGAATAGAAGCTTCAGAACGAAGTACTGAGGATTCAATTTGTGACCGGACAATGTCAGCAACAAATGTCCGTGATTCGTCACTACAAATAGGACTCGTTTTTTCGTAGGCCCAGTCGCTCAATGCAACAGTAGAAAAACCTAATAATAGGTATACTGCAATTAGAATAATTCGTAACATCGTTTTCCTCCATAAAGTGTTGAGAAGCCACAACTATGAAGGAAAATGGTGAAACTAAAACCACTAAAATTGATCACAAAAAAATTTAATGTCAAAAACGTATTAGCGGTTTATTGCTAATAATGGCGGTTTAGCTCATCAAGTTGGCGACAATTAGCAATAGCGAACTGTTCAAAGGTATTAAACCGAACTTCTTGAACATTAATTGAGGTATTATCCCCTATTCATGAGGGTTTAATCCAATTTGTTAAACTGCACTTACTGGACAGGGCTCTGTCATCGGACAGATTGTGCCTCACCTGGAGTCGGATGGATTGTATCACCCATCCAATCCAATACCTTGTCCTGCAAGGCCGTCGGTTTGGACGTGACCGGCACCGTACAGCCTATACCCCGAGCTATCGCTACGACACACAGGCTATTGAGATGGAGCCATCCATCTTCACGACGGTTGACCGGAAGTCCCTCCTTGATCCTCTGTTTGTGTTTTGTCCCTTGGGAGTGTGGCTGATCTTCCCGCCGGTGATAAATCGGGCGTACTCGGAGCGAGTTGGTCTTAAATGTCTATGAGTTGTTTTGAAGTACATACTGCCTATGAAGAATTGAGATATAATTACTATGACATATATGAAAGTAAATGTTTAATGAATTACAACAAAATAAATATACTGACTAGAATAGTTGTTTGAAAAGAGGAGTTCAACGTGCCAAAAGCATGACTACAAGGGGGTTTAAGGTAAAAATTATAGGATCTTTGGTCTCAAAGTCAGGATTAAAAAAGAATGAATAAACTAGCCAACAATGTCTGTATCCGAGAAGAAAAAGACAAACTCTATAGCCGCATTTTCGGGCTGTCGGCTAATCAGGTAGTTATATGGGTAAAAGATAGCGGTACGGCTTCTCACTTCACCGACGAAAAAGAAGTAATTACATGAAAAAATAGAAGACCGGTTATGAATAATAAGAAAAAGAAGTTGTTGCTATATGACCTTTCACACCATTTATGGA
>MPNP01000312.1 GCA_002239085.1 Rhodobacteraceae bacterium bin131 | reverse complement strand
TGTAGAAGTGTTCCTGTATTCGCTACAGCAAAGGACTGAAGCGAAGGGATTGGACATTTAAAAGTATTTCCAATACCTTCAGGGTCTGTGTCAATTAAACCGTGGTGCAGAAGGTAATTGAAACTCAGTGCTGGCAAAGGGGTAGTCGTGATAGTTTGGTCCCAGTGGGGCTTATTGACGATGCGACTTATAGCGATAGCTATATCATACACTTGGACCGGATTTGGTCCGAGTTGAGCCATGATTTCACCAATGATTTGTGGGTAATGATCATACCTCCCAAATCGCTGCAAATAGTATTTGCAACGGATTTCTGCCGCACGATGCTTCACCATCCGAGGGTTGAGCGTTGTTAAATCACCATGATTCATCAAGAGCTGTTCACCTACCGCTGCTTGCGCGTTTTGCACATGCTTAGGCCACCCATCCGCCCAATCAACAATGAGCTCTGACCACTCATTAGTCACCTCAGGGGTGGAAGCAATATTGAAATAGTGCACAAACTTGGTAAAGGACTCCTTAATCTCATCACGGGCTAAGGGAGGTAATTGATGCTCAGAATCACTGGCAAGACGCGATATTTTACGCTCTGAGAGAATGCCCATACTCGTCGATAACCCAGCCATGATTGGCAGTATCGGTAAATTGTTGCTGCCGGTATGAAGCCGTAAAAGAACACCAGCAGCCTCCTTGGACACCCCTTGAATTTCGTCAATCATAAGTATGATTGATAGTCCCTTGGGAATGATGGGGTCGGTTGAAGTGTTTTCGTGAATTCCACGCGAAAAACCTTCAACTGAAACACTCGCTAGCGATTTAAGAGTATTTCGAACAGTATTCTTGACACCATCAATCGTCAGGAAAGGAAGGAGCTCTGATATTGTATCATGAATTCGTCTACCAAGATAATCAAAGGATAAGTTTTCTGGGCCGTTGAGCATAACCGGAATGGTTTTGGGACCTTTTTTATCGTTGTTCATCTGGTCAATGCAGTTTTGCTTGATTTTTTCTAATAGTGAGGATTTACCTATCCCAGGTGCTCCGTAAATGACTTGCGTCATTCCATTGGCAACTCCACTGACGTTTTCTTGGTGACGTTGCATAATCGTTTGATTCAATTCATCAATTTCCATTTGAAGAGCTTCCCGGCCAACGAAAAAGGAATTGATGACCCGGTCTCCAGAATTTATGAATTGGTCTAGTTCTTCGGCTTTGAATTCATCGGGCATATCTCACTCCTTATGTTTTGAGTATACACAAAATAGTCGTACTGTGCCCAACATTTAACCATGAGAGTTGAGATAAATGTCAAAAACTAAAGAAAGTTAAAAGGGCTCCTCTTTCGTGACAACGTGCCACAATTCCCTGACTTCCAAAAGGTGATTGGTTTAATTAACATCTTTATCTGAAACAATTTACACTTAACCGTTCTTTATCATCCCAGTCACTGTTAACTCCGATAACCCTTGTATGACCCTATAACTCTCTTATCACTGGCACGCTCTGGACATGATTCAAAATTGCGTTTTCGCAACAATATTCAAATCACGCAACTTCTTGATGGGAGAGCAATGATAACAAAACCCAATGACAACCCGCTTTGTACTATGACCAAGACACTGCAACACTCATCCCTTTGTGGTATTGTTGAGTGACCTGAAAATATGCACAACTCGGCAACACACTTTGGTGAACGAACAGTTCAACGCTGTTGTTGACCACTGTAATCCAATCTGTATCGGGGGATGATTGTCAGATTATTCCTGTTCTCAATAACTGAAAATCGGGAAC
>MPNP01000020.1 GCA_002239085.1 Rhodobacteraceae bacterium bin131 | reverse complement strand
TGTAAGGAAGCGTTCTCTTGGGGGTATGAAGCAGATTGGTGTTGGTTGAATGCGACATTTTACTCATGCCCTTATAGCATAATCGATATGACCGACCCGGTGAATAATAATGTCAAATACTTGAATTGGCGTGAGGAAGCGGTCTCTTGGGGGTATGAAGCAGATTGATAGTGGTTGAATGCGACATTTTACTCATTCCCTTATTGCATAATGGACATGACCGTCTCGGTGAATAATAATGTCAAATACTTGAATTGGCGTGAGGAAGGGTTTTCTTGGGGGTATGAAGCAGATTGATGGTGGTTGAATGCGACATTTTATTCATGCCCATTATTGAATAATGGACATGACCGTCTCGGTGAATAATAATGTCAAATACCTGAATTGGTGTAAGGTATCGTTCCCTTGGGGGTATGAACCAGATTGGTGTTGGGTGAATGCGACATTTTACTCATGCCCTCATTGCATAATCGATATGACCGACTGGTGAATAATAATGTCAAATACTTGAATTGGCCTGAGGTAGCGTTCTCTTGGGGATATGAAGCAGATTGATGGTGGATGAGTGCGACATTTTACTCATGCCCTCATTGCATAATCGATATGACCGACCCAGAGAATAATAATGTCAAATACTTGAATTGGTGTAAGGAAGCGTTCTCTTGGGGGTATGAAGCAGATTGGTGTTGGTTGAATGCGACATTTTACTCATGCCCTTATAGCATAATCGATATGACCGACCCGGTGAATAATAATGTCAAATACTTGAATTAGCGTGAGGAAGCGTTCTCTTGGGGGTATGAAGCAGATTGGTGTTGGATGAATGCGACATTTTACTCATGCCCTTATAGCATAATCGGCATGACCGAATCAGGGAATAATAATGTCAAATACCTGAATTGGCGTAAGGAAGCGTTCTCTTTAGGGTGCGAAGCAAACTGGTGATGAGTAAAGGTGGCATTCATCCAGTAGCAAAATTAAGAAAATTGGCTTAAACGGGCTAGAAACTAATAACAATAATTGATAGATTCACAATTCATTAGCTGTTTTCAGATGTAATTTTTTCCTGTAAACAACTAACAACATTAGAACATTAAGCAAAATTGCCTTCCTAGTGAGAGGGTAGGAGATCCTTCTGGGATTTAAACACATTGAAAGGCTTTCCTTGATTTAATGCGCATTACGGCGAGATAAACACTAATTCTGCTTCCAAGTGGCATGGAGATGAACGATGACAAACAATAAGATTCCGGCTGCAATTACAGCCCTAGAGGTTTTGCCCAGACCCAAACAGTCCAATTATCCCGAACCCTTTGCCAGCCGGATGGCGGGGCGAAGTAAGCGAGCACTTGGCGATTTCTTCGGACTGAAGAATTTCGGAGTGAATCTGACGACAATCAAGCCGGGAGGACAGTCCGCGCTGATGCACTCACACAGCAAGCAAGATGAGATGATCTTTGTTCTTGTAGGCGAAGCGGTACTTTCGACACCCTCTGGAGAAACTATGCTCTCGGCCGGTATGTGTGCCGGATTTCCGGCTCAGGGAGAGGATCATCATATTCTTAACCGTAGCGGTCAGGATGTTGTGATTCTTGAAATCGGAGATCGCTCTCAAAACGACATGGTTACCTATCCCAATGATGACATCCAGGCCGTGATGGGAGCGGATAGAAAATGGCTCTTCACTCGCAAGGACGGCACGCCCTACTGAGGTGGAGGATGATACAAAGTTTGCATTGATTACTTTAGGTGGAAGTCGCCTTCCTGACGGACTTTCATTTGATACACATGCACTTGTTTGACTAGCACATGCATCTTTCGTATGACTCAAAAAAGCAATCTTTATTGACAATGATTGTGAGTAGGCAAGCAAAGCGAGGCAATCAAGATGATAGACCGATTCCTTGAGCCGACCACCCCCAATCACGGTTAGGTTATTGTTTCACTAATTCGGCGGTAATCGGTAAAACCACAGAACACTTAAGCTCATTTAATACTCATAATGGTTTCAGATAAATCCTTATCAATACTATCGGAATGTATTGAATCACTTTATTGGCTACACTCCCTAATCCGCAATGTTACGATATTGAGGAAAATGAAATTGGTTATCAAAAATACAACTGAAATGGTATCTCTGAATCATTATATTTGGCAATTATCCCGCTATTGAAATAGTGCGAAAAGAGATTTCAATTTGATACGAGCATCTTCGACCCTGAAAAGCCAATCAATCGGTTTTGCTGCCTCATTTCGATAATTGACCTAAACTTTGATTTCACGAAACATGATCTCACGGTCAGGTTTAAATGGTCTAACACACTGTAACATCAGACCATTGATTTCAATTTTATCCGTATTCAATCAACTTGCGATTAAGTGTATGGAACCTTTAACCGTTGGGCAAGACAAGACGCTTCAGCGGGTTTGAATGTTTTATGCAGGGTTGAAGTTTGTTCGTATTCAGATTGTCCATCACCAAAACAATTTTCTGCCATCTTAAGAATATTCTTCGTGGTGAGTACAAACCACGTCGTAGCATGTCCATGATTGTATTCAGATTACCTAGAAAAGTAATCTATATTGTTGTTGATTGCTAACAGGATTGAGGGTACTAATGCAAATTATTATAAATTGTTAACTTCAATTCAAAGGTGGATGGATATTCGGTTAATTTTTCTCGTTATTGTTTGTGAACCTTAAATCAATACCTAAATCATATGTCAGTGTCTTTCACAAATACAAAATAGTTCTTACAAGCCTAAATACTTGAACGTCAAATTCAAAATGCATCAAACAAATTCTGTGGGTGAAGATAGCCTAAACTCATTAACCCAAATTAGGCAAGGTCTTGATTATTTGGGCTCACTTGACCCGGTTTTGAAAGTAATCATTGACCAAGTGGGAGAAGTTCCTCTGCGTAAGCGTGAGGGTGGATTTGACGCATTGGTAGGAATGATTGTTAGTCAGCAAATCTCGGTTGCAGCAGCAAATAGCATTTTAAACAGACTGAAGAACCACGGATTAACTGAAGCTAAAAATGTGATTAGGGCACAGGATAAACAATTAAAAGCATGTGGGTTATCACCCCAAAAAATTAGCTACATTCGCAATTTGGCTCAAGCTGGAATTGATTTTGATGAACTTCATAAACAATCGAGTCAAGAAGTGATTAACCAATTGACAGCTGTAAAAGGAATTGGCTTATGGACAGCTGAAATTTATCTGATGTTTTCTATGGGAAGAAAAGATGTGTTTGCGGCCGGCGATTTAGCGCTCCAAGAAGCCACAAAAGTCCTGTTAGGACTTGACAAGAGACCCACAGAGAAAGAATTAAGAGCAATAGCCATAAAATGGTCACCCTGGCAAGGTGTTGCCGCGAGATTGCTATGGGCTTACTATCGGATGGTTAAGAAGCGTGAAGGAATACGTTAATGTCAAAATTAAATTTTGAAACGATTGAATCATTAAGTGATAAACCAGAGAACATTGTTATCCTCTTACATGGATACGGTGCCAATGGTAAGGATTTATTAGAAATTGGAAAGCACCTACAACCTAACCTACCGGATACATTGTTTGTTTCCCCAGATGGACCGCAGAAATGCCTACTTCAACCAGAGGGAGGTTTTCAATGGTTTAATCTTCCAGCTTATGATGGTTCGAGTCCCATTGACATGGGAAAAACATTTCAAGAGTCAGTCACTGCTCTCGGGGATTTCATTCAGGATATGTTATCAATACATAAATTACCACTCAATAAAATATTCTTATTGGGTTTTTCACAAGGAACAATGCTTGCTCTCAAATTCGCACTGGAAACGAGTCAAGAAGTCGGGGGAGTTATTGGATTTTCTGGGCGATTGATGGCCCCCATTAAAAGTGAGTCCGAAGTTAATTCCAAACCTCCTGTACTACTAGTCCACGATGAGGATGATGAAGTTGTTCCATACTCGCAAATGAGTTTGGCTGAGAAAAGCTTAAAATTGTGTGGTATTAAAGTGTTTACGTGTACATCAAAAGGAATTGGACATAGTATTTCTCCTGTTGGGCTTGGGGTTGCACTACATTTCATTACTCGGGAATTAGACAAAATAAATGATGAGGAATAAATGAAAAGTTTTGAAGAAGTAATTGATTTTTGGTTTAACGAATTGGAACCGCAACAGTGGTTCTTTCAAAATGATGACGTTGACCAACTCATAATTGAACGGTTTACCACGTTATACAATGAGGCTATAGCTGGTAATTTACAATCATGGGCTGATGACCCAGATGGCGCACTCGCCTTGGTCATCATTCTTGACCAATTTCCACGCAATATGTTTCGCCAAAGTGGTCAATCCTTTGCGTTTGACCACAAAGCACGTGAAGCAGCAAGATTGGCAATCAACAAGGGATTTGACTTTAAGCTTCCCTCAGAAAAGAGAATTTTCATTTATATGCCTTTTATGCATTCAGAAGAATTAAGTGATCAGGACTACTGTGTTCAATTAATCGCTGAAAGAATGGGCGAGAAGGGCAAGCTTAATCTAATTCATGCCAAGGCTCACCGATATGTAATTGAATCGTTTGGGCGCTTCCCCTTTAGGAATGATGCTATCGGTAGAGACAGTACGCGTGAGGAGATAGCTTGGCTTAAGGAAGGTGCATATCAAAGTGCTGTTAAATTATTTGAAGATCAAAGTGCGAATGAATGAAATCAATTCAACATGAACCCAACGAATATTCATCAATTTTTTCTATATGATTCTAACGGATAACAATGGCAACTCAAAACTATGATTTGATAATAATTGGCTCGGGTCCTGGAGGGTATGTTGCGGCAATTCGAGCAGCTCAATTAGGTATGTCCGTGGCCGTGGTAGAACGTGAAGACATAGGTGGGATTTGCCTCAATTGGGGATGTATTCCGACAAAATCTATGCTTCGCTCAGCTGAGATCTACCATTTGATGGAGCGGGCGAATGAATATGGACTCAGTACCCAAAGTATTTCATATGACATCAATAAAATAATTGACCGCTCCAAAGCCGTAGCCAAGCAATTATCCAATGGCGTGCAACACCTTTTGAAAAAAAATAAAGTGACAGTGTTTCTGGGAACCGCCCAATTTACTGGCCCTAATTCTTTGGTAATCAACGATAATAATTCAAAACAAGAAATTTCAGCAGCACATGTGATTATTGCAACTGGAGCTAGAGCAAGAGACCTTCCAGGTATGGAGGCAGATGGAAAACTCATTTGGTCGTATCGTCACGCTTTACGAGCAGACCGAGTTCCCAAAAAATTACTTGTGATTGGTTCAGGTGCTATCGGAATTGAATTTGCCAGTTTTTTTAATGCCTTAGGTTCTGAAACAACAGTTGTTGAAATGATGGATTCGATTCTCCCCGTAGAGGACCAAGAAATATCCGCCTTTGCTAAGAAGCGATTTGAGAAGCTTGGAATAAAATTCATTGAGGGAGCCAAAGTCGCAGAGCTCACAAAAACTAAAGCTGGTGGTGAAGCAAAGATTGAAAGTTCAACAGAAACGATAGTCGCCACCTTTGATACCGTTATCTCAGCAGTAGGTATTGTTGGAAATGTTGAAGGCATGAACCTTGATAAAATTGGTGTTAAAGTTGAGCGAACGCATATCAAGACAGATGAATATTGCCGTACAGGAGTTTCTAATGTTTATGCAATAGGTGATGTGGCAGGCCCACCTTGGTTAGCCCATAAAGCTAGCCACGAAGGCGTGATGGTCGCCGAACTAGTCGCTGAAAGCAGTCCTCACCCAATTCAGCCAACATCAATCCCTGGTTGTACTTATTCGAACCCCCAAATTGCTTCGGTTGGTCTTACCGAAGAGGCATGCAAAGAGCAAGGTTTAGATTACTCAGTTGGTCGTTTTCCTTTTATTGGAAATGGCAAGGCAATCGCTTTGGGTGAGCCAGAAGGGTTGATGAAAACGATTTTTGACAAAAAGACTGGGGAGCTTTTAGGTGCCCATATGGTTGGAGCCGAAGTTACTGAATTAATTCAAGGATTCGTAATCGGTAAGGAACTGGAGACAACAGAACAGGAACTTATGAATACTATTTTCCCGCATCCAACCCTTTCAGAGATGATTCATGAGAGCGTATTGAGCGCTTATGGAAAAGCGATTCACTTTTAGCAGTTAGATCTTACTGCCGGTGTGTACCATTTTTCCAAAAGAGTCGATATTTAATGAAGCTCCCCCTACAAGAAGCCCATTGACATTGTCTACGCCTAAAATTTGAGTGGCATTATTTGGGTCAGCCGACCCGCCATACAGAATTGGGATGCGTCGACCCACTTGACCTAATTCTTGGGTCAACAAGTTTCGTATGGAATCATGGACAGTTTGTATTTGTTCAAAGGTCGGTGTTACACCTGTGCCAATTGCCCAAACGGGTTCATATGCAACAATTAAAGAGGAATTGGATTGACCTAAATCGATACTCTCCTTGATTTGCTGATGAACCACTTCAATGGTTCTTTCCGCGTCGCGTTCTTCTTTTTTCTCTCCGATGCAAACAATAGGGATAAGTCCAAGTTCCCAAGTTATGTTAACTTTTTTGTAGACTAATTTACTCGTTTCACTGCATTTATTTCGCCGGTCAGAATGACCGAGAATAACATATTCAACAGCATGTTCAATGAGCTGTTCAGGCTCACCTAGTCCTTGATTGTGCGTGGATTCGGAATGAAAGAAATCCTGAGCCCCAATAGATATCCCCTTAATAGCATTCAGAGATTGGACTTCAGGGAGTAAATCAAAAGTTGGACAAACAATGACCTGACAATTCGAAACGCGGTTGTTATTAAAGAAGTTATTGTAGTTTGAGGCGAGTTCTTTAGTCCCTTTTAGTTTCCAATTGCCAGCAATTATATTCTGCATGATCAAGGCCTGTGATTGTTGTTGGATGGGCTTGGAAAAGTTTAGAGGTCTTTAAATCGAATGGACTCACCGCAGCCACAAGATTCAACAACGTTTGGATTAGTAAATTTGAAACCAGTTTCCAAAACAGTTGTTTGAAAATCAATCTGGGTTCCAAACAAAAACATTTGTGCCATTGGTGCGATGATAACTTTCGCTCCATTCTGTTCAATTACCTCATCATGCTCATCAATAGAGTCAGCAAAATCCATTGTGTATTCCATTCCTGCACAACCGCCTTTTTTGACCCCTATGCGCAATCCTTCTTTACCAGAATTTTCCATCAGATGAATGATCTGCTTGACTGCAGAGGGAGTAAGAGTGACGGCTTGTTTGCTTGGTAATCCGAACATTTTATTACATTTAATCAGGGTTGTTGATTCTACATGAAGCCCAATTCAAGCCGAGCTTCGTCTGACATCATTTCCATTCCCCAAGGTGGGTCCCAAACTAACTCAACATCAACTCGGTGGACTTCATCAAGTGAATTAACCGCTTCGCCGACCCAACCTGGCATTTCTCCTGCGACTGGACATCCCGGAGCGGTTAGTGTCATGATGATGTTAACATCATTATTGGAATTGATTTCAATAGTGTAAATAAGTCCTAGGTCATATATATTGACTGGAATTTCGGGGTCAAAAACAGATTTGCAGGCATTGACCACCAGTTCATAAATGGGGTGACCTACTGTTGATGCTTTGATTAAGGGGGTTCCTTCTATCAAGTCATCGGCGTACATAAGTGAACCTTTCAACTCTTATATTTGAATTTCTTACTAATATAGTCATATTTATAAACTTTTCCAGCCTTTTTCTAAGCAACAATTTCTGTAAATAAAGTAAATTGATTAAATCAGGTTTCCCTAAACCTTCAAAATTTCCGAAAATAAAAGTATCTGACCGCCATCAAATATTTGAAGTTGCTCATCACAGAACAACCCAAATATACCAAAAAAAGCTCATTATTTTAATAATTATTATGCCAACTGTGAATTATAAAAAATGAGCTGAAACAATGGTTAAACAGTTCTCTTTTTCTCTCAAAGCCCAGTGTGGAAATGCTCGAACGGGAGTAATTTCGACATCACGTGGAGATATTAATACTCCGGCTTTCATGCCTGTAGGAACATGTGGAACAGTCAAAGCCATGTTACCAGAATCAGTGGTAGCAACTGGGGCACAGATTATTCTTGGTAATACCTACCATCTTATGCTCAGACCTACAGCTGAGCGCGTTAACAATCTTGGTGGATTACACCGATTCATGAATTGGAAAAAACCGATTCTAACGGACTCAGGCGGGTTCCAAGTCATGAGTTTGAAGAAGCTAAGAAAAACTACAGAGGAAGGAGTAATCTTTCAATCGCACATTGATGGCTCAAAACATTTTCTTTCGCCCGAAAGATCAATTGAAATTCAACGGCTTCTAGGCGCGGATGTAACCATGGCGTTTGATGAATGCACACCATTTCCGATAGACTTTGATGGTGCCGCCGTTTCAATGCAACGCTCAATGCGTTGGGCCAAAAGGAGTAAAGATGCTTTTGGCTTCAGACAAGGATTTGCATTATTTGGTATTCAGCAGGGTTCAGTATTCAAGGAACTGAGAGAAGAGAGCTCCGAGCTTTTGGTAAGTCACGGCTATGAAGGTTATGCAGTAGGCGGGCTTGCTGTCGGTGAAGGCCAAAAAACGATGTTTGAAGTTCTTGATTATGCTCCATCAATGTTACCAATTGATAAGCCAAGATATTTGATGGGGGTAGGAAAACCGAGCGATATATTAGGGGCCGTTAAAAGGGGTATTGACATGTTTGATTGTGTACTGCCAAGCCGGTCAGGTCGTAACGGTCAAGCTTTTACACATTCAGATGTGATTAACATAAAAAATGCAAGGTATGCTGATGATTCGAATCCACTAGATGACAATTGTGATTGTCCTGCATGTATGAATTATACTAGAGCTTACTTACATCATGTTTATAAGTGCAATGAAATTATTTCTTCAATGCTTATCACGTGGCATAACTTGAGATTTTACCAAATTTTTATGGCTGAAATTAGAGATGCTATCCAGCACAACAAATTTGATGAATTCTGTCAGCAATTGCAAAATGATGCGGGAATTTCAGATTAACTCGCTAACGCTTATTTTGAATCACATTTATTCGTTTTGGTATTATTCAAAAAGAATTGAAATGAGAGGTTTCAGTCAAGGTGTGGGTAAGGCTGATGAATTAGCGAAGTTCAGAAAAAAACCGAGGTAAACTTCCTAATTTCAGATTCAGAGTTGAAATTTAGGTATTCAAGCCCCAAATCATTCATCAAAGAAAATTATAAGGAACCAATAATGAGCAATAAAACAACCCTCTATCCATTTCTCCCACTTAGAGATATCGTTGTATTTCCGCAAATGATTGTCCCGCTTTATGTCGGCCGGGAGATGTCAATCTTGGCTTTGGAAGAAGCCATCAAAAATGATTCTAAACTTGTTTTGTGTTCTCAAAAAGTTCAGGAAACTGATACTCCTGGTCGAGACTGTATTTACGACATTGGTGTCACGGCTAATGTTCTGCAATTACTTAGACTTCCAGAGGGAACGCTGAAGGTTCTTGTTGAAGCCCAAGAAAGAGTAAAAATCACACATTGGAAAGAAGCAAAAAAACACATCTCTGTATCAGTTGAACCGCAGGTGGAAATTGTTGATGACACACCAGAATTACGTGTGTGTCTGAAGTCAACGCGCAACAACTTTACCAAGTTAGCTTCACTGAAAAAGACAATTAACTCAGAAATTGCTGTCCAAATTGCCAAAGAATCCGACCCTTCCTTGTTTGCTAATTTGCTCGGCGGTATAATCAGCGCCGATGTTGCTGCCAAACAAGAAATCCTTGAAATCGATGATGTTGCTAAAAAACTGGAAAAAATCCTTGATATCATTGGAACTGAAATCGCTTTACTTGACTTTGAGAACGATATGAAAAGCAGAGTTAAAAATCGCATGGAAAGAAACCATCGCGAGTTTTTTCTCAATGAACAACTTAAAGCGATCAAAAAAGAACTTGGCGAAGATAAAGAATTTTCGGAAGTTAAGCGAATCCAAAAACGTATTGAAGACTTAAAATCCAAACTTCCAGAAGAAGCATATACTAAGGCTCAAAACGAACTTAAGAAAATCAAGTCTTTTAACCAAGGCTACGAAGCTCAGGTTTCAATGGTCTACCTTGACTGGTTGATTGACCTTCCATGGGGCGAAAGAAAAGAAATCCAAGGCAATATTCAAAAAGCCGAACGAATACTTGATCAAGATCATCATGGTTTAACCAAAGTAAAAGAGCGTATTATTGAATTCATTGCTGTTCAAAAGCGGAAGAAGAATGTCGGTGGTTCTATCATGTGCTTGGTTGGCCCGCCTGGGGTCGGCAAAACTTCTCTTGGTCAGTCCGTTGCACGTGCCACTGGAAGGGAGTTTACGCGTATTGCACTTGGAGGACTTCATGATGAATCCGAAATTCGAGGACATCGAAGAACTTACGTCGGGTCCATGCCGGGAAGGATAATTAAAGCGTTCCGGAAAAAAGAATCGATCAATCCCCTTATCCTCCTTGATGAAATCGACAAAATCGGGACTAGTGTTCGGGGAGACCCATCCTCGGCAATGTTAGAAGTTCTCGACCCCGAACAGAATCATAAATTTCACGATAACTATCTTGATGTTGACTTTGATCTTTCGGAAGTGATGTTCATTACCACTGCAAATTATCTGCATGACATTCCTATAGCACTTAGAGACCGAATGGAAATCATTCAAATCGATGGGTATACCGAGGATGAAAAGCTTCAAATTGCTAAAAAGCATCTTTTGCCTGAGCTCTATAAAACGCAAGGAATAATTAAATCTGAGGTCAAGATCAATAGTCGCGTTATTGAAGAAATTATTCGCTCCTATACACGTGAAGCAGGCGTAAGAAATCTCAAGCGGTCAATTGAAAAAGTGATGCGCAAAGCTCTCACGCTCATTGAGAAAAAGGAGTTGGAAAAAGCCAATGTCACCTTGAAAAATCTCCAAAAATTCTTGGGCTTGCCAAAGTTCCGACATACTAATGCAGAAGATGAGAATCAAGTCGGTGTCGCAACAGGCTTAGCATGGTCCCAAGCGGGGGGAAGTATATTGATGATCGAATCCACCATGGTACCAGGGAAAGGAAAGATGCAAACTACCGGAAAACTGGGCGAGGTCATGAAAGAATCAATCTCAGCCGCTCATACCTATATTCGTTCAATCGCAGGTAAAATTGGGGTTCAGTCTTCGTTATTTGAGAAAATTGACATTCACGTCCATGTCCCAGAAGGGTCAACACCTAAAGAGGGTCCTTCAGCTGGTATTGGTATGGTCACTGCAGTCGTATCGGTTTTAACAGGAATACCTGTGCGTCGTGATGTCGCTATGACCGGTGAAGTCACTTTACGAGGCAATGTATTGCCAATAGGTGGAATCAAGGCCAAACTCCTCGCAGCGATAAGAGGAGGAATCCAAACGGTAATATTGCCTGCTGAGAACAAAAGAGATTTATTTGAGATATCGGAAGAAATTAAGTCCCAACTAAAGATAGTTTATGTGTCCGATGTGTTTGATGTTCTTGATCATGCCCTCGTTGAGAAACCCAAACCTGTTGAAGCGATTCAGTTGGAATCAGAAAAGCCAACACCGTCGGTTGCTGTCAATTAGTCGGAAATATTCCGAATGATATCCCGTGGGGGTGATTAGCTCAGTGGTAGAGTACTTCGTTCACACCGAAGGGGTCGGGAGTTCGACTCTCTCATCACCCACCAGTCCATTTATTTTGAACACCGTTCAACGACTTGCGAGCTGATAATTCCGAACTAGTTGTATGGACATTGATGATCTAATGGGTGATTAGCTCAGCGGTAGAGCACTTCGTTTACACCGAAGGGGTCGGGAGTTCGAGACTCTCATCACCCACCATCTCCAAATCTCCCGATAAGGTGAGGGCATTGATCACTCATTAAGGAGCGAGTCGTTTTGTGTGAATGGGATATTTGTAATATATTTTTTTTCTCTTGAATTTTTTACAAGAAGAAATTAAATTCAATCTTCGCTTGATGATTAGCGGGTGTAGCTCAATTGGTTAGAGTGCTGGCCTGTCACGCCAGAGGTCGCGGGTTCGAGTCCCGTCACTCGCGCCAATCTCAAGGGATGCCTGATCTTGGCTGTTTTTGGTTGGTGGATACAAACGATTTCATGACAATCATAAATATGAATTTCATTTTTCCCACGTCGTAATCCCTTGCTTCAGATCAACTGGATTTTGCTTTACAGCCTGATTTTCATGGGCTGGGTTGGTTTATTCATTGTAGTATTGACTGGTAGCCACTTCCCGATTGGAATAGAATCTGATTTTCAAAGGATTAAATCACTCCTTTTTACTCATCCCCCGATGGTTAATTTTGGATTCATCTTGGGCATGTGGAGTTTGATGTCTGTTGCGATGATGTTACCGAGTTTTATCCCAACTTTGACAGTATACAACACCTTGTTAACAACTGGTGCAGGAACTCACCTTGGCTTTTGGTATTTACTTGGTGGATATGTTTTTATTTGGTTGGCTTACTCTTTTGGAATGGCATCATTGCAATTCCAACTAATGAATTTAGATGTGCTAGGCGGGCATCATCATGAAAACTCGTTATTAAAGGCAATTTTACTCGGTATAGCAGGGGGGTATCAATTCTCTAAGTTTAAGGATAATTGTTTAACCTACTGTCGTAATCCCTTAACACTATTTCTCGCACGAGGTAATGTTTCACCCTCTATGGAATTCTTAACTGGATTAAGGTTAGGACTTTGGTGTTTGGGGTGTTGCTTTTTTTTAATGTTGCTTTGTATTATTGCAGGGGTAATGAATTTCTTTTGGATGGGTTTGATCGCAATCATAATCTTGCTTGAGAAATTGCCAGATATTGGACAATTTGTTTCACGGCCACTTGGGGTAATTTTAATCGTGCTTTCATTAGGCACAACATGGCAATATTTTAACTAAAAAGGGATTCATGAACGTTCAATCAAACATAAAATTGCAAACAAAAACCCGTCTTGATAACCGGCATCCTAAAGCTGAAAAATCTGACAGGGGTCTTGTTCCATGGAAGATTCGAGGTGAACTCATTTTAAACTGTAACTGCACGGTATTTTGTCCATGTGTTGTGAGTTTGGGTCAACATCCCCCGACAGAAGGTTATTGTTTAGCGTGGGCTGGAGTTCAGATTGCGGAAGGGTTTTATGGCTCCGAGTCCTTAACAGGTTTAAATGTTGGTCTTCTTTTGGAAATTCCTGGGGTAATGGCGCGGGGGAATTGGAAGGCAGCAGCCTATATTGATGACCGAGCTTCGCATAAGGCTTACCATGGTTTAGTCCAAATATTCACAGGCCAAGCGAAAGGTACAACGGGGCTATTCAAAAATTTAGTGAGCGAATTCCTAGGAGCTGAACGAGCCGAAATTGCATTGACTAAAGAAGGAAACAAACGCCGTCTTACGGTGGGCAAAAAAATCCAAGGTGAAGTCATTCCAGTGGCTGGAAAAGATCCTAGCAAAGAAATCATGGTGCACAATACCAAGTATTGGATGGGAAGTGATATTACTGTTGCCACCGCGACCAAGGGGCGTGTTCGGGCATACGGGCGCGTATGGGATTTTGATGGACGCTCGGCTGAGATTTGTTCCATAAATTGGCATGGACCAGAGCGATAATCCTATGCAAGGCGTAAATCTTCACCCGTCAATTAGAGTGAGAAAGACACCCTTTTGGGACCGAGTTGTTGAGTCGGGTGTCCAATCATGTTCAGTATACAATCACATGCTTTTACCTGTAATGTTCGAATCATATGAGAGTGATTATTATCACCTTAAGGAACATGTACAAATTTGGGATGTTTCATGTGAAAGGCAGGTTGAAATCAGGGGGCCCGATGCCTTCAAGTTAATTGAAATTTTAACCCCAAGACCGATTCATTCACTGACACCAGGGCAGTGCGCATACCTCCCTGTTGTTGACCAGTTCGGTGGGATGTTGAATGACCCAGTGTTAGTCGTTCTCGCTGAAGATCGATATTGGTTGTCCTTATCCGATAGTGACTATCTTTACTGGGTGCTTGCTATCGCGGCAATGAAAAAGTTCAATGTTGACGTCTTTGAGCCTGACGTATCTCCCTTGGGCGTTCAAGGGCCTAAAGCCGACAATTTGATGGTCAAGGTATTTGGTGAAAAACTTCAACAACTCAAATTTTTTCAATTCTTAACCGTTGAGTTTAACCACAGGACTCACATTGTGTCTCGGTCGGGATATTCAAAGCAAGGCGGATTCGAAATCTACGTCGAAGGAACCCAAAATGGGATACCTTTATGGGATGTTCTTATGGATGCCGGTATAGAATTCAATGTCCGTGCTGGTTCCCCCAATACACCTGAGAGAATTGAGGGAGGATTATTGTCATATGGGTCTGATATAACGCGCAATGATAATCCCTATGAATGTGGACTTGGCCATTATTGTGATGTTGCTCAAACACCCAATTGTATTGGCTATGGTGCATTAATGCAGATACTTGAAGAGGGCTGGTCTCGGGAAATTCGGTACCTTGAAATCAAAGGTTCAAAGGTACCGCCTTGTCATACGCCATGGCCCATAAAAGTTGGAAATCAAGATGCTGGAAAGGTTACATCAGCAGCTTGGTCTCCCGAGTTCAATATCAATGTGGCTATTGCTATGGTTGAGAAAGAATTTTGGGATGCAGGTACCGAAGTTGAAGTGGTTGCTCCCGACCAAGCTAGGTCAGCAATTATCAATGAAAAATCTTTTGTTTGAAAAAGGAATTTATTATGGACTTTTCTGCTCTAATGGTTGATAAAGACGAAGATGGAAAGACATCATGTGCAATACGGTCATTAACATTAGATGAACTGCCTCAGGGGGATGTAACCGTAAAGGTTGATTATTCCACAATCAACTACAAAGATGGACTTTGCCTTGGTCCAGGAGGTGGGCTTGTGCGCAACTATCCACATATCCCCGGCATTGACTTTGCTGGAACTGTTGTGGATTCGTCTTCGCCAGATTTTTTGGAAAATGATCAGGTTGTGCTGACTGGTTGGCGAGTCGGTGAAACATGGTGGGGAGGTTATTCACAATTTGCACGAGTTAAATCAGATTGGCTGGTAAAGTTACCCTCGTCACTTGATACTTACCATGCTATGGCAGTCGGAACGGCTGGATTAACTTCAATGTTGGCAATCAATGCCCTTGAAAAGCAAGGATTAAATAAGCACGAAGGACCAGTTCTAGTTACTGGAGCGTCTGGAGGAGTCGGGTCAATCGCCGTTTTACTTCTCTCGGAGATGGGTTACCAAGTTGCTGCGGTTACGGGTCGAAAAGAATCAGAGGATTATCTTCGAGACTTAGGAGCGACAGAGATAATCCCTCGTGATGAACTCAATGAATCAACGAAAAGACCTCTTGAAAAAGAAACTTGGAATGGATGCGTTGATGCCGTAGGAGGAACCATGTTAGCCCGGATACTTGGGCAAATGAAATATGGCGGCTCTATCGCTGCTGTCGGACTGGCAGGAGGGTCAAATCTTCCGGCCACAGTCATTCCCTTTTTGCTCAGGGGAGTCAACCTACTTGGAATAGACAGCGTCATGCAGCCAATTGAAGCGCGAGTTAATGCTTGGAATCGAATTGAACAAAATCTCAATCGAAGTAAGCTTAACAAAGTAACTTCAACAAAATCTCTCAGTGACCTCTCGGATTTGGGTAAGGAAATTCTCAAGGGACAAGTCCGTGGGCGAATTGTCATAGATGTGAACAATTAATTTGTCGCATTGCCTCGTATTCAAACGGGGAATTGAGAGTTTAGTACATGAATAATAAAGGACGAAATACTAATGAATGGTCGGATAAAAATTGAGAACCTCTTAATTGAGGAGGACTTTGTTCGCTTTATCAATACCGAAGTATTACCTGGTACCAGTGTGAATAAGGAGCGTTTTTGGAAGGGTTTTTCTGACCTTGTTCAAGAGTTTGACTTGGAAACAAAGGAGCTCGTTAAAATTAGGTACCAGTTACAAAAAGAAATTGACAATTGGTGTACACAAAGCCAAGGCAAGCCAATCAACCTCCCGGAATATAAAGAATTCCTCAAGCAGATAGGCTACTTAGTCAATGAAGGACCAGATTTTAGGATCAATTCGCAAGATATTGACGAGGAAATCGCGACCATTCCTGGGCCACAACTTGTTGTACCGGTTACCAATGCCAGGTTTGCAATCAATGCCGTAAATGCCCGATGGAACTCGCTATATGATGCTCTTTATGGAACCGACGTATTGGGTCCAAGAGATACATCAGTTAAGTTTGATGCGGCTCATGGTAAAAAAGTGATTGCATGGGTTAAGGGATTACTTGATGAAACGTTTCCTCTCGCTACGGGTTCATATAATGAAGCCACGGCTTATACGGTCAAAAACAATTCCTTGATTGTTTATATTGAAGGTCAAGAGGTGGCGTTAAAAGATCCATCGCAGTTTGTTGGTTTTGAGGGGGCAGAAGTTAGCCCTACTAGTTTGTTGCTAAGGCATAATGGTATCCACTTGCAATTTATTATTGACCGGGACCATCCGATTGGAATACTGGATCCGGGCGGCTTGGCGAATGTGATTCTGGAATCAGCCATCACGACGATTTTAGATTGTGAAGACTCTGTTGCCGTTGTTGACCTTGAAGATAAGATTCATTCGTATCGGAATTTATTGGGGATAATAAAGGGGGAATTGCAGGAGGAAGTCTCCAAAAATGGGCAAACATTTACTCGTACAATTGCCAAGGATAAAGTTTTCAAAGATCCGAATGGGAATGCCAAGACATTAAAGGGGCTATCTTTAGTTCTCATTCGTAATACTGCGGCTCATGTTCTGACTGATATTGTCCTTGACGAGAACCAAAAGGCCATAAGCGAGACCATAATTGACTCATTATGTACCCCATTAATTGCCCTTCATGATATTCAAGGCAAACATCGTTACTCCAAAACTGGAAGTATCTACATTGTCAAACCAAAAATGCATGGCCCCTCAGAGGTGGAACAGGCTAATCGGTTATTTGCAAGGGTCGAGGAAATCCTCGGCTTACCAAAAAATACCATCAAAGTCGGCATCATGGATGAAGAACGAAGAACAACACTAAATCTCAAAGAATGTATTCGTGCGGTAAAAGATCGGGTTGCTTTTATTAACACTGGATTTTTAGACCGTACCGGGGACGAAATTCATACCTCAACCAAATGTGGTCCTTTTAAAACCAAGGTAAAACTAAAAGAGGCCAATTGGTTACTTGCATACGAGGATTGGAATGTGGATGTTGGGCTTATGTGCGGGTTGAAAGGAAAGGCACAGATCGGTAAAGGCATGTGGGCAATGCCTGACCTGATGAAAACAATGTTAGAGAAAAAAATCGAACATCCCTTGGCAGGCGCCAATACTGCTTGGGTCCCAAGCCCTACTGCTGCTACGCTTCATGCCACCCACTATTTAACAGTTAATGTAATTGAACAACAGAATAAATTACTCAAGCAAGGGCGCCGAGCAGACCTTGGCACACTTTTGGAAATTCCGATAATGCATTCTAATCAGATTCTTTCCACTGAGGAGATAGTTCAAGAGGTAAGAAATAACTTGCAGGGAATTCTTGGATATGTTGTGCGGTGGGTTGATCAGGGTATTGGTTGCTCAAAGATTCCAGACATTAACAACGTTGGACTCATGGAAGACCGAGCAACATGTCGAATTTCCTCGCAGCACATAGTAAACTGGTTAGAACACGGGATTATTTCACCGGAGACTGTTGAAAATTTAATGCGGGAAATGGCCAAGGTTGTTGATGAACAGAATCAGTCTGATCCAGACTATACTAAACTATCTGATAACTTTGAGGGCGAGGCATATAAAGCTGCGTTGGACCTTATTTTTGATCAATACAATCAACAAGAAAATCTTGGTTACACTGAACTAATTCTTCATCGCCGTAGGCAAAACAAAAAAGCCACATTGACTAATAAGACCATCCACTCAATTTAAAATTGGTTTGGAAAGATAGTTTTAAACCTTTTACCAATAGTTTTAATTAAATTTGTTTGTTGCAAACAAATTCATAACTTAATTTGAGTTTAATAATTGATCGTGATTAACAATACATTTATGGGAGGAATAAACGTGCAATCACATATACACAGTTTGAAACTCTATATTAGAATTTTAGTAGTTTCAGCAATAAGCGTCATTATTCAAATGGCACCAATTCAGTCGCAAGGACTCGATTTATCAGGAGAAACTGTAAGATTTATAATCCCTTTTTCGGAAACAGGTGGATCAGCAAAGTGGGCCAATTTTTATGCCCCATTGTTGAGTGATGCTTTACCGGGAAACCCTAAAGTTGTCGTTGAGTTCATGCCCGGAGCTGGCTCAACAAAAGGCGCCAATTGGTTTCAGGAGCAGACATATGAAGATACTCAAGGAACTCTTATATTCGGTTCTTCGGGGTCAACTCAATTTCCTTACTTATTGAATGACCCACGGGTAAAATATGAATATGGCGATTGGAATGTCGTTCTTGCATCGGGTACGGGAGGTGTTGCTTATTTACCGCCTGATATCGCCACCATGATGAATGGAATGGATGCCTCGGGTTTGAGCGAAATTGATTTTATTTGGGGTAGTCAGGGAGCAACACGACTTGATTTAGTTCCATTACTTGCTTGGAAAATGTTGGGCATGTCTGTTGAGCCGGTCTTTGGCATTCAAGGGCGTGGGGATGGTCGTCTGATGTTTGAGAGGGGAGAAGCCAACATTGATTATCAAACGTCATCAGCATTTCTGAGCAGTGTTACTCCTTTGGTTGAAAATGGTCTCGCAGTGCCAATGATGACTTGGGGTGCCCTTGACGATGATGGGAATGTTGTCCGAGATCCAACGTTTCCAGATATTCCAAGTTTCAAGGAAGTCTGTGAGGCAACGGCTGGGTGTGAAACGAGTGGACGTGCTTGGGACGCATGGAAATCATTTTTTATAGCTGGTTTCCCGGCGCAGAAAATGATTTTCTTACCGAAGGGCGCTGACAGTAATGCTATTGAAACTTATACTCAAGCATTGAATAATATAATTTCGCAACCGGATTTCCCCGAAAAATCTGCAGCCCGACTCGGTGTATACCCTCAAATGACCGGAGATATGGCGATTAATGCACTTAAACTGGGTACTGAAGTTTCAGATAGTGCGAAACAATTTGTTATTGATTGGTTAGCTGCTGACTACGGAGTTACCCTCGAATAAACCTATCACGATTACCCTCACTTATGGACAGTGGGGGTAATCTACCCCTACGTAAAAATGGATATCTTAATTACTGCCTTTGGAGCACTCAATGAAGCAATATGGCTCATTGTTCAACCCCAGCAGTTGCTTTACCTATTTTTAGGGGTGATTATTGGACTATCGGTCGGAGTTTTCCCCGGCTTAGGTGGTATTGCCGGGCTTTCATTGGTACTGCCATTTGTTTACGGTATGGAGCCCGTTTCTGGTCTTGCCTTAATGGTTGGATTAGTGGCCGTGATCCCCACTTCAGATACATTTGCCAGTGTTCTTCTGGGGATACCGGGTTCTTCGGCAAGTCAGGCTACCGTTCTTGATGGATTTCCTCTAGCTCGAAAGGGTGAGGCCGCAAGAGCATTGGCCGCCGCATTTGCCTCTTCACTATTTGGCGGATTGTTAGGCGCGACTGTACTAACCTTTTTCATTCTCATTGCACGCCCTCTTGTATTAGCGTTTGGCACCCCTGAAATGCTAATGATTACATTATTGGGTTTATCAATGGTGGCAATCCTCGCTGGACGGATAGCCCTTAAGGGAGTTGCTGCCGCTTGCCTGGGATTGCTGGTTGGGACAATTGGTGAGGCGGGGGCAGGGGGCTCGCTTCGTATGGCAACATACGACATTCCCTATCTCACTGATGGAATCAAGTTGGTAATTGTCGGTTTAGGAATATTTGCTGTTCCCGAAATAGTTTCCCTACTGCGTCAAGATAAATCAATTGCCAAAGACTCCACACTTGGTCTCGGCTGGACTGAAGGTTTAAAGGATTGGTGGCGCAACATTTGGTTAAGTGTTCGCTGTTCCGTTATCGGAGTAATAGTCGGTGTAATACCTGGCTTGGGCGGCTCGGTCGTTGACTGGATTGCCTATGGTCATGCGGTTCAATCAACCAAAGATAAAAGTCAATTTGGTTCAGGTGAAATTCGAGGGGTAATTGGTCCGGAGAGTTCAAATAATGCTAAAGAGGGTGGTGGGTTGGTTCCGACACTTATCTTTGGAATACCAGGATCAGCTTCAATGGCAGTTTTTATTGGTGGGCTAGCACTGTTGGGGTTTGAGGCTGGACCGCAGCTCATACAGTTCAACTTAGAATTAACTTATACCATCGTATGGTCATTAGCACTCGCTAATGTTATTGGTGCGGGACTGTGCATTGCCCTTTCAGGCGGCATTGCCCGTTTGACAACAATTCAGTTCACCTTGCTTGCACCATTTTTACTCATGATGATTTCTTTTGCCGCGTTTCAATCTCGTCAGTCTTTAGGCGATCTCGTTGCTTTGTTTGCTGTGAGTTTAATTGGAATTTTTTTGCGTCGGTTTGACTGGTCAAGGCCGGCCTTCCTGATTGGCTTCGTTTTATCTTGGCAAGTTGAGAACTATTCAAACAATGCACATCAAATTGCGTCATTTAAGTTTCGTCGCAGTTTTGAACAAGGCATGGAATATATTGCATCACCCATCGTATTAGTCATTCTAGCATTGACTATTTTTTCGATCATTATTGGAATTCGTCAAGCCAAGGAAATTTTTACTGAAGGGCAAATGAATACGGGGAAGAAACGTCCTCCCCTTGTTTTCCTGCTAGTTCTTTTGGCTTATACCCTTACGGCTTTCTTCAATGCGGCAATGATTGATTTAACCTCGGATAAAATTTTTCCACTAACGATTTCTGCTGTTGGAATAATTGCTTTAGTTGTTTTGCTTATAAAAATGATTCTGGCTCCAGAGTCTCATCCCCTCTTTGCCGACCGAGAAGCCGGTGGAGAAGATGGGAATGCACCGTATGGTTTGTGGTCAACATTGGCCTGGCTGGGAATGCTTCTCGTGTTGACTTCCCTTGTCGGATTTATTCTTGGTTTGGTCGTGTTTCTGATACTATTCTTTAAGATTAGAGCTACATTTGGGTGGTTTAAAACTATTTTACTTTCTTCATTAGGTGTTTTCTTGATGTGTCTTTTTGCTTCCCTTCTGAATCGAAACTTCCCTCCCGGGTTGCTTCAAGAATTCGTTAAACTCCCATGGCCCTTCACATGATCCAAAAAGGGATTCCATTTCATTATTTTCGTGGTGGAACGTCAAAGGGCCCATATTTTTTACGAACAGATTTACCTACAGATAGGGAAAAACTCACTTCTGTATTGATTTCCGTTATCGGGGCAGGAGATAACCTAAACATTGATGGAATAGGTGGAGGTAATACTGTTTCTACTAAAGTAGCCATTTTATCACAATCAACCCAAGATGATGTGGATATTGACTATCTTTTTGCTCAAGTGAGTGTTGATAAACGCCAAGTTGACTATGGTCCAACTTGCGGAAATATTCTTGTCGGAGTTGGCCCCGCAGCAATTGAGTTAGGTTTGGTTCCAATTGCAGGTGATCACACTACCATTCGAATTTGTGCAGTAAACACTGGTGCTATTGTCGAATCCGTTGTCGAAACTCAAGGCGGCTATGTCAACTATCAAGGTTCAGCCGTCGTTGATGGAGTACCAGGGTCGGCAGCGCCGATTCGTCTTAGATTTCTCAATGTTGTCGGGTCAAAAACAGGAAAAATGTTTCCAACTGGAAATAAAATCGATTTGATAGCGGGTGTTGAAGTATCATGTATCGATGTCGCCATGCCAATGATGATTGCTCGGGCAAAGGATTTTGGGATTACAGGATATGAGTCACGCTCAGAACTCAATGAGTCACGCGAACTATTTAATCAACTCGAAAGTATTCGTTTGTTAGCCGGGAAAATGATGGGGTTGGGAGATTGTCAAGATCAAGTCATTCCAAAAATTGGACTTCTCTCGCCTGCACGGGGAAATGGACATTTTTCTGCTCGATATTTTATGCCGTGGACAACGCATCCGACTCTCGCTGTAACGGGTTCGCAATGCCTTGCTGCCTGTGCCCTTTCGCCGGGAACAGTGGCTGAAGGGTTAGTCAAGTCATTGACTAAAAATTGCAATGAACTGATTATTGAGCATATACAAGGGTCAATCAAGTTGTTAGTCGATTATGAAATCAGTCATGGTGAATTAAATTTTGAATCGGCCGGGTTAGTGCGAACTGCACGATTAATTGCTAAAGGGCAGGTGTTTGTTCCAGGTGAACTTTTTTAAGACTATTTTCACAATGATAATTCAGGTAAAATATTAATATGGTTTACTCCGATTTTTCAGCGTTAATTGGAAATACTCCCCTAATTAGATTGAACAAAGCTTCTGAAGAAACAGGCTGCGAAATTCTCGGTAAAGCCGAGTTTCTTAACCCTGGACAGTCGGTTAAAGATCGAGCTGCATTAGGGATTATCCGTGATGCCAAAGCATCTGGATCCTTGAAGCCAGGAGGGACTATTGTTGAGGGTACCGCTGGTAACACGGGTATCGGTTTGGCACTTGTTGGGGCTTCAATGGGTTATCAAACTGTCATTGTGATTCCCGAGACGCAAACGCAAGAGAAAAAAGATATGCTCCGTTTGGCTGGAGCAACATTGGTTCAAGTCCCAGCAGCCCCTTACAAAAATCCCAACAACTATGTTAAGTACTCGCAACGATTGGCTGAGAGGTTGTCGAAAACAGAGCCAAATGGAGCATTATGGGCTAATCAGTTTGATAACTTAGCCAATAAACAAATCCATAGGCAAACAACTGCCGAAGAAATCTGGTCTCAAACCCAAGGTAAAATCAATGGATTTATTTGTGCTGTCGGAACTGGGGGGACGTTATCTGGTGTCGCTGATGGATTGCGAAGCCATAATCCCAAGATCAAAATTGGAGTCGCTGACCCAATGGGTGCAGCCCTATACAGCTATTATAAATATGGTGTATTGAAAGCCGAAGGTTCATCCATTACCGAGGGAATTGGGCAAGGAAGAATCACTCAAAACCTTCAGGGCTTGGAAGTCGATTTTCCCTATCGAATCCAAGATTCCGAGGCAGTACAAGTTGTATTTGATTTATTGCAGTATGAAGGATTATGCTTGGGAAGTAGTTCAGGTATTAATGTGGCAGGTGCAATGAGGATGGCAAAGGATATGGGGCCAGGTCATATAATCGTTACGATACTTTGTGATTATGGTACTCGCTACCAGTCCAAACTCTTCAATGCTGATTTCTTAGTATCCCAAGGTTTGCCAGCTCCCCCTTGGATGGTTTCACGGAAAAAGGATATTCCGTTAGTTTTTGAATAAATTCGGCAGGTGATAAGATGTTTTCATTGATTCGCATAGGCCTTGCGTTATTACTCTTCGTTCCCATCGGGTCAAATAATTTAATTGCCCAAGGTTCAGTTTCTTTAGATTTGAATTCATGGCTTGTTTTTTCAGCTCGAGCAGAGAGAGTAATAGAAGGTGGTAACGCCTCAAACGAGGCGTTTCTTGATTTGCAGAAGCAATTGCATCAATGGAATAATGTAGCGAGTCAGGAATCAGTTTCGGCACACAAAGAGATTGAACTCCTTACCTCTCGAGTGGAGGCTTTGCGTGGTGCAGCTACTACTCAAAGTGAGGATAAAGTTGATATTACCGCACTCCTTGATGAGTTAAATGGAAAATTAACACAATCCAACTCTAATCTCTCACTTTATACTGATATTAGCATTCAAACAACGAGTCTCATTTCACGCATTAATGCAATTTTAAACAAGAGACTTGAAGCCCAATTTTATGAGATTAAGCCAACCCCGTTAAATCCGTCTAACTGGGGCCGAGCATTCATCTATTTTTTCAGTTATTTTGTTGAGGGTTACCAAGATATAGCTGATGCAATCTCAAGTTATCCAAGGCGTGTTGAAGCTGTGAATAATTTATCAACGACACTTGTTCTTGGTCTTTTGGGATTGGTCTTTTTCATCGGGGCTTGGGCACCAGGTATCTATGGCCGGAGTTATTTCAAAGTGAGTTTGACCCAAGAGCTTAACCCTATTTTTCTTCGATTAAGAACCTTTCTTCAAGGTTTTGCTTTCCCAATTTTAGGAGTAGCTTTTTTAGTATGGACACTTATGTCAACAGGTTTCTTTGATTTTAAGGCTCTTATGATTATTGAAACAATACCTAAGATGGTCGCACTGATAATCGGAGTAAACTATCTCTCCAAAGAGTTGTATGACCAACTACAGAACGATCCCCAAATGGAGAATCATGAGTGGTTAAATTCGACCAGAAAGCTGACTCAAAGTATTGGACTGGTGCTTGGCTTTAGTCTATTGGTGGATGTAGTTATCCATAATTTTGGTATTACACCCGAAATTGAATCGGTATTGTTATTTACTCTCATTATTATCCTAGGAACTCTCCTATTTCTTGTATCACGTAACTTTATCAGAGAATACCAACCCCAAAATCAATCACTTTGGGATTATACAACAAAATATTTGTCATACTTTGCTGTCGTCGTTTCGATTGCTGGGATTATCCTTGGAGCGATAGGCTACACACAACTTGCTCAATATATCTTATTTTCTACGGCTTATACTTTTGCTGTATTTATTGGGTATTGGCTGGCTTTAGATTTATTCACGACGAGTTTCAAAACGTTTTGCCAAGTTCTTCAATATGAGAACCTTAATAACCTAACCCAGCCAATGACTGCTATTGTCGGGGTCGTCTTAACTTTCGTATTTGGTATCTTACTAGCAATGTCGTGGGGGGCGACTCAAGCCGATATATTAGCGGTTTGGAATTATTTATTAGAGGGAGATACTATCGGTGGGCAGGTCATTTCATTGACGACCGTTTTGGTTTTTTTGAGTGTACTCATTGGAGGATATCTTCTGACTCGTGTGTCTCGTTTTGTCCTATCTAATTCAGTTTTAGAGTACACCCACGTTGCCAATGAGGTTAAAAATGCATTTCTCAAAGTCGTTAGTTATGTTGGTTTAACAATTACTGTCATTGTTGCCATTGGGCTCGCGGGAATTGATCTCACCAATTTGGCCCTATTAATTAGTGCCCTTTCGGTCGGCATTGGCTTCGGCCTTCAGGAGGTGGTATCCAATTTTATTGCAGGAATTATTTTATTATTTGAACGTCCCATAAATGAGGGCGATTGGATTGAAGTAGGTACTACTTCTGGAATCGTTAAGAAGATTTCAGTTCGGTCAACAACAATTGAGACATTTGATCGGTCTGAAGTTGTTGTTCCAAATAAGGATTTGATGGCTAATGCGGTCAAGAACTGGACTTTGGGAAGTCGATTGGGTCGGGTGGTTGTAGATGTTGGGGTTGCCTATGGAACATCAGTCGAAAAAGTGAAATCTATTCTCTTGGAAATTGCCACTAATCATCCGCATGTCGCAGAAGAACCAGGTCCTAGTGTTGCGTTTATGAGATTCGGAGCCGATGCATTAGAGTTTGAAATAAGAGCGATTCTCATTGACGTAAATTACATGATTAGTGCACGCTCAGAAATTAACGAACAAATCCAAGCTAGGTTTGAAAACGAAGGAATAGAAATACCGTTTTCACAGCGTGATATTTGGTTAAGAAATGAAACTATCAAAATAGAAATGAACAGTTAGAAATTTAGTGCAATGGAGACAAATAAAATTTTTCTAACCGAGGCGTACCAAAAATCGTCATCGGCCAAGATTATTGATATTGGCCCCAATGGGGGCGTCGTATTGGATCAAACATTATTCTATGCAACAAGTGGTGGACAGCCCAACGATTTAGGCCAGATAACGATTAAAGGACAAGCAAAAGAAGTCAAAGATGTCCGCAAACTTGGCAAGGAGGGGATAGAAATAATTGTTGAAATTGACAAAGGTTGTGTTGGAGAACATGTGACCCAAGAAATTAATTGGGATAGACGATACAAGCTCATGAAGATACACACAGCTCTTCATCTACTATCTGTAGTTATTCCTCTCCCCGTCACTGGAGGTTCAATGTCAGAGGAAAAGGGTCGTTTGGATTTTGCCATGCCGGAACCCCTTGACAATAAAGCCCAGATACAAGATCAACTTAATGCCATCATCAATCAAAACTACCAAGTTAGTGACGAATGGATCAGTTCAGAGGAGCTCAAGCGGAACATGAACTTAGTCAAAACAATGTCAGTGATGCCACCGATGGATTCTGGAAAGGTCAGACTTATTCGCATTCATAATTCTGACCGAACGGTTGATTTACAGCCCTGTGGTGGGACTCATGTGGCATCTACAGGTGAGATTGGAGCTGTTCGACTAGGAAAAGTAGAAAATAAAGGCCGTAACAACAGAAGGGTCAATCTCTTTCTTGATTGATTTATTTTCGGATTGCGACTGAAGTTTACAAAATCAAATTTCTTTGGATGGAAGAAAGATATTTTCTTGAGTGACCATTTCCAACAATAATTCTGTTGGTTTCTTGATCTTCCTGAAATACCAAAAATCAATTGCTTATGACATTGAATTAATTCAGCCCTCAAAGCATTAGCAGGCATATCGTTTATCGGTTTGGATAATTTGTCCGTGAAGAGGCAACCGAGTTTATGGGATGTCTTTACCTTACTCTTCATTTGCCGATCTTTACCTTTAAGTTTATATTGCCTTGGTCATGGGGACCTTGTGAGGGGTAGGGGAATCGTCTACCCTTTAGGAATCATCCTGTTAACATGATTGTCGCTGACTTATCGTCCTGATTGTTGCTATCATGAAAATGAGTTGAGAATGCACTCGTCAAAGGAGTAAGGCTCTATTCAGGCTTGTTTTGGCTCATGGCAATCGTTTAATGTTTTCTGAATGAGTATTTTGAATTTACTTAAGCTGATACACATAAAGTCGCTTAAATACTTCATTATTGCTAATCAATGCCTACATCTTATATAATCAACCAACGAGATGTTGTTCAGTAAATAAACCTTGTAAACATAAACTTAAGGAAAAAACCATGAGTTTGAGAATTAATGACACCGCCCCTGATTTTACAATTGAGACCACTGAAGGTCAGATCCGTTTCCATGAGTGGATTGGCGATGGTTTCGCAATTTTGTTTTCTCATCCAAAGGACTTCACTCCTGTTTGCACAACAGAGTTAGGCGTCATGGCAGGCATGCAGGATGAGTTTACAAAGCGTAATACCAAAATAATTGGTATTTCTGTTGATCCTGTAGAGGATCATAAGCGATGGAAATCGGACATTGAAACCGTTTCAGGCAATAAAGTTTTTTATCCAATGATTGGAGACAGTGAACTTAAAGTTGCCAAGATGTATGGTATGCTTCCAGCTTCTGAGGGAGATAGCTCTCAGGGAAGAACCCCCGCTGATAATGCAACTGTTCGTTCAGTATTTGTCATTGGACCAGATAAAAAAATCAAATTATCGTTAACATATCCAATGACCACGGGTCGAAACTTTGATGAAATACTACGAGTAATTGACTCAATTCAGTTGACCCTTAATCATCAGGTTGCAACACCTGCTAATTGGAATCAAGGTGATGATGTTATCATTACACCCGCAGTTTCCAATGAGGAAGCAAAAGAGCGGTTTGGCGGCTTTGAAACAGTTTTACCTTATCTCAGGAAAACCAAACAGCCCATTAATTGACAGTAACTTCTTTCAAGCCTTTCTTAGTGGAGTGTTTAATTAGAAAGAGTTTACACTCAATCTAACCTATTACGATAGTTTGAATTGAGGAAGGTCGTACGAGTTTAAAGGTGGCGGAGAGACAGGGATTCGAACCCTGGAGACGGTTTCCCGCCTACACGCGTTCCAGGCGTGCGCCTTCGACCACTCGGCCACCTCTCCATTTCATGCAATTCAATAAAGATAAATTCGGTAAGACATTATTGGATGTATTAGAGAAAATTGATTTTTTCAACCCCAGGGAGGAGGTGATATTTAACCTTACCTTCACTCACTCCCGTATTCCATAAAACCTCCACAACAAGCTATAGACCGCCTTCAATCTTGTGTTTTGAGATTTTGTCCTTCATAATTTATCTTTGGATTTAACTTTAACCGCATTTTGAATTAAGAAATCCATATGACCCTTATCAGTTTTCCTATTAGGATAAAAGACATGGTCTATAACATCGAAACCATCCATGTCCAATTCGGTTCCAAAGCAATCTTCCTTTGACACGTACAACAAGATGGAAAGTAATTCGCAAAACAACCATCCTTATCCTCTCCAGATTCCCACCCAAAAATTACGATGACTTTAGAACATTCCTTGAAGGATGAATCGTCTTCGCCAATATCCTTTGTTTTCTCTCTATCGATCATGGCAAGACCACACTTGGTTCAGCTCGTATACAAAAACTGGATAATTTCCCACCCTCTCCAAAAAACCTTGTTCGTCGCTCAATTCCTGAACCACATCGTGAATAGAAATTTTACAATAAAAAACGAATATTAATCGGAATTTCACAAAAATAATGAAGATATAATTTTCTTTACATCCCCATAATGAGTAGATTTAAGCCCCAATCAATGTGACCGTCAAGCGTAACAATTATGGGAACTTGCATTTATCTGGAATTGCAAATGGAAATTAATATAGTGAGATGGAAAAAAGTATAATGATAGAAATACGTGGGAACAAAATCACATTTATAGGTGATCAAAAATTGGAGTTGAGCCAGTTGTGGCGGCACTTATAGGAATATTTGAGGGTGTGAAGTCCAGAAAAGGGGAGGCATATAAAATCTGGGCTTTATTAAGGCCGCTTTTACATAGCAGTCCAGACAGCAAAGGCTTTTCTATCTTCGATTTGTGATGTTTGTAGTTTCTTGATCGTAGTTTCAGCACCTTCAATCCAAGTTAATACCTCATGACGGGTGAACCTGTAACTAGGATCATAGTCAGCCAAGTGGCGTTTTTCCTGAAGATCCACAAAATTGCTGGCAAAATCCCTTATTTCTTCAGGAAATTTTTCCATGGTTGTCCGATTCCTGCATTGGTTCCTAGCAAAGCCATGCTCAACAGCCCGATATGCTTGTATCCAAGCCAACTCGCTTCTTGACAATTTGTTCTTGCCGACAAGGCAATCAGCACAATTCCTACAGAGTGCGTGGAACATCGCAAAGTAGGCCGTGCTCAAAGCCCTATTGAGATCTGCTTGTCGCGGCTTGCCCTTACGCCTTAGCTCTAACAGACTCCGGGAAACAAAAATGAGGTCACTCGGTTGCATATTCAACTTCCTCTGGGATCATATATGAAATAACAGGATAACAGTCCGGTGGATATGCTTTGAGTGGTTCATACAGGTGCCGAGCTAAACTCACGACTTTCTCTGGATCCAACCGATTATTTTCGGCCTCATAAACAACCCTGATGCGCAGGATTGGATCCCCGTAATAATCCTCAGCCTCCTCTGATTTCACATCAACAATCCTTGCGGGAGCGAGGTGCTCCTGAATATGTTGTTTAAGTATGTCATCAAATTTCTGCATGGGGTCTCCTATGGTTGGTTCTTGATAGCATATAATGGACACGAAGTGGCTTTGCAAGAGAAAATTCAAACTAATGGTGCATTATGTTTTGAGAGATTGTGCAATAAGCTAATTTGACCCTAAATTGAGTAATGGTAATCCGCTTTTGAGACCCTGACTCTAACCTCTTCAATTTATTATTATCGAACTTCCATCCCTGTTCCTTTCAACCTAAATTAATTTTTAATAATAGGCTTTTAACATCTTGCTTGTACGAGCCAGTTGTGATTCAATGCTGAACATAATCAAATTTTTCAATTGAGGTTGATCAAGGCCACACCAACCATATCAAAAAGTCCTGCACCACGGATCAGTTAAGTTGCAACCGCTCTGATTTTATGTTTAAGTTGATCAGAAAAATCCCGTCCGAGCGATGCATAAGTATATCAATACACTGAATTTGAACGCGTTGGGGTTTGAACAAACCGAGGAATATTCGTGATCAGCTCAACCACCGTTCAATCCTGTGGCGCTCCTGAAGCTCTATATCTTTGTGTATCAGAATAAGATAGGCAGGTCGCGTAGTTTGGAAAAGATGACTCGGACATATCTGGAAGTCCAATGGCTGCTAGGGAGCTTGGACGAGTGCCAAGACGATATTCGATATTCTCAAGAACAATCTGACGGCCTTGCAGAACTTACAGTGTGATTGTGGCCAAATGAGTCAGGTGATCAACTTGGTTAGCCTATCTTTAACATTTTTCCCTCCCAAAAGTGTAAATTAATTTAACTTAAATCCATCATGTAATTTTGAGTTGGTAACTTTGCTTACATCAATGTGATAACCAGTGGATTGGAGGAGAAGCATGAGGTAAGAAGCTAAGTGATACCCCAGCATAACAGGTTGCGTCCTCGAATTTGAACAAGTGAAGAGAGATTCACGGTCCCAATTCAATTTTAGGTACAAGAACTGCTTATTTTAAATTGATATACGGACAATCAGTAAAGTCCGATATTTATTGGAGTTTCAGAGTGTAAATGTCAGAAGTGAAAAGAAGTGTAAACTCATTCAACCATTAATTGATTTAGCAAAAGGTTAATTTTCGAAATTAATTAGATTATTCACATCGTCTATTGATGGCATGGAATTGGCGGCTCCCTGCTGAGTTGTTGAAATTGCCGCAGCGTTACAAGCAAATTGAACTGCTTCAAGGGGTGGAAGGTTTTGGAGCATTGCATGAGCAAATGCTCCACAAAAACAATCTCCAGCACCTGTTGTGTCAATTACTTCCCTAATTTGAGGTGCTGGAATGATTGATATAGACTGTCCATTATTGAACAAAGCACCTTTTTCACCGAGAGTGATGATACTTGCATGACAGCCTAAATCAATTAATCTAACTGAGGCCACCCTCGCATCCTCAATTGACTTCACCTCTATTCCTGTTAACAACTCGGCCTCTATTTCATTAGGAATAAGATAATCAACCAACGACAATATTTGACGGTCAAGTTTGACTGCAGGAGCAGGGTTGAGAATCGTCGTAAGACTAGATTGTCGAGAAATTTCCAATGCCCTGATTGTCGCATCAAGTGGTGTTTCAAGTTGGGCAATAAATATAGATCCAGATTGGATAGAATACTTAAATTGTTCAATATCCGCCGCACAAATATTCAACGCCGCACCTGGAACTATGGTAATTGCGTTACTCCCTTTGTGAGTGTCAACATAAATACAAGCTGAACCGGTACCTTTTTCTAGGTCAGTAACAATTAATGGTTCCACCCCTTCTTCTTTCCAAAGTTCATAGGCCATTTTTGCAAAAGCATCGTCTCCAAGCCGCGAAATAAAGGAAACATTTGATCCTAGACGTGCTGAGGCAACTGCTTGATTTGACCCTTTGCCACCAGGGCCAAATTTGAAAGACTGCCCAATGATGGTTTCGCCAAGTTTTGGCATTCGTTCTGCTCTAAAGGTGGCATCAGAAACATAGGCACCGAGGACTATAATTCTTTTTGAATTTGCCATAATTTATACTATCTTGATAAAGAAAAATATTCTAGGTTAATGTCCTAAATTCAATAACACCGCACTAGGACAGTTATATCACGGGCGATTTGACTGATTTGCTCAAATTCTAATGACTCCTTTGAATCAGCAATTTGAATGTTAATTCCAGCTTCTGACAAATCCTTAAATATGGAATTTGAGCTCAAGCCGAACTGAAGGTTATGTGGCAAACCTTTATCAAGTGCTGTCCTTCCCTTTAAAATTCCAGCAACCTTTCCCGAAGCATTAATTAGGGGACCTCCAATATCCTCTTCCGTAGTGTTTAATTGAATTACAAAGTCAGCATTTGATAAGTTCTGTTTAATTCTTTGACCTCCCTTACCGATTGATACAATGGCCAGTTTTGAAGCATCACCAAAAGAATATCCCCCCAAGATGAGGTCAGAATTATCCACTGAAAAATTTGAAGCAAAAACTGCTGCTGATAGGGGAGTTATTGGAGCCTGAGTATTTAACACCGCTAGACCTGTATCAAGATTTAGATAGCTTATTTCTGCTTCTTGACTAAAATCAACAGTAATCCGCTGACAATCATTAACACCATCGGAACTCGTTAGAATTGCTCCATTAGAATTGACAAAAAATCCTGATGAAGTTTTTTTCGGTTCGATAGTATTTGAGACTTCTAAAACTTTTTCGAGTCGCATTATCTTAGAATCGCCCTTAACTGACTCGCTAACTTGAGTACTAGACTCGACTAAACTGTGCGTAATAAGCTCTGATATATATGAAGCCCAATTGCTTTGGTCGGTTGACCAATACGTTATGACTCCCCGAATCCGATCTTCAAAAAGTCTTGCTTTAGCATGAAAATTAAACTCGAAATCCGAGTATCTTATTTCAAACCTATTACTTGTTATTTCAGAGTTGGCGCCAGGGATGTTGGCATGAACCAATAATCCCCTGTAAAATGCCTGCAAAACATCTTTTCCTCCTCTAGAATTGAATAAAACAATATTATAATTCCGATCGGTTTTTGGCTTTAATTTAATGTATGGGAAGTCAATCTCTACTTCTTCTACAAGGCCAGTTGGAACCACTACCTTAATCCCCAACTCTTTGTTAATGGCGGTTCGCAATTGGGTAAAGCCAACCCGTTTTTCTATTTCAGCCAGTAATACTGTAAATTGCTCGGTTGTTAATTGACCCGTTGATTCTTGTTGAATTGAGCGCTGAAACGCTTTTATAGCTGATTCCGAACCACTCCCAAGAATCCCATCAATGTTGTATTCATAATAGCCTAACAACTTTAACCCAAGTTGAATGGTATACTCTTTCTTCACAGGTGCGAACTCAAAAAAATTATTCACGTTTGAAGGGTCAATTGATTCACCCAATGTCGGACTTTGGGGACTTGAATTTTCTGCAATTTGCGATTGTTTCTCTTCGGTCTTTTGAGGACTTATCTCAGCTAATTTGGTTGGAATTTCCTCTTGATACTGGAAACCTTTGGAAATCAAAAAATTGGCATCAGGATGAGAAGTCGAAATTTCCAGAGCATTGTTTGCTTTTTGTTGGGCCTCAGGACCACTCATCGGGCCGATGATAACTGCATAAGAACCTAATATCGTTCGGTAAATTTTAACGTTTGGTTCTAATGCTGATACCTCAATCGCAAATTCATTGGCTGTTGCGAAATTTTGGGTTTCAATAAATTGAATCCAAGTGTCTTGAGTCTGTGCACGTAAACCCAAACAGAGCACTAGCCAAAGGAGCATCACCAAATTTATTCGGATGAAAATAAATCGTATCATGTAAACTAAATTAAACTGTGAGAACGTAGAGTAACGTGAACTATTTTATAACGGTTTCAAAAGAGCTGACTTGAATAAGGAATGAAACTCAATACTACAAGTTTATTAAGGTATGATTTTTGTCAAAAAACTTGCGCCTATGATAGTACGATTTCAAAGATAACTTATTAA